>JAPKYE010000030.1 GCA_026394495.1 Methanobacteriota archaeon | reverse complement strand
GGATCAATACTCTGATTTTCTGTGGAAAAACACCAGGATCATAGTTTTTCAGCCTTTTTTACTGGCTGAAAACCAAAAAAAATGTGAAGTGCGAAATGTGTTCTAATCAAGAAAAGAACGATCACCTGCGGAATTCAGGTTTCAGCCCAGACCCCTTCATTTCTCATGGAACTCATAAAAAGTGCCTTTGTATAATTTGTGAACAGAAACTGTGACGTAGTATAGTCATTTCGGTATGAATTTTGGTTTATTTAAATGTTCTGATTTTTAAAAATATATTTTTAAAAAAATTTTAAAATGAAATCGGCAACGCCCTTCCGTTCCATAGGAAATGCTCCCCCCCGTCCCATTCGTCTTCAACAGATATAACTCACAAAAAAAACGCAAGGAAAATGTAGCATTAATTACATAAAAGTTATTATACTCCAATCACTTACTTTCTGATTTATACGGGGGAGTGTTACAACGATAAAAGAGAAAGTTGGTGAAGATTTATTCGGTACGCTTTTAAAATCAGAAGGGCTTTTTACAAACAGAGAAGTCATGCGGCCGACGTACATGCCTGAGATTCTCCCCCACAGAGAAAAAGAAATCAAGGATCTTGCATCAGTTCTTGTCCCTGCGTTACGCGGTGAAACACCATCAAATGTTTTCATTTACGGAAAAACCGGTACCGGTAAAACAGCTGTTGCAAAATTTGTTGGAAAAGAACTAATAAAAAAAGGGAAAGAAAAAGGAAAGCATGTAAATTATATTTACATGAACTGCGAAATTGTTGATACTCAATATCGATTGTTGCAAAACATTGCAAACCATTTTATAGAAGAATGGAATGAACATGTTCCGTTCACCGGTTGGCCAACTGATGAGGTCTATGCAAAAGTTCGTTCGATGATGGATAAAGATGAAGGTGTTACCGTTATTGTTTTAGATGAAGTTGACAAACTAAAAGGAGATGAAGCGCTTTATACGCTCTCTCGTATTAACAGCGATCTTGTAACTGCAAAAGTATCTATTATCGGGATTTCAAATGATTTAAAATTCACTGAGTTTTTAGACCCCCGGGTAAAATCAAGTCTTGGGGAGGAAAACATGATTTTTTATCCCTATGATGCCGGTCAGCTTCAGGATATTCTTGAACGTCGGGTGAAGATGGCGTTAAAATTTCAGGTAATCGACGATGATGTGATCCCGTTGTGTTCTGCACTTGCTGCCCAGGAACATGGGGATGCACGGCGGGCGTTGGATCTTTTACGAGTTTCTGCGGAGATCGCGGAACGAAGCAACGCAAAGAGAATAACAAACAGAGACGTGCGAGTGGCACAGCATAAGATAGAAATCGATCACATCACAGAGGTTGTTCGCACGTTACCCAATCAGTCAAAACTTATTTTGTTTTCTATTCTTCTTATTAACAAACAGAACAAAAAAGAAGGCGCAAATCAGATGATGACGACGGGTGAGGTGTTTGAAACCTACAGGGATTTATGTAAAAAAGCGCGGTATGATTGTTTAACACAGAGAAGGATTACTGATCTGGTTTCCGAGCTTGATATGCTTGGGATCATTACAGCACGTGTGATCTCTAAAGGAAGATATGGACGGACCAGGGAGATCCAGGTGCCTGTTTCCACGAAAGATTTGTTGGTTGTTCTTCAAGAAGATGATATGTTTAAAGATTTGGCGAACTATAAGACGAAAAGTCAAACACGATTAACCGTATGATGAAATAATTACAACGTCTTCTTTGTTTTTCTTTTCGCAGAGCACTGTATTCTACTAATTTAATCTTGATCGGCTAAAGGCATTAGTTTGAATCCATTGATGATCCAATGTTTCGTCTGTGTCACATCATAGTTAGCGTTTTTACAGGAAACATGTACAGTAATTTCTACTTCGCCATACCCGAATGGATAAATCATTTTTACCATTGGAAAATTCAGTGGATGTATAAATAAAGTATCTCTTGTACGTAGTACTGGAATGATTCCTTTTTGATTGCCGCCGATTACCTTTGTGTTCCCCACTTTTTTCATCTCAATTTCATATGTAACAAAAACAGCAGGGTGTTTGCCGTAGTTCCATAGAATTAAGCCCCAACCAATTGCTTGAGGTTGAACTAAAAAATCTAGATGAGGCCTAGTATTTTCTTCAGCATGATTAGATCTATAGTTAGCAGACATCGCTGTAAATGAACAGGCTGGAAGTACTATGAGAACACATGCAATAATACCTATCAATGTTTTTGTCATCGTTATTACCATACTAAATTTATATGTTTACTTGTATATAAAATATGTTATCCCTATTTATATCTTTTTACAATATATGTTACTATGCACCAGAACCTTCGAGGGCTTCAAGCGATAGTGTAGAAAACTACAGGTCTGCCGCCACATTTATAATTAATTATTTTATAAAAAGAATTATGGCGACCAATATTTCATTATATCACTGAAATGATTTTCATATCCAAGGATGGCAAAAATAAGAACAATAGTACCATAAATAAGCATAAGTAAAATATCAATAAAATGACCAGGACTACAAATAATCTTATTTTTTAGTAATTTGTTTGTGCTGTCTTTTGTAAGTGATCTGGCATCAACCGTAGGTTTAAATAAAACAAAAAGAATCAGAAAAACAACTGCGATGCTTCCGATGAGGATTTTCTTGTTCATGTATTTTTCTCTTTTTAATTATGCGGTGATATTAACCATTTAGTCAGATACCATAATAAAGTTAAAAATGCAACGAAAAGTGTTCCGAGAATTTGTCCTGGAAACCATTCAGTGTTTTTTACAAATGTTTTTATTTGTTGAAGCATCCTTACATTAATTGTTCTCTTTGTTGTTTGTGCACTAACAACTGATGTAAATGACATAAGAACAAGTAAGAATATTATTCCGATGCTTCCGATGAGGATTTTATTATTCATGGTGCACCAGGTCCTACTCCCCCGGTTACAAGTAGCCAAATGATCATAAAAATTAAAACCATGATATCATCAAGAAAATTTCCTGGTTCCCAAAGTTTATTTTCGATTTTATCTTTGAAATGTTGAAAAACATTTTTCTGCGTTTCGTTTAACTGTACTTTTTGTGCACTCACAATCGATGGAAACATTGCTAATATCAGGAGGAAAATTACTCCTGTAACTCCGACTACGACCAACCTTCGCCCCATAGTTTCTTTCTTTCCTTATTATTTTATACGTTGTTGTTTTATTTAAATTTATTGTTGTTTTTGATTGTTTTTATTAGTTATTGGTTTGTTTTTATGTCGTTTCCGTGCGGACCTGCAGTTGCTATTAATAAATATTTTAAAAAAACAAAATCATTAGAGAAGTGGTAAATCACCAGTTATTTGATCAATTAAATTATCTGGTGCAGGACCTAGACCAAGAACGGTTTTTGTCCCTGCAGGTATTTCCGTGTGACCCGCATCAATAATAAGATTTGCCACGATACCAAGTTTTTCTGCTTTTTCTTTTAAAAAGTAGAAATCTTCTTCACATTCAACCTTTACCACAGCTTTTTTCCCACCCTCATTATGCCATTTTGCAAACCAGGCTGGTTTATTTTTTTTTGTTGATAAGGCACAATCAACAGCGGCATGAGCGACCTGTGCAGCGAGTTTCCCAGGCGATAATTTAAGGTCTTTTCTGGTAACAATAACCATCTTATAATCAAACGATATTGTTTTTCCCATCATGGTTCACATCTTGGTTAAAGTCACGAAATGATTTCTTCCGCCACTCTTCACCGAGTTCTTCTGCTTTACTAAAGTCAACCAATCCTTTGACCATCAGGGTTTTTCCTTCTTCATCAATGTGTTTCAGAGGAACACCGAGATATTTTTTCCCATTTTTTATAATAATGATGTCTCCAGCAAGAGATACGGTTTCACCGACCTTAACTCCGGTTCCATCGAATACAAATCTGCAGAGAAGATTGTTTTGTTTGGTGAAATTTTCTTCTTCTTCGTCATTTGCTTTATTTGTATGGTTTCGTCTTGAAAAAATGAACAAGTGGCTGGTAAGGCTTGCTAGAATCATTGTCCACCGTAATACCGGTTTTTTTATAAATCTTTGCTACCATATACTCCACTGAATGGAACAGTACGATGTAATGGTGGTTGGTGCAGGCCCTGTTGGATGTTTTGTTGCATCAGAAATAGCGAAAGAACAATACAAAGTCGCACTCATTGAAGAACATACGCATATAGGTCTACCCGTACAATGTGCAGGTCTCATCACCCCGCGTGTGTTTGAAACATTCAAAATCCCTTCACAAAACATTGTACAAAATGAGATTTACGGAGCAAACATTCATTCTCCATCAGGAGACGTATTGGGTGTCGGAGGGGATAAACTCCATGCATTCGCAATTGATCGAACACAGTTTGATGCAAAACTTGCCAGTCTAGCAATGAACGCAGGGGTCTCGCTTTTCTCTGGTACACGAGTCATATCAGCAAAAAAAACAGATCATACTATAGTACTTGACGCAAAACAATCAAACAATCAAATACAGCTAGCAGGAAATATTGTCGTCGGTGCAGATGGACCGCATTCATTTATAAGAAAAGCATTTAATCTTCCAGAACCAAAAGAAATGTTGAAGGGGATTGGTGCCGAGATAACAGATGCCAATCTTGATTCTAGGATCCCATTAGGTGCACCAAAAAAAACAGTCAGCGATCATGTCATACTTGTCGGCGATGCTGCTGCACAAGTAAAACCAACCTCAGGAGGCGGCATCTACACTGGTTTGCTCAGTGCACGCTTTTGTGCCCGTGTGGCAATTGAGGCATTGCAACAAAAATCATTCACCGAAAAAACATTGAGCCAGTATCATAAAAAATGGACTGATGAAATCGGAAAAGAACTTCAACTTGGAATGAGGTTTCGAAAAATCTTTACCCATCTTCAAGATAAAGATATGGATGCCTACATTAAAAAATTAAATAACGAAGAAACCATCGAAATCATTAATTCGTATGGGGAAATTGATTATCCCTCACATCTGGTTATGCCTTTGGTAAAGAAAAAACCCTCGCTCCTTAAACTTATTTCTCATTATAGAAAACAACGATAAACTTTTTTTTAGCGAGATCCGGGTGGCGGCGGTACGTAGAACTCTTGTCCTTCAAAACCACCTTCTTCATCCGCTTCCTCTGATTCCTCAGTTCGTCGTGACTTTCGTCGTCGAGGTTTCTTTTCTCCTCGCACAAAGAGCGGTCCTCGTTTCCTTCTGATGAGGTAGATGACGACAATAAGAATAATTACAAGGAACAATGTAAGGATGCAGGGGAGAAACAGTCCAAGAACGTACAAAGGATCCGCAGTCATAGTAAATAAAAGAGCGTCGGTCTCTGGCGAATCTTTCTCATCTAATGTGAGTTCGATATAATTCGTCCCATCAATGGTTTTTCCATAGGTTATTTGTTTTTCTAGCGTATCAGATGCAGTGACCGTGATTCCTTTGGGGAAAACAAATCGGTAGGTGACGCTTTGGTCAGTAAAACCCATGAGTGTAATGTTTTGGGTGGAGATACTAAAACTCGGCGGAGCCAGAGAAAGAGAACATGCAACTGGGTAGATGCAACGTGCATTTGAGGCAACAATCACAGGCGTGTTTTTATCCATTTTTGCGATGTCGCCATCCCAGCGTAGAGACGCAGCAAACTTGTTGGTATCACTTGCACCGTTTATTTTTAAACCATGGAGCATTTCAGACATACGAGTTTCGAACTGTTGTTTTTTGTTTGCTAAAAACGTGGATGTTTCTTGGTCTGTGAATACTTTTTCTTCTGCGCATAACCGGAATGCATCAGAGTTTAAGTATGTAAGATAAAGGTGTTCAGGGAGGGTAAACTCCTCGGGGAGCGACGTAAGATACAGATCAATATCTTCTTTGATGTCGAGAGGTGCGGTTAATTCTGTTTTTCCGGTGAAGAAACTTGGGAGATTTAAATCCATTTTTGTGATTTCTGTGGTGACGTACATCTTTTTTTCTTCTTTTGAGTACGTAGGAGATATACTTGATGTGAGTTCGCCTGAAGGCGGATTGGTGTCGTTCCATTGGTAGATGCTTTTTCCTGTAAGGTAAATATTTGAAGGCAACATAAGTGAACAGGTGTACGGTCGTCCGATCTCACTGAGTTTATCTCCAAAATTTATGTCAGAGGATGTAACATCAGCGATAGCACCAGCGTTCGCAAGCCCAAATACTGCTTTGGCGGTAATATTGAAGATTTTAAGGTCAACATCTGCATCGGTCAATGTTGCTTTTACGGGTGGTATTGAATCCATGTGTGTTGTCGTATAAGGGGTTGAACAGTTTGTCGTTGTTTCAGAATCCCATGTAAATGTAAGGTCAAGAGGTTGGTTGAATGTTGACTGCTCGATGGTTGAACTGATGGTTTGTTCGAGGTTTTGTAGTGTTTTTTGATATATGACATCCCAGGAGAGTAAATTATTTTTTACAAATAATCGTATGCCGTCTGCTGTGATAACGTCGATGTTTGTAATACTAAAGGGCATGATGTTGTAGGAGCTGATGTTTAGAGAGTTTGTGATGAATGTTGTATCAAACGTTGTGGTTTTTATCTTTGTTGCGTCTAGTGTAAATTCTAAGGAGATGTCGTCTGTTGTTTGATGTGGTGTCGTCGGATGTGTAAATTGAATGGAGACGCTACCTGTTCTGTTCGGATGAAGGCCGTTCCAGTTCTCTGTGCTCCATTGGATTGTTTGTCCGCTGACGATTCCATCGGTGTAGCGGAACTGTATCGTACTTGGAAGGATGATTTGATGGGTGTTGTTCCATCCGGTCTCTGTTTTGAAATCGCAGGTATAGTATACGACTGCATCCATGTCGAGGACTCCGTTGATGAATGATTCTGCATCGACTGATTGGTTGAGGTTAAAAAATGATGGTGAGAGTTGTACATTTAATGTTTCTATGAATGTTTGTGTACTTGTACTGTATGTAGGCATTGTGAAATTTAAAAGGGATGAGTCGCCGTATACTCCTTGGAATTGGCTTCTAAGACGTTCGTATAAATAGTATCTGATAATTGCCCTAAGGTCCTGTATCTCTTGAGAGGTATTGGTACTTTTGATGTCAGAGCTGGTATATGTTTTATCAGTGGTAAACCGCTGGACGTCCATGGTGATGTCAGCCTGTAAATCGGTCCCTGTTTGAAACGTTGTTGCAAAGGTTGCTGTAACTCTGTTGTCTGATGCTTCGTCTTGTGCGTGAACACCAATAATAGCAAACAATGAGCAGATGCAGATAAATCCACCAATGAGGACAATTTTTTGTATTCTCATCTCATCCACGTTTTTTTTCTAAGGGCAACTATGCATACACCTGTATAAAAGTTTTCTTACCCTTTATTAATTTTCAGTTGGTTTTTTGATTTTTCTTTTAGATTTACTAGTATCAGACCAATGACGACCAATACACCACCGAAAACAAACAATATGGTGATCATGTGGCCAAAGATAAAATAACTGATGATTGTGGAGAACACAGGGATGCTGTAGAGATATATGCTGATCTCAGATGCGGTTTTCATTTCAAGAGCCACATACCATATGACATATCCAATCACTGTTGAAAACAATCCGAGAAAAAGAATTGCTCCACGTGTTGATAAAGACATGGCTGCTGCTTGAGAGAAAACTGATGTGTCAAATAATAGGATCGGGAGAAGACCGAGACTACCAAGAAGCATCGCATAGCTGACAAGGGAAAGAGGGGTGTATCTTTTCAGGAGTGTTTTTCCTGCGATTGTATAGGCTGCGCTTGCAATGGATGAGACTACAACAGCTAGGGCTGCAAAGAGATATTTGATTTCGATGTTTTCTCCTTGTTTTCCCCAGAGTGATATTAAGATGACGCCGCTGAGTGCAAGAGTTGTTCCAAGGATCTTTTTTTTGGTGAATTTTTCGTTGAGGAGAAATACGCTGAGGAGGATGGTAAATATTGGTGATGTAGCTATAATGAGGCTTGCTGCGCCTGGTGAGATGTATTGTTCTCCGTAGTTTAAGGCGAGATGATACATCATGACGCCGAAGAAGCCTAAAAGAAAGAGGGGGACTATGTCTTTTTTGTATAGTTTTGAGAATTTTTTTGGCTTTATGGCAAGTATTATGAGAAGGAGGAGGCAGACGACGAAGAATCTCAGGAGTGTGAGGTTTGTATAGGAAAGATCTTCAAGAGCGAGAGATATAAATGGGAACGCGAACGCCCAGACCACAATGCAGCATAGCATCATCAGGGCGAATCGGTACGTTGGTCGTACATTTTTTGTGTTTTCTGTATTGGTCATATGTGGCGTTTGACAATAAAGGATTTGTATAAAAAACAACCGGCTTTTGTTTTTTTGATTGTGAAAAAGTTTTATAAGGAACCAGTCGGTTGTATTGTTTGATGAAGGAGTTAACAAAGGCACAGTTGACGGTGGCGCTGCTTGCATATTTTGCGACGATATGGGAGATCATCATACCTATTTTCAGAGGAACGAACACTGATCTTTTTTTATCTGCAGGAATCATTGTCGCTCAGTTGGGTCTGTTAATTGTGTTGTCATATGCAATTCTTGTGTTGCTTGAATGGGTGAAGGTTTTTGATTTGAAAACCAATGCTGTTCTGACATTGTTTGTGCTTATCACCATGAGCACCATGAGAATTCTTACCATTGCAGGCTAAAAAACAATAAATAGTTGTCTTGTTTTTCTTGTTTTTTTCTTTATGGTTTTTTATCGTTTGTATCTGTGCGGTACGTTTTTTTGGTTCCTTTGAGTGCGGTTTCGATGTTCTTTTTTTCTGTGATGTTTGTAAAGATGATGGTTACCCCGTGTTTTCCATCGTCAAAGGCTGTTGGGATTGCTCTAAATGATAAATAAAACTCGTTTTCCTCGGTTCGTAGGCAGAGTTCTTCTGTGCATTCTTTTCCTTGGAGTGCTTCTTTTATGTTTTGTATGAAGGTTTCTCCGATGAATGAAACAAGAAGTGTTCGTTCTATGTGTTTATTTACAATTTTCCCTCGTTCTATGTTAAAGAAGTCTAAAAATGATGTGTTTGCTTGGATGATGGTACATGTTTCATCGATGATGAGGATGTAATCTGAGACGAAGTTTAGCATCGCTGAGAGTGGCATGCGTCGTGCGGGAAAGTATACTTTGGCAGGGCCAAATGATAGCATTTCAGCATTGCCTGATATGAGAAGTACGTCTAGGTATTTTGCGACTGAGTTTCTGTTGATGTTTATTTTATGTGCGATGTCTGTGACCGTCATTCCTTTAGGGTTTTCTTTGAGGATTGTTTTGATGTTGTCTAGTTCTTTTTGGTAGCTTTCCACAGTCTCCGATGTGGTGTTGAATATTTATGCATTTCGTTTTTGGTAATCACTTATGCAATGCATATGGCGAAATATTTATATACTATATATGTCATAGTGGTTAATGCCAGGCATAAGCGCATGGCGAATTTGGTGAGCAGATCATGAACCAACATCCCATCACTCACACAATCACTACGCATCCCGAAAACCTTGGGGGAGGTTTTCCCATCCAATCGATGCGAAGTGATCCCATCCATCCTATCAATAATCCCTTTCTCTACGCTCTCCTCCTAATTGAGAGGCGCGTCCTCTACATCCCATCTCTCCTTATCTCTTAAAAAAAGGGGGAACAGCGCCTCTCCATCCCATCCTTATTTCAATATAGATACATTTATAAAATTACCTCCCTATTATAGTGTAAAGAGAACTGATCCAAAAATAACTGCGATCATCGACAGCATCAATGAATCATTACTAAGAGAATATCTTACCACACTCGTTGGATTTGCGCCAAGAGTAACAGGGACCTACGGATGCCAACAAGCAGCCACATACATCCACCAACAATTCACATCTATGAATCTTGAGACGCGATATCAGAACTGGACAGGATATGGGAACCGCTGGCATCCCGGAAAATTCAACAGTCAAAACGTTGAGGGGAAAAAACAAGGAATAACCGATGATAAACTCGTGATTTTCAATGCTCACTATGACGGCGTTGGAACCACCCCTGGAGCAGATGACAATGGGGACGGTACTGCAGCAGTGCTTGCAGCAGCATATGCGCTCAGCAAATTTTCATTTAATCACACCGTGGTGTTTCTTGGAGTCTCTGGTGAAGAAGAAGGACTTCTCGGAAGTCATGCCTACGCAAAAGAGGCATATGAAGCGGATAAAAATATCATTGTTGACCTTAATGCAGATATGATTGGGCATATAGAAACCGCAGAGGGTAAAGAAAAAATCCGTACTCCTGCGACAGCTGATGCTCAGTGGGTCGTAGATACAATATTTGACATTAATTCCATGTATAATCTTCCGTTTAGCAATATTTCCCGCAGCGTCACAAACGAAGAAGGCCGAGGGGGAAGCGATTATTTCTCCTTTATCGAATATGGTTTTGAGACTGTTGCATTTTTCGAAGGGGAATGGAATCCTCAGATGCATCTGCCAGGAGACGACATCAACAATGTTAATTTTAGTTATCTGGTCAATACCACTCGTCTCATAGCCGCAACAATGGCATATCTTGCAGATCACGATGTCCCCAATCCACAAGTCCGCATCGCATCGCCGCGTTTTGGATATCTTTATTTTGATGGACGGGAAATGTTTCCTATCTCTGATCTAAAAACAATTGTTCTTGGTGATATCGTGGTCTGGGCTGAGGTAAAACCCGGGATAGCCCTAGTTGTACGAGCCGAGTTTTATTATGATGATAATCTAACGTATGTGGATACCGAGCCGCCGTTCAGCTGGCATCTCACAAATCGATCATTCATAAAAGAACACAAGATAAGCGTCATCATCTATGATTCACTAGGGAATAGTGCACATGACTGGAAAAATATACGGTATATTCATCTTTTTGTAAATCGTTAGAAAACATAATTTCTTTTACGAGAAAAACAGGAAGTACAGAGTAACGACGTTGGGAACTACAAAGTTTTGTACGGCGATGATGATCATATTGTTGTCTGAAGAGATAAACTGTTACTTATCCGATTATTGTTATTAGGTTTTGTAAGCTGATAAAAAATAAAAAAATGGATGCGATTTTTATTTGTTCACATCCACCTAGCTTTAACAATGGAGATTTTCGACTTGATTGTTCTGCCCTGTCGAATAAGAATTCATGTACCACCCTGGTGGATGATATGGATATGATGGATCGTCCGGAAGAGGATCTATATCATCATTCCAACCATCGTTATCTCGGTCATACGGAAATTCATCTGCATAATCTGGTATTCCGTCCCCATCACTGTCTCCGATCATTTCATAATCATCTGGGATACCATCGTTATCACGATCATATGGAAACGGATCCTCTTTGTCTGATATTCCATCGTTATCATCATCATCGTCCCATCGGTCATCTATCCCATCGTTATCATGATCAAATGGAAATTTATCATCTTTGTCTAGTATTCCATCGTTGTCATCATCACCGTCTATATTATCTGGAATACCATCGTTATCATGATCATATGGATAATCATCCTTTGGATCAGGTATTCCATCATTATCATCGTCGGCATCATTTCTGTCATCCTGTCCATCATTGTCATGATCGTGTGGGTATGGATCCCCCAGATCTGGTTTCCCATCATTATCATCATCACGGTCCTTACCGTCGGGTATCCCATCATTGTCATGATCCTTTGGATTTGCATCTTGTCTATCTGGTATTCCGTCATTATCATCGTCGGCATCAATTATGTCATCTATTCCATCATTGTCATGATCTTTTGGAAATCGATCATCAAAGTCATTTATTCCATCTCCATCAGTATCAGTATCACGATCATCGTCTGCACTGCATATTGGCACGGCCATTGCAAACAGTAGCATCAATACAATCGATAGTTCAAACATTTTCAATATTACTTTTTTACCATACATCATATTTTCCTCCATTTTTTCAATTTCGTTTGATTACATACAAACAAAATGTCCATATCTTTCCTTTCCCCCTTTCATTTTCTTATATATTTTTTTTTATTTGCCTTCCAGGATAAGGACTTATTATATTTCCGTCCTGATCGTCCAAATATTATCAGAAAAACCCCGCCTCCTTTTTTCCATGCAATATTTCGTTTTTTTATCACCTCTTCCATGCATGTCAAATACATGCTTGTGTATATATTTGTCACACTTAACATATAAATTTATTCATTCAAAAGTTGACCAAAACGAAAAGTATATTTAAATAGAAATCAATAATATACTAAAATGAATAAAAAAAATTTGGATGATTTAGATATAAAAGATAGAAAAATACTCTACGAGCTTGAGCTCGATGCACGACAATCATTCTCACAAATAGGAAAAAAAGTAGGTTTACCAAAAACAGTAATCACCTACAGAATAAATAATTTACTAAAAACAAGAGTTATCAAAGATTTTAAAACAATGATCGATATCTCAAAACTAGGATACCTCTTTCTTAGATTTTATATAAAATATCAATATGTTACTCCAAAAATAAAGAAAGAAATCATTGATTATTTCCTAAAATCAAAATATGTGGTAATCCTCCATTCAGTCGAAGGCAGTTATGACCTTGTCGTATTTATGGCAGTAAACGACATACCTGAATTTTATACGTTCTGGAAACAGACATTAGACAAATATCGTGATTATTTTTCAAACCAAATTTTTTCCCTCTATTTTCAAGAACATCTATATGACTGCGCCTTTCTCATCAATCAAAAATCTGATAGAAAAAAACTCATCCTCTTACATGATACGTCAACAAAAATTGACATCGATGCATTAGATCGTCAGATATTGACTATCTTATCAACAAAAGCCAGAAGTTCATTAATACAAATTGCTAAAATCACAAAGTCAACTCCGGAGGTTATTCATTACCGAATTAAAAAATTAAAAACACTACAGGTCATCCAAGGATACAAAATAAATATTGATTTCTCTAAACTTGGATATCAACTCTTTAAAATTGATATTGTACTCAAAGAACGGGATAAACTCCGCCCCATCATCCGATATGCAGAATCAAATCCAAATTTTTTCTGCGTTGATAACACAATTGGATATGTTGATTTAGAACTAGAATTTATTCTTAAAAATACAAACGAACTAAACGAAATCATGGGAGATATAGAGACCAAATTTCCAAATAGTATACGACACTACACGTATATTTGTTTTCTAACCACTCACAAATTTTGTTATCTACCTGAAAAATAAAAATCCACCAATTTTTTTAAAAAAACTACCACCAAACACTTACAACCCATATAAAAACATCCTTACACCAATACGATTCTTTTTTATTGGTTCAACATATAAGGTATCCGTAAACCATGGAACAAGGCCTATCCTCTTTCGACATCTACGTCATTGTCTCTGAATTCCAAAATATTCGCGGCAGCTATATTGAGAAAATCTATCAGATGAATCGAAACGAAGTACTAATCAAAATTAAAACAAGAGCCACAAATCAGAAAGAAACGATTTTTATCAGAAACGGGGAACTCATTTGTCGGACGCAACAACAGTTCACGATGCCTGAGAAACCATCAGCGTTTACCATGATGCTTCGGAAATATGTTCAGAATGGGACCCTTCAAGAGATAACACAACAGGATTTCGACAGAATCATCAGATTCAGTATTATGACAAAAGAAGGAAGATACACGCTTATCTGTGAATTGTTTAAAAACGGAAACGTCATACTTTTAGATTCAGAAGAAAAAATTGTTCAGCCGCTTTATCTGCAGCATTGGGCGCATAGAACTATAAAACCCCATGAGCTTTATACACCGCCGCCAGCGCCAAAAAACCCGTTTAATCTTTCGTTTGAAGAGTTTGAAAAACTTCTTAAAGAGAGCACAAAGGATCTTGTTCGAACCATTGCGACAACACTTAATTTCAGCGGTATTTACGCTGAAGAGCTGTGTCTTCGTGCGGGTATCGATAAAAACATACAAACAAAGCTGATGGATCAAGCGTCTATCGAGAAACTGTATCAGGTTTTACAATCGTTTTTAGATGTTTTTACAAAAAAAGATTTTCACCCTGTTTTCATTAAAGAAGGTGAAGATATCGTCAATATTCTTCCGATTCCGTTTCTCAGTTACAACGATAGACATTCGGTAGCTATCGAGAATTATAGCATTGGTCTTGAGGAGTTTATCAACAAAAAAACAGATGAACCAAAAGCAATCACTGCGCATAAAAAAGCAATAGAAAAACTTCAAAGACAGCTCCTCCAGCAGCAGCAGTCTATCGAGGAATTTGAAAAAGAGGTAATGCAGAAAAAACAGCAAGGAGACCTGATTTATCTGCAGTATCAAGTCTGTCAAAATCTCCTTGACCAGATCACGCTGCTTTTAAGACAGAAAGAAAAAGATGAAGGAATAATAACAATCAACAAAAACCTCGCTGTGAAGACATTTGATCCTGTGGAAAACACACTTGTTGTTTTCCTATCAGATGATGCTGGAAAACAGCATGAGATTTCTCTTGATTTTCGTAAGAACGTATCGGAGAACGCGCAGCAGGCATACGAAGACAGTAAAAAACACAAGGAGAAAATCGATGGCGCAAAAATAGCTATTATTGAGACACAAAAAAAGATTGAGACGTTACAAGCAAAACAAATCATAGAAAAAGAAAAAAAGAAATCAACGGTTCCTTTGAAACGATTTTGGTTTGAGTCGTACCGTTGGTGTATTTCGTCAGAGGGAAATGTGATTGTCGGCGGACGTGATGTAAAAACCAACGAGCAAGTAGTCAAAAAATACTTAGGTGACGGTGATCGATATGTTCATGCGGATGTTCATGGTGCCCCAAGCTGTATCGTAAAAAACCAGGATATTCATGGGAAAATCATACCAATCTCTGAGAAAACTCTTGAGGAAGCCTGTGTGTTTGGTGCGTGTTTTTCTAAGGCATGGAAGCAGTATGGTGAAGCGCAGGCGTATTGGGTACTTCCTGAGCAGGTGAGTAAGACGCCGGAGAGCGGTGATTTTCTTCCGAAAGGCGCATTTATTATCCGGGGGAAACGTAACTATGTTCGTTGTCCGATGCAGCTTGCCATCGGGCAGGTACAACTGGATGGAGAACAAAGAGTCATGGCAGGCGCTCTTGAAACCGTGAAAAGTCAAACTGAAAAATACGTGGTTATCTCACCAGGAACCATAAAAAGCAGCACGCTTTCCCATCTGTTGTCAAAAGCATTTGATGCCTCTAGCGATGACGTCCTTAGGGTGTTTCCGCCAGGTGATGCTCAGATTACACAAACCGTTGGTGTTGCGGTGAAATAAAAGGAGGATAGTTTGTGCAAATAGTCTTTAAAGATCTACGGAAAGGGGAGATAAAGGTTATTCCTGAGAATCTGGATGATCTATGGCATTTGTACAACATTATCCAAGAGGGAGATCTTGTTCGTGCGGTCACGTTTCGCACCGCTGAACAAAGCGATGATAAAATCCGTTCAAAGAAAATTGAGAAAGTGCGGATGATGCTTGGGATACGAGTTGAGAAGAAGGGTTTTCATGAGTTTTCCGATCGGCTGCGTATCCAGGGAACTATTGAGGAGGGGCCGCAGGCTCTTGGTTCGTACCATACACTCAATGTTACTGCTGAGGAGATGGAGAAACTCACCATTGTGAAAGAGTGGTGGGAGCAGCATGAGCTGGATCGTCTTGAAGAGGCGGTGCGGCAGCGGACGCAGCCGTTCTTGTTGTTTGTTTCACTTGATGAGGATACTGCGACGATAGCTGTTCTTCGGCAGAGTGGTGTGCAGTGGGTCGCAGACATTGATTCCCATCGATCAGGTAAGATGTATGAAGGCGTCAATACGGAAAGTGAGTATTATGGTGATATCATCTCGGTGATGAAAACATATAAGAAACCTGAGGTGCCGTTGATTGTTGTTGGTACTGGGTTTGCCAGGGAACATTTTGTGAAGTACGGCAAAGACAAAGAGCCAGAGTTGTTCACCCCGTATACCGTTCTGAGTACGGGTTCAGCAGGATTAAATGGTGTTCATGAAGCAATCAAGCTAGGGGTTGCAGACAAGGTTACAAAGGAGAATCGAGTCTCTTTTGAAACGCAGATTGTGGAAAAACTTTTTGAGGAGATCAGAAAAGAAGGTCTTGTGACGTACGGGAAAAAAGAGGTCTCTGATGCCCTCAACAGAGGAGCGGTTGTGCATCTTTTGATTGTTGATACGTTTGTCCGCAGTAAAGAAGGTGAGCGTCTCCTTGAATTAGCACGGAAAACCAATAGTAAATTTACGATTATTAATGTGCTTCATGAGACTGGAAAAAAATTTGAGGGAATCGGAGGAGTTGGCGCGTTTCTGCGGTATAAAATCGTAGAATGATCCTTAGAGCGATTTTATGTTCTTCCGATAAGCGATGTGCTGAAGAATGGTGTTGCACGCCAGTCTTCTTCTAGACTGGTTGGTTTGTTCTCATCGTTTACATTAATTGGTGTGACGCTGCCTTTGTAGTACTGGTAATCTACTATTAATGTGAAATCATTTCCTTTGTCAAATATTTTCAGGAAAAGTCCCCCGACTTTTACACTGACTTTCACAGTGATTTCTTTGTTCATCCATTTGTTGCTTAGCATATCCTGGATTTGTTTTTCTGCATCTGCTTGACTTGTTGCAGTAATCGGATCATCTGAAGGCATGTTCGTGTTTACATCAACAGTTAATGCAATGTTTCCTGCCTTGGTTCTTTTTGCGCTCTTTGCTGATTCAGTAAAGGTTTTTCCATCTGGTGTAGTGATTTCTATTGTTAGTGTGTCTAAGCCAAATCTTTTCAAGAATGCTTTGTCGTCGATCCAGCTGAGGTTAAACGTGATGCTTTTAATGTTTCCCACCAGGATTTTTACGTTGCCTTCGTAGGGTGTTTTTTTACTTGCAAACTCAGATATTTCTTGAAGAGAACCGGATCGTTCACTCCAGGTGACATCGTAGGTATCTGTTCCCTGGCTTGGCAGCGGAATCGTTGGTGTTTCTGGTGTCGGCTGAACGTACAGAGCAATTCCTATAACTGCGACAACAAGGACGATAATACCCCCAATGATAATCAATTTATCGTTTGCTTTCAGAGGACTCATTTGGTTCACCTATTATCGGGTCTTATTTTTATTTACCCGTAATTATAAGTATACTTCCCCCTTTATTAAATTTTTCCTTTTTATTATATATTTAGAATTTTAATTATTCATAGGGATAAACAACCTATCGGTACCCTATCTTTTCTGCTCTTTTGAATCAAAAATGAGAGGGATGTTCGTTCCACAATGGATGCATTTTCCCTCCTTAAAACCAGTTAATTTAATGGTGTATCCATGCCGCTCGATACAGATAGCCCCACAGGACGGACAGATCGTGTTCTCATAGGATCCATGAGGGACATTTCCCAGATACGGATACTGCAAACCAGCATCTTTAGCCTCTTTATAAATACGAATAAGGCTATCAACAGGTGTAACTGGTGCATCTGTCATCTTATAATCTGGATGAAACCGGGAGAAATGCACCGGGATATCAACACCAAGAGCGTCAACAACCCATTTGCAGAACTTATTTATCTCTTCTAAGGAGTCGTTGTATCCGGGAATCACTAGATAGGTGAGCTCAATATGAATACCTAGTTTTTTTGCAATGATACATGTTTGCAGTACTGGCTCCAGTTTCGCCTGGCAGATCTTTTTGTAGAATTTCTCATCAAATGCTTTGACATCGATGTTCATCGCATCAAGATACGGGGATATCTCCTTGAGCGGGTCTTCTTTGATGTATCCGTTTGTGACATACACCGTGTACAGGCCTTCTTTTTTTGCTTGTTTTGCAGTATCTAACGTATATTCATACCAGATGGTGGGCTCGTTATATGTCCAGGCGATTCCTTTGCAGTTATCTGTTTTTGCCATTGCTACCGCATCTTCTGGGGTGATATCCTGCAGAGACCGGTCATCAGCGCCAGCAGAAGAAATCGTAAAATTTTGACAATACGGACAACGGAAATTACAGCCGATGGACCCAAAAGACAGTACCGAGGTTCCAGGGTAAAAATGAAACAGCGGTTTTTTTTCAATAGGATCTGCTGAGACCGAGGTACAGGAACTATAAATCAATGAGTAGAGTCTTTTGTTTTCGTTTTTCCGTACGCCGCAAAAACCAGTTTTTCCCTCAGAGATCATACAGGCATGGGCACATAACTGACACTGAAGTTTCTTATCACTTGGTATCCAAAAACACGCTTCGCTCTTCATTTCAGGTTTCAAAGCCCTATGACCGTTATTAATTTTATCCCAGGATCATCTCTTTTCGGTTCAACAGGATTATTCCTCTGTGAGGATAATCATCGTTTATCTGCGGCTGCATGGATTTATAGTCTTTTAATGTGGAATCTGTGCGAAGGACGTATCTAGCGTAGTAAAATGCTTCTTCCACTGAGACTTTCCCATCTTTGAAAAATTTAAGGTACATTGGTCTGCCGCGACCAAGCAAACCAGGTTTATATCCATCTGCTTTTCCGTCTTTTAATCCTTCAAACCACAAAAGCGTAAACAGGGGTCCTTCTGTGGTGCTTGCGTATCCTTTTCTGTATTTACTTGCACCGGCAATCACAACCCTTCCCACTTTAGGGATACCGGAATGAAGGAGAAGTGATGTTGGGCGTTCAAAAATGGTTTTATCGGCAAACCCTCCGCTGTAACATGCATCGACGATAACACATGTTTTTGTTGATTTCAGCGGTTTTAGCACCTGCCCGAGTTCTTTGTCGGTCATGGTATCATCCCAGAGGAAAATGATGCTGCGGGAAAGGATTTTTCCACCGGTAAATGTTTTGTTTTCATTTCCGTATCCATGGTTGAAAACCCAGAGGAACACTTCGCTGTCTTTGTATTTGTTTGATTCGCTGATAACGTAGTTAAGGATGTCAAGTACTGTTTTTTTCTTTGCCGCGCCATAGGTGATGTCGTATGTGTGGGTACGCTCCTGTAATGTTTGTATGCGCTCACCGTAACCGTTATCTGATCGGATCCAGCCGTCATCAAACAAGATAAACGTGTTGGATGCAGGATAGTTGTATGTATCGATGAAATATGCTGCCATTTCTTCTGCAAGGCTGAGTCCTCCGTTTCCTAGTTTACTTTTGTTGTCTTCGGGAAAGTTTGCAGCTGCAATAAAAATAGCCCATTTATGCGCACCAGAATCTGCATCATTTGATTCTGGATTGTTAACTTGAACAGTGATGCTTTTGATATCTGAATACTCTATGCCATCGTAGGCGCGTGCACTTATCGTATACGAGCCGTCTGATGCGGTGTATGCGTCCCAGCTGAGGCTCCATTTTATGGTTCCATCTGCAAGAGCCCATTCTCCGTTGTTTATTTGTACTTCAACGCTGAGGACTGATGCATCATTTTTTAGATTAGACGCAATCCCGCTGATCATCACAAGTTTTGATACGGTTTCATCGTTCTGCGGATAGGTGATACTAATCGTAGGTTTTTGATGTAGGTTGACAACGTTGTCTAAATATCCTGAAAAGTAGAACACAGGAAGGATAATTACAATAACAAGAAGGACTGCAAGGATAATGTATCGTATACGCATAGATCTCTATCTATAGTGTTCGTTTTCCTCCTTTAAGAACTTTATGGGACAAGAAGTACCCAATGTCCGCCTTATTTTCTCCAGATGGCTATTTAATAATCATTTTTTTTAAAATGCTCATATCCTTTGTTTTCAAGGATTTTCTTTTTGTTTTTTAATTTCATGATGATTTCTTTGTTTTTCGTAACCTTTCCAATAACCGTAAGCGATAATCCTATTTTTTCTATTTTTCTTCTTGCTTTTTCAAAGTTTTCAGAAGAAATAGTTAATAACAATTCATAATCCCCACCAAAGTGAACCGCACACTCCGTCACATCTATAGTAAGACGTTTCTTTAATTGTAATAGTTCAGAGGCTATCGGCAGTTTTTCAGAATAGATTTCAAACCCAACCTGATTCAAATCCCTAAGCTGATACAACGATGAAGACAGTCCATCAGAGATATCCATGCACGACGAGACAACCTTCAGAGAAGCAAGTATTCGTCCTTCCCGAATACGAGGTATTGGTTCAAACAACCCTTTCAACAGCGTAGTATCACGGATACGCTGCGTACTCGCAAGATATCCTGCCCCTGCTTTTCCAAGACTTCCTGTGACAGCAACAACGTCACCTATTTTTCCTCCTTTCCTTGGTATAAACTCATCTTTTTTTACCAATCCAAAAGCAGTCCCGCAAATCGTGATCTCAGAGTTCCCCTTTGTATCACCACCAACGATACTGGTATCAAAGCGTGTTGCACAGGCATCAGCTCCTTTAAGCAGTTCCTTGAGAAACAGTTCAGATGTGTTCTTCGGTAAACCAAGGGCAAGAACCAAACCAAGCGGTCTTCCGCCTTTCGCAGCAATATCACTAAGATTAATCGCAACCACAAACCACCCGATCTGATACGGCATCATCCCCTTGGGGATATGGGTTTTTTGCGTGATCATATCTGTAGTAACCAAAAGATATTCATCCCCTATTGCAAAAGCAGCGCAGTCATCACCAATCCCCACTGCAGCGTCTCCCTTAGAAAGGATTGTTTCAATAAGCCTAATGGCGTTTCGCTCCCCTAGATCGGATAGTTTTTTCACAGATATAGAGAAGCCTGCTTCGTTCAAAAAGTTTATCACAACCCAACTGTTTTCGTACTCTAAGGGAAAACGAGGCGATCATTGTGAAAAAAATGACGTATGCAGACAGCGGGGTTGATATCAAAGAAAAAGAACAGGCAATAGAAACCTTGCTTTCCAGCATAAATTTTAAACGAACAGGTATCGGAAAACCACTGGGTGGTCACTACGCAGGAATGATTGAATTTGATAAATATGCTCTTGTCCTCTGTACCGATGGTGTAGGATCAAAAGTCAAGATTGCATCCGTCATGAAAAAATGGGATACGGTGGGTATTGATTGTATCGCGATGAATGTCAACGATGCGATTTGTGTTGGTGCTGAACCCTTAGCTTTTGTAGATTACCTTGCTGTTGATGATCCAAACCCGGAGATGACTAAAGAAATAGGCAAAGGACTAGCGGCGGGTGCAAAACTTGCTAACATCTCAATCATCGGCGGGGAAACAGCAGATCTCCCAGAAATCATCAACGGTTTTGATCTTGCGGGAACCTGTCTAGCCTATGTGAAAAAAAAGAACATCGTTCTCGGAGAAAAAATAATTCCTGGTGATGCGATTATTGGTCTTGAGAGCAGCGGTGTGCATTCGAATGGGTATACCCTTGTGCGTAAAGTCGTAGAAATAAATACGCTCTCTTATCTTGATTTGTTTCCAAAAGGATTCTACCCTGGAAAAACAATTGGTGAGGTCTTGCTAACTCCTACACGTATTTATGTCAGAGAAATCGTCGATCTGTTAAAAAAGGTGAAGGTTCACGGACTGGCGCATATCACAGGAAGCGGACTGCGAAATCTTCCACGGTTGAAACACACGGTGAAATATGTTATCGATGAACCAATCTCACCTCCGCAGATTTTTACCTTTTTACAAAAATACGGAAACATCGATGATAAAGAGATGTATCAAACCTTCAACATGGGGATGGGTTTTTCGGTTGTTGTCGCACAGGATGATGTAAAAGAGACACTTAAAAATCTCAAGAAGTCATCGAATGCAAAAGCAAAGGTTGTTGGACATATCGAGAAAGGAAAAGGCGTTGAAGTACCATCCCTAAACCTACTGTATGAAGATCACAAAAAAAGATAAATGATCCCAACAAGAATCAGTTGATGTACAAGATAAATGATTAGTGAGTGTCTGCCGAGAAAACACAGACCTTTCACCGGTAATTTTTTACTATAGTCGTTTATTTTACTTCGTCTTTTTCCGCAGGGATACAAATAGTTACCAAGCATGATCCCTATTAACACTACGCCGAACCATGGGAGCAACGGGAAATAATCAAGGGTATAGAAATGATATGGGATGAATCCAAGCCATAGAAACCAAGAAAAATTAAATTGAATTGATCGCAGGATTATCCCAAGTATAACAAACAGTATACCCGGGATAAACAAAGAGAATTTGAATCGAAGGAACGGATACGCAAGAATAACAGACAGTCCAATGCAATGTAGTACACCAAAAACAATGAATCCTCTTGGAAGAAGAATCCAAGTAACAACAGTGACGAGTAATCCTAACCCAAAAATGAACAATCCTCTGCGAATAAATTTCAAAAAGATCTGTTTTTGTGATAAACTATTCTGCGCTTTATTATAGCTAATGGTAAGGGAGATTCCAACAAGGAGAAGAAACAGCGTTCCAATCGGATATAAAAACAAAAGGAACGGAAGCGAATGTAATGGTATCTGGTAGTTTTTAATAAAATTTAAATCAAAGAGAAAATGATAAATGATCATCATACTGATAGCGATGCCGCGGAAAAGATCCACTTCCCAGAATCGATCAATAACTTCCTGTTTCACAATCTTTTGGAAATGAACAGTCTTATAAAAACTGTGTGAAAGAAAAGAATAGCGAGGAATGGATTTGAACCATTGATCTACGGGTTATGGGCCCGTCGGGATTTCCTGACTACCCCACCTCGCTATAATTAGATTGAGATTTTGCCGTAATAGTGAGATGTCCCATATAAATCTTATCCGAAGATTTTCCCCCATATTCATCCTTGATAACAAAGATTATAAATAACAAATGAAATAGAATAAGTGGAGCGTTTAAATGGAAATGAAGCAGATTGAAACACGTTTGGTGATAAAAACCTCGAAATTCCCACGGGTGTGTACACATTGCGACAAACTCATCCCTGTTGGAGAAGTGTTTCATCAAGAGGAGGGCTCCAAAGAGCACCTTCATTCGTTGATCGCGCGTCAGTTCTGTACGAGCTGTTATGCGCGGTACGGGGAACCTTTTCTCATCGCTGGTTCTCCAACACATAAGAAATAAATTGAATTCTACGGAATTTCTGTTTTTCAAAAAGGTTTTTGAGCGAAGCTCATATTAGGCATCTGGTATGCAGGGGTACCCGAGCTTGGTCCAAGGGGCAGGGCTTAGGAGTGCTCCAAAGGCACTGAGAGACCCTGTTGCGAAGGCACACGAGTGTTCAAATCACTCCCCCTGCACTCCTATTTCAGAGGTATTCACATGAAAATTATCGCATTCACCGGCATGCCCTGTTCAGGAAAATCAGAAGCAGTCACCATTGCAAAAGAGCTGAAAATACCTGTCGTAAGAATGGGTGACGCTGTCTGGGAAGAAACAAAACAACGTGGTCTTGAATTAACCGATAAAAACGTTGGAAAAATCGCCAATGAGCTGCGAGAGACAAATGGTAAAGACATCTGGGCGCGACGGACTGTCGAAAAAATCCATGTTTCTTTGTCATCTGTCGAATGTGTGATTATTGATGGTATTCGTAATGTTGAGGAAATTGATACATTTAAAACAATGCTTGGTCATAATTTTATTCTTATCGCAATCGAGGCTTCAGATGAGGTTCGTCAGAAGCGTGTGTTACAGCGGAAACGGACTGATGATAGCAGCAGTCTGAAGGACATCAGAGCACGGGATCAACGGGAACTTGGTTGGGGGCTAGGTAAAGTGTTCGCGGTTGCAGATATCATTGTCCCAAACGATGGACGTGTTGAGGATTTTCACAATAAAATCAAGCAGATTCTAAAAGATGTCATGAAACGATAACTTAATCAATAAGATTTTTGATTGTGCGCTCGGGAGTCGTTTATGATGTTTGAAGCAAAGGTCACTGTTCGATTAAAAAAAGGAATCTCTGATCCAGAGGGTGTGAACACACTAAAAGCGTTGCGTTTACTTGGTTTTGAGAACGTAAAAAATGCGCAGACGACGCGGATGTTTAATCTTATGATAGATGGAAAAGATAAAAAAACCGTTCAGAAAGATGTGGAACAGATGTGTCAGCGACTTCTTACAAACCCAGTGGTTCATGTCTATGAAATAGAAATAAGTGAACAAAAATAATATCGTCTCCTACATATTTTGGGGGGAGTGCCACCTATGAGTATTGATCATCTCCTGAAAAAAAAGAAATTATCGTTTGACTTATATGAAATTGATGTGTTTTCTGCAAATGATTCTGAATTACAGGAACTCAGTAGTACACTTGGCCTTGCTCTCGCCTTAGATGAAATGAAACGAATCAAGGAGTATTTTCAAAAGAAGAAACGATTGCCAACTGATGTGGAGCTTCAGGCTCTTGGTCAAGCGTGGTCTGAACATTGCTGTTATAAATCATCTAAAATCCCTTTGAAGCAATATATCTTCGGTGTGGCTGAGAAAAAAATCGCAGCACGGGAAGATGCTGGTGTCATTGAGTTTGATAAGGATTATTATTATTGTGTGAAACTTGAATCGCATAATCATCCTTCGGCGATTGAGCCGTATGGTGGCGCAGCGACTGGTATTGGTGGCGTCGTCCGTGACGTCGTCTGCATGGGGTCGCAGCCTATTGCGTTTGTTGATCCTTTGTTTTTTGGTCCACTTGATTATCCGGTAGACAAGCTTCCGAAAGGAGTAAAGCATCCACGGTATCTGTTCAAAGGTGTTGTCGATGGTATCCGTGATTATGGGAACCGTATAGGAATCCCTACGATTTCTGGTCAGGTGTATTTTCATCCTGGTTATCTGGGGAATTGTCTTGTGAATGTTGGTTGTATTGGTATTTTGAAAAAAAATGAGCTTGTTCATAGTGCAGCGAAAGCACCAGGGAACGTGTACGTATATGTTGGTGGAAAAACAGGCAGAGACGGCATTCATGGTGTGACGTTTGCCTCTGCGGAGCTTACTGATGAAAGTGAGGAAAGCAGTCGTTCTGCTGTGCAAGTCGGCGATCCGATCACCAAAGAACCTGTGATTCATGCAACGCTTGAGATTAACCGTAAAGGACTGCTTGAAGGATTGAAGGATTTTGGTGGAGGCGGTCTTTCTTGTGTATGTGGAGAACTTGCGTATGCTGCAGGGTTTGGTGCAGAGATTCATCTTGATAATGTTCCCTTAAAAGAAGAAGGCTTGAAGCCATGGGAGGTTTGGGTTTCTGAGAGCCAAGAGCGTATGATGCTCATGGTTGACCCAAAGAATGTGCCTCAGGTGTTGCATATCTGCAAACAATGGGATGTGTTCGCAGCACCGATAGGCAGCGTAATTAAGGATGAGGTTGTCCGCGTCTTTTACAAAGGTGAGCGGATTCTTGAGATGGACCTTGAGTTTCTCACGGGCGGACCTGTGTACGATACGTGTATCCGTCCTTATGTTTTGCCAAAACCAGAACACGTTGAAAAAAATGAAAAATCGTTTTCCATGCCCAAGCTAGGGGAATCATTACAAAAAATTCTTTCTTCAGCAAATATTGCATCAAAGGAGTGGGTGATCCGCCAATATGATCATGAGGTTCGTGGGAACACGGTCATAAAACCTTTGCAAGGTAAAATGAATAATGAATCCCATGGTGATGCTGCGGTAATCAAACCACTGGAGAATTCATGGAAAGGACTAGCGGTAACTGCTGATGTGAACCCGCGGTTTATGGCAATAAATCCATATTGGGGTTCTTGTGCTGCGATGGATGAGATGTGTAGAAACCTGGTTGCAGTTGGTGCTCGGCCTGATTCGCTTCTTGATTGTTTGAATTTTGGGAACCCTGAGAAACCGGAGCGCATGGGAGAAATATATGAGACCTGTCGCGGGCTTGGTGAGATGGCTCGTGCGCTTGATCTCCCGTTTGCATCGGGAAACGTCAGTCTGTATAACGAATCGTTTGTATCATCGGTGCCACCGACACCGGAGCTTATGGGGATCGGCATCGTACAAGACATAAGAAATTGTGTGACCACGGATTTCAAAAAAGAAGGAAACATGGTGTATCTTATTGGAAATGAAACCAAGAAAGAGCTGGGTGGTTCTGAATATTATCATTTGATGAATGTAGATGGTGGACTGGTTCCTCGTTCTGATGTAAGTCTTCTTAAAACCTGTATCGATGGCGTTCTCTCTGCGATCGATAAGAAGTATATTGCAGCGTGTCATGATGTCAGCGAAGGCGGTATCGCGGTGTGTCTTTCTGAGATGGCGATTGGTGGAAATCTTGGTGCTAATATTGATATCACCGAGGTTGGAGCCGATTTGCGTACTGATTTCAAACTGTTTTCTGAATCAAACACACGCTGGGTTGCTGAAGTGAAATCGGAAAAACAAATGGATTTTGAAAAACTTCTTATAAAAAAACATGCGCCATTTATCTGCATAGGCAAAACCAAAGGGTTGTCGTTGATCATCACTGATAACAAGAAAACAGTGATTGATATGACAATACCATCACTGCGGGATTGTTGGGCACATACAATTTGGAATACTATGGGGTAATTTGATTATATTTTATAATGTGGCATGAGTCCAAGACTATCGAGTATTATTAAAATTATCAAGTGGATAAATGTCATAAAACCAAGAGGAGTTGCGCTGGGTTGAGATTTCAACTCAATTATTTTTTGCTTCATATGATCGATATCTTTACTTCGTACTTGGTTGAGAAGCTGAGACATATTTGTTTCTACTGCTGAATTGTATTGAATTGCGGATATTGATGGAACAATCAGTAAAATACAAGCAGCTGCAATACATCCTATTACGATTTTTGTTTTCATCTTTAACCTCTTTGTTAATTTTTTAACATTAAATTAAAGGAATGATCTATATGTATAAAGGGCCATTTATTTTATAAGAAATGAGGCACCATACCATCCATAATAACATAAATGGAAACCATTCAGAAGTACCTATATGTTTTCCCGTTAAAAAATTCGTGAGGGATTTTCTTTCGACATATGGAGAATTACTACTAAGTTTTTTTTCAGTATCGGCGTTAAATTCTGCTGCAGATATCGCTGGTATCACTAACAAAAGACAAACAAAAATTACACATCCTATTACGATTTTTGTTTTCATTTTCCCCCGTCTTAATATAGATAATGTTATCTCGGTCAATATATATAAATATTGTTGAAATGTCTTTATATTGGGTATAAATCCATTTGATATCTCTAAAAAATATCTAACGAATACAACATAAATATTACACTTAACGACTATTTCATATCCTGAGATTGTTTTTTCAAAAGGCTATTCATCGCAATGACACTTGCGCCGTAGGCGCCGACGAGTTGCGGTGATCTTGGTATCAAAATCGTCTGGTTCATTTCTTCTTCGAACAGTGCATGTAGAAGGTGGTTCTTTGCGCATCCACCACAAAAAACAATGTCACCGGTGGTATGAACTTTTTTTATCAATGGGATAATTTTATTGATGACTGATTTATGCAGTGCATACACGATGTTTTCCCTGCTTTCCCCTTTTGCAAGAAGTGAGATGACCTCTGATTCTGCAAAGACCGTACATAAGCTGTTAATTTTAAGCGTTTTTTTCTTTGGTTCAAATAGATCGGCAAAATCATCCAACGTTAAGTTCAATGTTTTTGCCATTACCTCAAAAAACTTTCCGGTTCCTGCAGCGCATCGGTCATTCATTTCAAATTTCAGTACCTTTCCCTGATCGTTTACTCTTATGACTTTTGTGTCTTGTCCACCGATGTCAAGTACTGTTTTTTCCCCAGGAAATTCCTGTGAACAACCGATCGCAAATGCAGTGATTTCACTTACTGATGGTGAATTCCAACCTATTTCTACGAGTGCCCGGCCGTATCCTGCGGCTACTAGTGCATCATAACGTACTTCGTCTAACAGTTGCTTGATGAGTTCAGAGGTATTGTAGGAATTGTCAACGATTTTCTCATGAACAATCTGTTTCCCATCATAGACAACGAGTTTAATTGTTCGGGATCCAACGTCGATTCCTGCCGCTGTTTTTTGTTTTTTCATGTTCATAAGAAAAAGAAAAAACGAAGGAGGGTATGTAAAACCTTCCTTCATCGATGAGCTTTTTATTTCTTTATCATTTCGACAAATGCTTGAACTCGAGTATTAAGCTGTCCCATGTCCTCCATGGAATAAT
Source organism: Methanobacteriota archaeon (assembly GCA_026394495.1). GTDB lineage: Archaea > Thermoplasmatota > E2 > DHVEG-1 > DHVEG-1 > CAIYYQ01. The sequence goes on along the minus strand of JAPKYE010000030.1, from coordinate 27,545 downwards.
CGGTCTCAATTTTCAACAACGGAATCTTTGCTTTCTGTAATGTGTTTTCTACCAGATGACTTTCTGTGTTGTATGGAGTACAGAACTGCAACGAATAATGAACAACGCCATCTGCTTTCAGATCCTTTGCCATCTGCACAATGTGATCAAGTCTATCTTTATTTGGCGTGAAAATCGCGCAATCTATCTTGAAATACCGGTCTACAAGATTGTCAACAAGCTGTTCCACTGTGTTTCCTTTGTCGCTCACCAGATTTCGGATATTTCTCATCCCGACACAGGATTCTTCACCGACAATGACAGCGCCGTTGGTTTCAATCACATGAGGCACCTTCCAGTTTGGAACCGCCATTGGACAACCAGAGACAAGAATCCGCGGCGTCTCTTTTGATACAACACCAATTTTATTTTTCACACGTTTCTCGCATTCATCTGCTATCTTGTTCACTGAATCAGTGAATCGAAGGGGATCATCATAGAATGCAACCTGGTTGATGAGCAGTGCATCTTTTCCCGAGATCGGTGTCGGGTTGTGCTTCCGTAGATCCATAACCCTTCCGATTGCTTTTCGTTTCTCGTTGGCAATATGTATTCCTTTCTTCAATGATTCAACAGTGATTTTTTTTCCGGTGAGTTTTTCCATCATCTGTAAATACTTTATATACTCAGATTTCAGAAGTTCCCTTCCTTTCTCATGTTTCATGTTTGGCATATCCATGACGTAGAGGTTACGCAGATCCTTGAAAATTTCATACGCCTTTTTCTTGCCATCGCAGGTGTTCTCACCGACGACAAGATCTGATGCTTCAAAATACGGGCAGATTTTCGCCTCGGAAAACCCAAAAAATGATTTGATCAATGAGCATGTGTTTCTTGGAAGATATTTTTCTGCGATGTTAAATCCCATTTCTGCGCCACCGCACAATCCCACTTGCACCGCATTTGTTGCAAGTGCGATCTCTTCAGGTATATACAAGCAGAATGTCGCAATCACTTTTCGGCTCTGTGCCTTTGCATCAAGGAGTTCTTTGATTCGAAGTCCATGGACCTCACTCATCACAAAATCAAAATACTGCATGCCCTGCGGTCTGTCTTTTTGACTCATGAAAATATCGTTGTAGAATTTTCCTAGAACGTTCAAGAGTTCGTCATGTGCTTTGAGATCCAGCCCTAATTCTTTCCACATTGGTGCCCAATCTTGACTCATACAATATTCACCTGTTCCCCAATTGCTATTAAATAACAATTGTTAATCAAAATACGACACATGTATAATAACTTTATTATCGAGAAAATATAAAAAGACATACTCCTGTTATATGATGTCAAATTTAAAAAAACTCTAAGAATTATGCATGTATCACCGATTGTATATCATCACTTTTTGCTCTTTTGTTGCGATATTTCCGGCGAAATCGTAGGCGATTATTTTTAGGGTGTGGGACCCTTTAATATTTTCATCCCAGGTCCATTGGAAAGGAAAGATGTCTTTTATCTCCTTGAGAGTCTCATCAACGATGAACAACACATTCATCACACCAGATGATTCGTCAGTTGTTGAGACGTGTACCATGATACTTCCGAATATTAAAGGAACTGGTAGTGGGAAAATTCGATGATTCATGAAATATAAACCGTTCACAGGCTGGGTGAGCGTCAGTGTCGGCGCAAGATGGTCGCTTGTGACATTGTCGATAATGTCAATTTCTTGGACATATTTTATCCAGAGAAACGAGTCAGTGATTGGGTTGCCATTATTCACCCATGCTATGCGTAGCGGACCGCCTGAGAAATCCGATACACCTTCTTCTTCATAGGCAAGCATCATGATGACACCGCCGACGCCGGTCTTTTCGCCGTGAATGTCATATATTGTGACCTGTCCGTTGATTTGGTTGTTCGTAAACTTCGTCACGTATCCATCACTTGAGATGACCATTAGATCAACGATGGGGTGAACTCCGGGAATGTCTTCTATCAGCGTGGAGATTCTCACGCCTGTGTATTCCAAGGGGCCGGTTACTTCATTGATTGAATTCAAACGTCCGCCTGTTCCGCTATATGATTCAAGATCTTTCAAGTCGTCTAACGTATATGAGTGTTTTTCGCCATGATACCGTAGGGTTAACAATGTGTTTTCTAATTGCTGGTCGTCAGCTCTGTAGTTGTGGTACGAAAAACAAATATTAGTGAAAACTGCAAACGAGAGGATCAATGACAAGAATACTGCCATGTGTCTTTTTTTCATGTTACCAGATAAAAACATCTGTTTTTTAAGGGTTTTCATACAACAGACGATGTCAAAAACATCCGCTTCACCATCTGATTGCGGGTTGCAGATAAAATTCGCTTTCACATATGTTTCATAGGTCATCTGCATATATAAAAAACATTAAATCAAGGTACTCTGATTATGGTTTTACGTGATGATCGAACCTTTGCTGAGCCTTCGGGCTGTGATGACGATCTTGAGTGCTGAGAAACATTTTATCTGATATGATGACTCAGCATCTCAGCAATTCTTTCTAAAAACACTTTATCTTCCTGACTAAATGCATTACATGTATCGGAGTCGATATCGATTTCTCCAATCACTTTTTTCCATCGTTTAATAGGGACAACGATCTCTGATTTTGTAGAAATAAAACAAGAAAGATATCGATCATCTTTAGTGACATCATCCACGATTTCAGTTCTTCCTGATTGTGCAGCTGAGCCGCAGATTCCTTCACCGATCGGTATGTGAGTGTGTTCTGTTGGTTCGTTTCCGATCCATGGCCCAAGAATCAATACATCACCTTTTACGATGTAGATGCCAACCCATGAGTAGTGTTTGAAATTCATGTGGAGAAACTCAACGACATCCTGTAATGCGCGACTATGTCGTAAGGCAAGAATATTTTTGATTGTTATCTCAGAACTTTTATAATCCAATTTTTTTCCCCCTTCCCTATTTTTTAGTATTCCAAAAGACTGGTCTGCATATCCTTAGGTCCTAGGTTAATCACGGGTATATCGTCGCCATGTGGCAGCTCAATGGTTCCATATTTCCCTCCGCCGCCAGGGATGATTATTACTTTATGATCGCGGAACGCTTGTATCGCTTCGGTAATCGCCGGTGGTGTCGCCTTTGCTATCTCAGTAATGTCCGTATCAAGCAGTACATTTATCTCGCTGCCAAATCGAGTGATCAAATCATTCCAATGCTTTGTGACACTCTGTGTAAACGGAGTCGCCTGACCGATTGCTTTTGCGATTATTTCTGTGAGCGGAATCAAATATACATACGGAGGTCGATGTGTGGGATGTTGTGGTTCTTTGAATGTTGCCATCTCATTGATTCGATCCCGCACCCCTTTCTTTATACGTTTTCCACATCTGCATTTCCATCTCCTGCGCACTGCGTCTTCGAGTGTATAATGGGTAAAACAAGTGATACAAGCAGATTCATTATATTTTCCTTCTTGAGGGGGTAATCCTACATTAAGCACCGGTTTGTTGCCGCCTGTTCGAAGAATCGCTTTTTTGATCTCAGCAAAAGTCGCATCGTTTACTTGAAACCTGTTGAATTCTCGTGCCAGGCGAACCGGATGAGGACTGTGACTGTCCGAATTTGTTAAAAACGTGAGCCGATGTAACTCCTGGATTTTATCAGCATAATCAGAATCCGCGCTCAACCCTAACTCGACAAAAGGCACATACGAAGCAAGATCCCCATAGCAACTTTCTAATGAAGGATGCGCAGCATACATAGACGTCCACGGGGTGAATGCATGTGCCGGGCCGATCAATGCATCAACATCTTTTGCCAACACCGCGAGTTCTTGTCCGTTCAATTGTACATTCGGGCGTCCATCAGTTTCTAGATTCTTTGTCTTAGATTGTATCTGACTTTTAAATTCCTCTGCTTTTGAAACACTGGGAAAATAGAGAAGATGATGAACCCTGTTCATATCCTCAACTTCGGTGCTCAGAATGAACCGTGTTCCGTTACGTTCAAATGTTCCTTCATCAAAAACATTGCATGTTTTGATCTCTTCCATCCATTTCCCATGCAAGCAATCCCCGGTTGCAACCACTTGAATGCCTTTTCGAGGTGCTTCAAGGGAGATTGTTTCTATCGTCATTTTGTCGCTTGTCGCGGCAGAATAACGAGAATGAATGTGCAAATCTGCGTTGATGATCATATAGTATTCCTTTGTATGTCTTCGCTATTGTTTTTTATTTTTATGTTTTTTTCTGTTGTTGTTTTTTCTCTTTCTTTGATAGTTCTACTTGTTTTTGTTCAAAGAATGTTGCCTTGGCCATGCTTTCAAAGATACCTGCAACAATAAGGATGATCCCTGCGATGAGGAGAAGATACAGTCCGATTCCAAACCCCCAGTCAAGATGAACTTGACCGTTGACATCAGTCAGCATGACCGTTGTTTTTCCCCCAAAGGGTGCGCTTGAAAACGCATTGATTGCTGCTGTTACTCCAGTGTTCCCCTTGATGTCAACTGGGGAAAGAATAGGGACAATCAGTCCAACAGCCATAACGACTGCAAAAATAATGATGAATGGGAAGAATAGTTTGATGCCGCGCCAGATGTATTTCCGGCCGAGTTTTTTACTTTGGGGGACCCCGACTGACCCAAGGATCGTGAGAAACAGACCAATCCCGATGACAAATGAGAACGGCAAGATAAACGATCCAAGAGGGATTGGACCGCTAGCACCAGGAAGCGTGACCTGAAGTCCTTTTACTCCGTCGATTGCTAAGAGATCTACTAGACCTGTGGTTTTGTACGACGGAATTGCGATGTTGATATGTACCGCATACCAAGGGGCAACAAGCCCGATGATTGCGACAATGATTCCTGCGATAAAGAGAATGTTGCCTATGCTTTTTTTGTTGAGCCCATCAATATATAACATCGATAAAATCCGAGGTCCTAAACCGTATTTTTTCTTCCGACGGTAAATTAAGTAACAAAGTACGAGGACTGTTGCAAGGGTTGCGACAGAAAAAATCATCACGAAATTATAGAGCAGCCACTCGAGTAAAAAAAAGGTATCGTTTGCCTGTGGTAATCCTGTTCCCCACGTTTGAGCATCCCACATGTTCCCATTTTCTCGATACATCGGTCCCTGCGGTCCTGCTGCTCCAAGGATTGATGATTCAATTGCTTGTCCTAGATCACCACCAATCCAGCCCCAGTTACCTGCGAACTGCAGCCATGCTTGTGTGTCAAGAAGTTCTATTGTGTAGTCTGTTGGTTGGAGGATGTTTCCGTTACTCCCAACAGCATCGCTCGCCAAACCAATTTTCCCGGAATACGAACGGAAGTAATTTGCATGACTTCCTCGAGCAACATAATCTTTGATGCGATCTCCCTCATGGTCTACTTGATTCCACGTCGCTTTCTGTCCTGAGTAGTGCTGGCTATACATTGCTTCTGTTGGTTGACCGTTGGAAAGAACAACCTGGATCATCTCCCAGTCGCCTTCATGCTGGTTTAAATCACCTGCGTTAAACGCGTAGAAAAACCAGTACTGAATGGTGGTTGTAGTATCGGAGGAGACGACATGGGCATACACAGTGTAGCCTAGCGTACTCATTTTGCTTTGGTAATCATCGATGATTCCGTTATCATTCACAGTTCCTTTGTTGTTATCAAGATAATAAAGCGGAAGGATATAGGTTGCGATTGCTGTTGCGTTCGGATTTGTGAGAATTGGTGTAGACGTTCCTAAAAGATAGAGTTCCGAATTATCCAGCGCATAGGAAACATCAACGGGAAAACATTTTTCGTTTTGTTCAAAATAAAGTATTGGTGCGTACTGCTGCGCAAGATCCGTATCTGCAGCTGTCGCAAATATTCCCATGCTTCCTGCAAATAAGGCAACTAACATACCTATTATGAATATCTTTTTTATAGTCATAGCCTCCATCAAGGTTCTATATTATCTGTGGTTATTTAACTCTTCTCCGCAGCCTGTAAAATAATTTTAGTTTTTACATTCAAGAAAAATATTTCAAGTCCTCCGTGCTTACAACATTTGATATCTGTGATAGAAGTTATTCACTACATCTCCATTGTTATTGAAGCGATTATCGCACTTTTTGGACTCTTCATCGCTTTACAAAAAAAGAAGATCTATGGGTGGGGGTTTTTTGTTACCTTTGCTATTTATGTTTTCTATGATCTTTCACGACTTATTCCTTTGAATCTATCTGCAGAGGTTCTCTATCCCTTGTTTTTTGTTGCAACTATTTCCATGTTGTGGGGTGTTTGGAAGATTTACAGAAAAGAATGAAGAAGTGATGTCGAAAATTCAAATGACAACTGAAACAGAATCTTTTTTAACATAGTTTCTCCGAGAGAATATTAAATTTAAATCCATACTTTATTAAGAAAATGTTAATGGTTAAATAGATAAACGTTAATGATTTATTTTTTAATGTTTAACATTAAATTTATAAGCCCATTTCTTCAGGAAAATAGTAACCTTTATTACCATCTACTTCATATGCTACTCCGAGAAAAAACATCTAGGATGATGGGAGAACAACGCTCAATAAAAAACCCAACATACTAGCGTGTATGTTGAACATACGAGGCATGTCCTATGCAAATAGAAAAAAAACCACAACAAGACTCTTACGATTCCGACAAAATCCAAGTTCTCGAAGGACTTGAATCAGTCAGAAAAAACCCGGGAATGTACATCGGAAGCACCGATGTTCGAGGGTTACATCATCTTGCCTATGAGGTCGTTGATAACGCAGTCGACGAAGCACTCGCTGGATACTGTACTCACGTTCAAGTCATGATCCATACTAACGGATCGATGACGGTTACGGATAACGGCCGGGGAATCCCTGTCGACATGCATGAAAAATACAAAAAACCTGGTGTCGAAATCGTCATGACAGTTCTGTATTCAGGTGGTAAATTCAGTGGCCAAGCATACAAAGTTTCAGGTGGATTACACGGGGTCGGTGTCTCAGCAGTCAACGCATTATCGACGTGGCTTGAAGTAAAAATAAGAAGAAATAATAACGAATATCAACAACGATACGAACGTGGAAAAACTGTTACACCCCTGGAGATCATCGGAAAAGCAAAAGAAACCGGAACGACGGTTACGTTTCAACCAGATCCGGAAATCTTTGAAACCCTGGACTTTAACTACGAAACCCTTTCTACGCGTCTTCGTGAAATTGCGTTTCTCAACGCAGGCCTTCAAATTGATATTAGTGATGAACGCGATGGAAAACATGAAACATTCCGATACAATGGTGGTGTTGCAGAGTTTGTCACTTACATCAACGGTAATAAAACTGTTCTGCATCCTAACCCGATCGCCATTCAAGGGGAAAAGGAAAGCGTCCAGGTTGAAGTAGCCCTTCAATATACTGATGGATACACAGAAAATATTTTCACGTTTGTCAACAACATCAACACGGTTGAAGGGGGAACACATCTTATTGGTTTCAGAGGAGCACTCACTCGTGTAATCAATGATTATGGTCGAAAAAACAAAATGTTTGGTGATGCAAGTTTCAGTTTAAGTGGGGAAGATTCTCGTGAAGGAGTAACCGCTGTTGTTTCTTGCAAAGTTGCTCATCCGCAGTTCGAAGGACAAACAAAAATGAAACTAGGTAACTCTGAAGTTCGTGGAATCGTTGAAAGCGTCGTTTATGAGAAAATATCAGAATTTTTCGAGGAAAACCCAGTCGTCGCTCGAACGATTATCGATAAATCGATCCTTGCAAATAAAGCACGTGATGCGGCTAGAAAAGCCAGAGAGCTTACCCGACGAAAAGGTTTACTTGAATCTTCAGCATTACCCGGGAAGCTTGCGGATTGCTCTAGTAGAGACCCATCTAAATCTGAAGTATATCTTGTGGAAGGAGATTCTGCCGGTGGAAGTGCCAAACAAGCTCGTGACAAAGAGTTTCAAGCCATTCTTCCCTTGCGAGGAAAAATCCTGAATGTTGAAAAGGCACGGATGGATAAGATCCTGCAGAACAACGAAATCCTTGCGATGATTACTGCGATTGGTACAGGCATCGCCGAGGAATTTAATCTTGCAAATGCACGATACCATAAAATCGTTCTCATGACTGATGCTGATGTCGACGGTGAACACATTCGTACTCTTCTTCTTACGTTCTTTTTCCGCTACATGCGTCCACTCATCGAGGCAGGATACATGTACATAGCACGACCACCCTTGTATAAGATTACCAAAGGTAAAACGATTGAATATGCGTACTCAGATAGAGAGAAACTGCAGAAAATAAAAGAACTTGGGGAAACGGGGGTGGGTATTCAACGATACAAAGGTCTTGGAGAAATGAATCCGGAGCAGCTCTGGGAGACAACTATGAACCCTGAAAACCGGCAGATGCTTCAGGTGACCATAGAAAATGCGATCGAAGCAGATAAACTTTTCACGATTCTTATGGGTGAGGCAGTAGAACCCAGGCGACAATTCATTGAGCTTCATGCTCGTGAGGTTATCAATCTTGACATTTAAGGAGGATGACAAAGATGACAGATGAGAAACCAACGCCAGAAAAAAGAGAACAACCACAACCGATTGAAAATGAAATGAAACGGGCATTCATTGATTATTCAATGAGTGTGATCATGAGCCGTGCTCTTCCTGATGTACGGGATGGTTTAAAACCGGTGCACCGACGAATTTTATTTGGAATGAATGAAATGGGACTTGGTTACGAAAAAACATATAAAAAATCTGCGCGTATCGTCGGAGATGTTCTAGGTAAGTATCATCCTCATGGTGACCAGGCCGTCTATGATTCTCTTGTACGTATGGCACAAGATTTTTCTTTGAGATATCCTCTTGTCGCTGGTCAAGGTAATTTTGGTTCAATCGATGGTGACAGTCCTGCAGCTATGCGATATTGTATCGCAGGAAATACGATGGTTCTCACTGATCAAGGAATAAAGGAGATAAAAGATGTTGCCTCAGGTACTGAGACTGATGTTAATCTGCGGATTGTAAACTATCAGAATCAAAAAACACATGCATCAAAATTTTTTAACTCTGGTAAACATCCAACGATATCCTTGCGAACTGAACAAGGTTACGAACTTGAAGGATCCTACAATCATCCAGTGGTAACATGGGTGTACGAACATGGTATTCCCCACCTTAAATGGAAAATGCTTGCTGAAATCACGAAAGACGATTATGTCGCAATGAGCAGATCATCTCAGCTTTTTTCGAAAAAAAACGTCGTATTGAAACCATATTATCCGATCGTAAGTAAAAGAGCAAAGAAGTTTAATCTCCCAGAAACAATGAATGCAGAACTTGCTTTTCTACTCGGTGCTTTGGTATCTGAAGGGAGTTTTCATAATAACCAAATCCTCTTTGTTAATTTGGATAAAGAATATTATGCTCAGGTAAAACAAGCAATTCTTCATCAATTCCCCGGCATCCAGCTCTACGAAAGAAAACTACCAAAATGTAAATGCACTGAGCTGAGCATTTATTACCAACACGTTGTCGAATTTTTAAAAAACATTGGTCTTACTCAAGTAAAGTCTGAGAAAAAAGCAATACCTTTTACTGTCTTACAGTCTAAAAGAGAATGTATTGTGAGTTTCCTCCGTGGTTTATATGAAGGAGACGGATCGGTTTCAAACAAAGTAGACAGACGTCATGGTGGAAAATCCATAGAATTAACGTATCTTTCAAATAGTAAGCAATTAATCAGTCAACTCAAAACGACACTTCTGAATTTTGGGATTGTTACCACATTGCCGTATAAAGATAAAAGATGTCCCTGTTACAAGCTCATCATCTCAGATGTATCTAATATTAAGAGATTTCAGGAATGTATCGGTTTTTCCTGTTCAAAAAAACAAAAACGATTAGCAAAGATTAAAGACATGAACATGACTCGTATGAGTAAAAACGATTTCATTCCTTTTCTCAATGAGTATTTACGAACAAAGTATGAAGATTCGCAACTTGATAGATGCAATTTTGATCGTTATAACAATCTTCGGAAAAATTATTCTCTACTTATGAAAAAACTTGATGTGCAGGATAGAAAATTCATTGATGAACTTCTTCAGTATGAATATTTCTTTAACCGTGTTAAAAACATCACTCGAACCGCTGAAGAAAAAACAGTCTATTCACTTCGTGTGGATAGTACATGTCATTCCTATGTTGCCAATGGTTTCATTAATCATAACACTGAAATTAAAATGGCGAAGATCACCAAGTTCATGCTACAGGATATCGATAAAGAAACCGTGCAATGGCATGATAACTTCGATGGATCTCTAAAGGAACCCGCTGTTCTGCCTGCGGTATTACCAAATCTGCTGTTGAATGGTTCTTCTGGTATCGCGGTGGGTATGGCGACGAACATGGCGCCGCATAATCTGTCTGAGGTGATCGATGGCGTCATCCGCATGATCGATGACCCGGAGATATCGACTGCTTCGTTGATGGAAATCATCAAAGGACCTGATTTTCCGACTGGTGGTATTATCTACGGTAGGGAAGGGATTTTAAATGCGTATTCAACGGGGAGAGGGCTTGTTCGCATTCGTGCAAAAACACATATTGAGGATGAAGAACGGAAACGGATTATTGTCACTGAGATACCGTTCATGGTCAATAAATCAAATCTGCTTAAGGCGATTGCGGAGCTGGTGAAAGACAAAAAAATAGAGGGGATTTCTGATCTGCGTGATGAAAGCGACCGGAAAGGGATGCGTATTGTCATTGATCTGAAACGTGATGCAATAGAGGATGTTGTGTTGAATCAGTTGTTTGAGCATACTGAGCTTCAATCTACTTTTGGTATTTTGAATCTAGCTATTGTGAACGGAGCGCCAAAGGTCCTCATGCTAAGAGAGATTCTTTCGCAGTACATCATGTTCCGTGTTGAGATTATCACAAAACGTACATCTTTTGATCTCATGAAAGCTAAGGAGAAAATGCATATTCTTGAAGGATTATTGATTGCTCTTCGCAACATCGATGAGGTCATCAAGATCATCCGTCATAGTAAAGAAGTCGAAGAAGCAAAAAGCAAGTTGATGACGCGGTTTAAACTCTCTGAGATTCAGGTGAAAGCGATTCTTGATATGCGGCTGCAGAAGCTCACGGGTATGGAGATTGAATCTGTAGAGAAAGATTACAATGAGACAAAACTGTTAATTGAGCAATTGCAAGAAATATTGAATGACAAACAGAAGATTTTAAATGAAATTAAACGCGAGCTTCTTGATATTAAAGAGAGATTTGGTGATGCGAGGCGCACTGAAATCGTTGAGGGTGAAATCGGTATTGAAATCGAGGATTTAATCCCCAAGCAAGAGGTCATTATCACGATCACTGAGACGGGGTACATTAAACGAACGCCTGTGGATACGTATCGGACGCAGCATCGAGGTGGTAAAGGCGTTATCGGCATGAAGACAAAAGAAGAAGACCTCGTTGTTGATTGTTTCACCACTTCAACCCATGATTACATCATGTTTTTCACGAACCGTGGGCAGGTATATTGGTTGAAGGGATATCGGATTCCTGAGGGTGATCGTCATGCGAAAGGCAAAGCGATCATCAATTTGTTGCCGCGTCTTGGCGAGGGCGAAAAAATCGCGGTAGCGATCCCAGTTCATGAGTTTGATGATAAGCATTATCTGGTGTTTGCCACAAAGAACGGACTTGTGAAGAAAACCTCGCTTTCTGCATATGGTAATATTCGTGTTAATGGTATTAGGGCTATTGAGCTTAATGAAGGCGATGAAATCATCAATGTTGTTCTTTCTGATGGTGAACGGACGATTATGATGGCATCAGCCGGTGGTCAGGCGGTGCGTTTTACAGAAAAAGAGATCAGGCCGATGGGTCGAACTGCCCATGGTGTCATCGGTATGCGTCTGAAGAAAAAAGATGATGCTGTGGTTGCGATGGCTGATGTTGATGTGCAAGGATCTTTGATCACGGTGACTGAGAACGGGTTTGGGAAGCGTTCCCCTATTGAGGAATATCGTAAGACGCATCGTGGAAGCACTGGTGTTCGTACTATTGTGACTAATGATCGGAACGGAAAAGTAATCTTTGTGAGTCAGGTGATCGATGAGAATGAGCTGATTTTCACGACTAAACTTGGTATGACTGTTCGGATACCGATGAAGGATCTGCGCAGTCAAGGACGAAATACGATGGGTGTTCGTATCATGCGTTTGAACGAAGGCGATCGTGTTGTTTCTATTACTAAAGTTCTTGGTGAAAGCGAAACATGTGTTGTAGAGGGTGTCCCTGAAGAAAAAAGTCAGTTAGATGCATCATATGAGGTGCCAAAAGAGGAACCCAAAGAGCCACCACCCCCGAATTCGTCTTCTCCTTCTGGGGAGAATGCAGCAGCAGTAGAACCGTCTAAGATAGAACCAGTAGCGCCTCAAGAACCTGAAATCATAGAACAAACGTCGGAAACAACAATAGAAAAGAAAGCTGTAGCAAAAAAACCGGTGTCTAAAAAAAGTGTTGGTAAAAAATCGAAACCAAAACAAGAAAAGCCAAAGAAAATAATTGTTAAAAAACAAAAACCTAAAAAAACCAGAAAATTAATACCCAAGAAAGCGAAACCCAAACCAAAGAAACCAGCCAAGAAAATTGTGAAAAAAGTCAAACCAAAGAAACAAAAAACAAAACCTAAGAAAACAAAACAACCGAAACAAACAAAAAAGAAATCAAAACAAAAGAAATAATCAAGTGCCTTTTATTAATCCAGAATCATGTCTTAGCATTATCTTGTTCGTTATTATTTTCCTGAGATGGGGGGAGCTACATTCTCTTTTTCTTTTGGTGCATCAACCCTTTTATTCTTTTTCGGACAAAACGAGTTCAGACAAAGATCCCAGGCGCCTCTCCCCTTCATTTTTACTTTTACGATCGGGGTCTGACATGCATCGCAGACATTTGTGGTTTTTATGATGCCGCCACTCTGCGGTAACGAATACGTATTCGTACAGTTCGGATAATTTGTACATCCAACAAACCGTTTCCCCTGCCTTGATACACGAACCATCATGTCTTTCCCGCATTTTGGGCATACACCAATCATATGCTGTTCACGAAGTGCGGTCTGAATATTGTTTTTAATGGTTTCTTTATCTGTTTCAAGTTCCTTCATCACTATCGACAACATCTGCCGCGATTCTTTCACGGTATCTCCTAGTGTTTTTTTGCCTTCAGAGATCTCATTCATGTCTTTTTCAAGTTGCGCAGTCATCGCTGGTTTCACGACATCGCAGTTCACAAGGGCATCGACCACCGCAATAGCGGTAGATGTTGGGATTGGTGGGGAGCCTGTGATATATTGCCGACCGTAGAGTTTACTTATTATTTCATGACGCGTTGATTTTGTTCCAAGGGTCAATTGTTCCATTTTCCCAAGCAATGCACCTTGAGAGTATCGCTGCGGCGGTTTTGTTTCCTCTGCGTTGAGTGAGATTTTTGTTACCTCGACGTTTTCCCCGTTTACTAATTCCGGCAACGGTTTTCCTTTCTCTTTGAAATATGGGTAAATGGTTCTCCAGTTTGCTTCTAAAAGTTTGTATCCATTTGCCTTAAAGTCTTCACCAGAAATATCCAACGTAACATCCGTGGTTTCTGCGACTGCATCCTTTGCGCATGTCGCAAGGAACCGTCTGCAGATCAACTCATAAATTATTTTCTGATCTGCTGTAATTTTTTTTTTCACAGGGACACCGACAGGGTAAATAGGAGGATGATCCGTAGTTTGCATTTTTCCTCTGGTTGGATATCCGCGACCGTTGTTCATCACTTCAAGTGCTTCTTTTGAGAACTCGGATTGTGCGAGTTTTTCTAAAATGTTTCTGATGTTGATCGATGGCGGATACACGGTGTTATCGGTTCGTGGGTACGACGTCAACCCGGACATGTATAATTCTTCTGCGATGTTCATCGCATTTGATGCTGAAAACCCAAGTGTTGATGCTGCCTGCAGAAAAGAAGTCGTATTAAATGGTGTGGGTGGGAGTTCATTTGCAACAGTTTTTTTTGCTTCTTTGACTAACGCAGAATGCGCATCTTTGATTTTATTGTATATCTCAAGAGCTGGTTGTTGCTCCAAAAAAATCCCGTTGATATGCTGCGCATCAAATAGCTGCTCTTTTTTTATTTGTGCGACTATTTTCCAGAATGGTTTTGGGATAAAACGTTTGATTTCTTTTTCTCGTTCTACAAGCAATGCAAGCGTTGGTGATTGCACCCGCCCTATAGAAAGAAAATCCCGTCCAAGTCGCCCTGATGTAAGAGAGATAAATCGAGTGAGGACTGCACCCCAGACAAGGTCTATAAATTGACGTGCCTCACCGGCACTTGAAAGGTTATAGTCAACCTCAACAAGATTCTCAAATGCATCGTTAATTTCATATGTTGTAATTGCGCTGAACCGTGCACGTTTAATCTCACTGATGTTTTTGTTGAAGCTTTTCAATAGATCAAGGACTTCGACGCCGATGAGTTCTCCTTCTCGATCAAAATCAGTGGCAACAATAATGGATGGCGTATTTTTTACAAGTGACTGTAATGCATCACCTATTCCTTTTTCGCTTACGTTTTTACATGGTTCAACATCAATGAGATCCTTTGGGGAAATCATTGCCCATTGGTTAAATTCAGCAGGATAATCTAAATTGATGATATGTCCTTTTAACCCGATGACACACCATGGCTCGTTTTCTTTTGTGAAATCGTACACCGGGATAGTGCCAAGTCGTGAGGTCTTCGACGTTCCTTTTGAGAGTATCTCTGCTATGCGTCGTGCAGCAATGTTTTTTTCGCAGATGACAAGTTTCATTTTTTTATTCCCGGTTGCGTGGTGTCCACATAAAAAGCAGCTATAATTAGTTTACGATAGGGAGAAGATGGTGCGAAACTCTTAACTAATCCATCTTCCTTTCAGATGATGAGTATTATGAAAATTCATATTATTCTTGGATCAAAATCAGATATGCCTATTGCGGAGAAGGTGCAGCAAGTTCTTAATGAATTTAAGGTTGAATATGTCCTTGATGTTGCTTCAGCTCATCGGACCCCTGATGTCCTTAAGGGTCTTGTTGAGAAAAGTGATGCAGAGGTTTTTATTGGTATCGCTGGACTTTCAGCGGCATTACCTGGTGTGATCGCAGCGCATACGATAAAGCCTGTGATTGGTGTGCCGGTGAGTGGAAAAGTTAACCTTGATGCGATCCTTTCGATTATTCAGATGCCTCCGGGGATACCGGTTGCTGCAGTGGGGTTGGATCGTGGTGAGAACGCGGCGTTACTTGCTGTGGAAATCCTTGGGGTTGCTGATAAGAGTCTTACGAAAAAACTTAAAGAGTATCGGAATAAAATGCGTGATCAGATTTTATCAAAATAGAGGGAGACGATGTTTAACGCAGACACATTCATTGAACAGACAACTAAGAAGCTCGCCTCTGATATCAGAGGGAAGGCGTTGATTGCATTCTCTGGGGGAGTCGACAGCACTGTGTGTGCGGCATTAGTTCATAAGGCGATAGGTAATCGGTTAATCGCGGTTCATGTCGACACCGGTTATATGAGGAAAAATGAGTCAAATCATGTAAAAAAAATGATGGAGGATCTCAGATTAAATTTTCTATTTATTGATGCAAGTAACGAATATTATTCAGCGTTAAAAGGCATTGAGGATCCCGAAAAAAAACGAAAGATCATTGGAGAAAAATTCATCCGTGTTTTTGAAAAAACCGCAATAGAAGAACATATTGATTATCTGGTCCAAGGGACAATTGCACCGGATTGGATTGAATCCGGCGGTGAACTCAGGGATACGATTAAATCTCATCATAACGTCGGCGGTCTTCCAAAAGACATGAAGTTGAAACTTGTTGAGCCGTTACATGATCTGTATAAGGACGAGGTACGTAAGATAGCACGTGCACTCAAATTGAATGTTTCTGAGCGACAGCCGTTTCCGGGCCCTGGTCTTGCTATTCGGATTATCGGGGAGGCGACGCCGGAACGAACCATGATTGTTCGTGAAGCTTGCAATATTGTAGAAACCGAGATTGAATGCGCTGTACAAAAAGGGCTTATGGAACTTCCCTGGCAGTATTTCGCGGTTTTACTCCCTGTGAAAACTGTTGGTGTGCATGGTGATCAACGTGTCTATGGATATACGATTGCGATTCGTGCCGTACAAAGTGTGGATGCGATGACGTGTAACTATAGTTATATTCCTCATGAGGTTCTTGATGTGATTTCAACGAAGATCACAAACACGTTAAAAGAAAAGGTCAACCGTGTTGTGTATGATATTACGAATAAGCCTCCTGGTACTGTTGAATGGGAATAATGGTATGGTAAAAATATTTGTTGTTGATAATGGTGGGCAGTGGACGCATCGGGAATGGCGTACGCTTCGGGATCTTGATGTTGAGACGAGTATTGTTCCAAATACGACAAAACTACAGGATTTACTTGATGCGAAGATTGATGGTTTGGTTCTCTCTGGTGGTGCACCTCGGATAGGGCGTGATGGCACTCTAGGGAACTGTGCAGAATATCTTGAAAAAGCAACGTTTCCGATCCTTGGGATATGTGCAGGTCATCAGTTCATGGGACGTTTTTTTGGTGGAGACGTAAAACCTTCGAAGATACCTGAGTTTGGGAAGGTTCAGCTTATTTTGCTTTGTAGTGATGATCCTTTGTTTGAGAAAGTTCCAAAGAAATCAATTGTCTGGGAGTCTCATAACGATGAAGTCACAAAGTTACCAAAAAATTTTCTGCTCCTTGCAGGAAGTGAAAACTGTAAGATCCAGGCGATACATCATAAGAAAAAACCGTTCTATGGTTTACAGTTTCATCCTGAAGTAGAACACACGGAATATGGGGAACAAATCTTTAAAAATTTTGTACAACTTTGTGAACAGTGAATTGAAAAACGTTTATTTCTTTCGTCTGGATATTTTCTGCATACTGAAATAAACATACTCAATAATTACAATCGTAACAAGTTCACCTATTACTAGTATGCTATATAGCAACGAACCATAGACGATGAGAAAAACGATATCAAACGTTCGAAAGATATTAAACAAGTAAAAGCTCAATGCGCCTAATGCTAAAATCATAGCAAAACCGATTTCAATTCTCCATGATTTGTTTTCTGGGAACACACCATCTTTTTGCGTACCTTCTTGTTGAGGTTCTTCTTCGTTTATTCCTTCTTTCAGAAGTCCTACGACTTCTTCATCTTTTTTTGATAGCTGAGACAAATCATCATCTCCAACTGAATCCGAAGTTTGTTCGATTTCTTTTGAGATCATCCCTTGTACAAATTTTTCGTATTCTTTTTCAGAATCAAAAAGAAGAGGTTCTCCTTGGTATCCGCAATCTTCACATACACTTTTCCATGAAGTAACTCCCCAGGTCACCCCTGCACCCATTGTTCCCATTTCAATGCGTTTACTTCCACATTTCGGACACGCTGTTATTTCCATGGTTTCCCTCGTATGGTTTCTATAAGAATCGTTGTTCAATTACTTATAGTTTCATGTCATTTTTGTAGTTCGTCTGTTGTTTTAATGTCATTATCTTTTTTTGAGCAGTACTGCTTCAAATGTCATATGCGGCTATTGCATGTAATGATCTCGTGCACACACATCACAATTTATTGTTTTTTGTGCACGACAAAACTCCTTTTGTGGGGTTGCAGAGTTCAGGGGTGCTTCGGGTGGTCGAAAATACCTGTTTCGCTTAATCATATATATAAGTTATAGACGTGTTATTCGGTTTTTTCCGAACATTTTCCGACCATTTATATACTCACAAGATGAATATAAAATTGTGATGAATATGAAATCAAAAAAAGTTCAGTTTGGATTGATTCTAATAATAGGATTTCTTCTTTTAAGCACAACGACTGGCTACACGCTCCCGTTCCTCGTACATACTGACCAACAAATGAGAGATGCTTTTGATAGATCAAAGGTTGATTATCCTTTCCGACAGGGAATGGTGATAATGGATGAAGCGTATTATCAGCATCTTCCCCGAGGGCAACAGTGTATTAAGGATGTGTGGATTGAAAGCGATTCCCTTAAAATTTGGTTATTTTATGGTGGTGGATGCAAAGTACATGAATTTGCATTGATCGGTCCTTCGATGTTCGATGAATCGTTACCGAGACAGATGACGTTCTTTCTCGCGCATGACGCGAATAATGACCATTGTAAAGCATTGATCCAAGAAGTAATATCACTTGATATCTCCATGTTAAAAGAAAAATTTCGAGCCCAATATCATACAAGATCAGGAACGATAACACTCCAAATCGAAGGATGGAATCAGTCACTCTTTTATCGATTCGGCTATTATCAAGGTATTTCTTATCCAAGAAATGGCTCATTTCTTAAAGGAAGTATAAGGATAGGTGTTCACATCCCCTATAATGTGTGCTGGGGTGAAACGAAATTATTTATCGATAATGTGTTTGTTAATAATGCAACCCTTACAACAAATACCTTGCCAAATCCCTTCGATCCTCATGGAGAATCAGAGATCTATCTTTTCCATGATGTTGATACCATGACATTCAGCGAGGGAATGCATGAAATAACTATCCGTGGAAAACATAATGAATTTATTGATAGTATTCAAGTGTCTTTTTATAATGAATCAAAGGTATGGCACAATGGGACTATCCGAAATGAGAGTCGAATGAGGGTTCCAACTTTTAGTAATGGATCCGCCGATTATGCGAATGCGACGTTTGAGTGTTACTGGGTGATTGATACAGGAATGTTAGAACCTATTGAATGGGGCGGCCCCATCCTTGTATATCCTATTAATTTACCTGATGAGTATAAGATTGATGGTCTGAAAATCCGATATACAATGAAAATCGTCACAGGGTATATTCCACCTATTGGAGAATATGCAATCGAACTATTGTCCATAGATGATTTCAAAAGAATTGCCCCTCAGTGAGGATTAGATGATTTATTCTATTGTCAAAACATTTTTTTTAATTAATTGTTATTTTGCCGCCCGAAGCCCCCCCAGTTGAACTGATTATAACGTATCGCATTAAGAGACCACCACCTTGCGATTCGGTGGTGGCCTGAGTTTTAACGCAGTTAAAATTTCATTTGTTCTCTTAATGCGTGTTAATATGCACCCGAATAATCGAGGGTTTCAAACGACAGTGTAGAAAGCTGCAGGTCCGCCACCGATAATTATTTTGATTATAGTAATGCTTTTAAAGAATATGTTGATATTAAAAATTGAATAATTTGAGGAGTTATTAAATGATATCATTTGGTCCAATGCCTGTATTTACACTATTAAGTAAAAATATGAAATGGTATCTTTATTTACCAATACTTTTTTTTATTATATTCGCAATTATTTATGCGGCAATTCCAGGATTGGAGTTATTTATGAAGCTACTATTAACATTTTTAATATTTTTTCTTATTACAAGTATTTATTATTATAAAATTAAAGTGCACAAACATAAAAAAGAATAAAATATTTTTGTTGTTAAGATTGATTTTTTGAATTAATTTTTAATTGTTGTTTGTTAATTTTTAATCGTCTAATCGGCGGACCTGCAGTTGCTATTAACGTATCGCATTATGAGAAGCTACCAACTAGTTGGGAGGTTCCCTGAGTCACACCAAAAAACTCCTTTTTTGGGTTAATGGGATGAAGAGCGCAGCCCTCTTTTGGGCGGAGTCATAATGCGTGTTATAATCTCGTGCACATCATTACCAAGTTTGTCCCGGTGCACGACAAAACAATTCAGGGAATTGTTGCAGAGTTCAGAGGCGTTTCGGACAGCCCCGTTTTTGTTTCGTTTAATTATTGCGGTGATCATCCCCAACTTATCCCCAAGAAAAAGTTTATTCGTTATGTTAATTTTAATTTTACGTTGATTGTTGTTTTTGGCTGTCCGAAACCCTCCTTTTGAACTGATTATAACGTATCGCATTATGAGAACCCCATCCAACTGGTTGGGTGGGTTTCCCTGAGTCACACCAAAAAACTCCTTTTTTGGGTTCATGGGACGAAGAGCGAAACAATCATCAGATTGTGGAGTCATAATGCGTGTTATAATCTCGTGCACACAATTACAAGTTTGTCCCGGTGCACGACAAGACCAAAGCATTTGGTCGCTGGGTTCAGGGGATTTTGGACAGCCGGTTGTTTTCGTTTAATTTTTTTTTTGGGTGATTATCACCAACTTATCCCCTAAAATATTTTTTTATTTGTTAAGTTTATTTTTTTAATTTTAAAGGGTTGATTGTTATTTGTGCTGTCCGAAAATCCCCCTTTTGAACTGATTATAACGTATCGCATTAAGAGACCTTCAACTTGAACACGTGGAAGGCTTGAGTTTTAATCGCAAATTAAAATTTCAAGTTCTTTGTTTTCTTAATGCGTGTTAATATGCACCTGAATCTTCGAGGGTTTCAAACCCAAACGTGGGTGAAGAAAACTGCAGGTCCGCCCGCCACATTTATAATTCATAATGTTATAAAAATATTAATAAAAAAGATAACCTTTTAGAAATGCTGACATCATTACCAAAAATGCAAATATCATAAATGCGATTGTATCAATAATGCCTCCTTGTGCCCAATCATTATGTTTAATTTTATCTCTAATATATTGGATTAAAGTTGTTCTTTTTTCATTGATTTTTATTGTTTGTGCACCAACAACCGATGTAAACGATACAAATACAAGTAAGAAGATTATTCCGATGCTTCCGATGAGGATTTTCTTAGTCATATAATGTAATTCCTATCCTGGCGGTGGACCACCATATCTTAAGTATTCAGTAATAAAGACGAGTAATACAAGTATTATAAATCCTAAAGTATCAATAATACCGCCTGGTGCCCAATCATTATTTTCAATTTTAGTTTTGATCTGTTGAAAACTATTTACTTGTTTTTCGTTTAATTGTACTTTTTGCGAACAAACAGCAGATGAAAATGTTGTCAGCATGAGGAGGAAAACCGCTCCTATACAACCGATTAAGACCAACCTTCGCCCCATAATCTTTTCTTTCCTTATTATTTTATACGTTGTTGTTTTATTTAAATTTTACGTCGTTTTGATTGTTATTTGTTTATTTTTCGTCGTAATTAGTGGCGGACCTGCAGTTGCTATTAACTCCTATTACCCCCAGCCTGCATTTAATAGTTGTTTTTATATTTAAAAGCGAGATTAAATTTATATATCTGGAATTACTTTCGTTTTATGGTGACAGATACGAAAACAATTACTCCGCAGCAGAGATATGAGCTTATTGGAAAACTGATTGATGAGCTAAAATTAAGACGATGTTCTTATGACACAGGGAAAACATACATCTCCTATGTCAAGAACTTTTTAAAATCAGAAAAAACACCGCACGACTTTCTTCTTTTACAAGGAGAAAACACCACTTCAACAATGAGAACAGTCTATTTTTCTTTGAAGTTTTTTTACGAAAACGTTTTGCATCAGCCGTTTTCTGAAAAAATACCCTTAGCAAAACAAAGCTTAAGGATTCCAATCGTCTTGAGTAAAGATGAACTCAATAGAATGCTGGAACAAACAACGAACCTGAAACATAAACTCGTCCTTTCTCTTTTATATTATGCTGGTTTGAGACTCAATGAAGTGAGAAATCTGCGATGGCAGGATATCGATATTGAACGAGACATGATTCATGTGAAAATCACAAAAGGAAGTAAAGAACGGATCGTATTCCTGCATGAAAAAGTGAAAGAACTGTTGAAAAAGTCTGGAATTAACAATGAAGGCTTACTTGTCCCCTCGCAATATGGTGGATTGTATAACAAAAGAACGATTCAATTGATCGTCAAGAAAGCATCTGAAAAAGCGGGTATTGTGAAGAATGTGACTCCGCATACGCTGCGTCATAGTTTTGCGACTCATTTGCTAGAAAATGGTGTAGACATCAGGTATATTCAGCATCTGCTTGGTCATAAGAATCTTCAGACGACGCAGATCTACACGCATGTTGCCAATAAAGATATCACACGGCTCGCCCAGTTTCTATAATTTCATCAGTTATTTGCTTTTCTTTATGCCCCATCGTGCAAAGAGGGTATGAGGTATTTTAAATTGATCAAGGACTTTTCCTGTGATGAAACCAACGAGATCATTGATGGTTTTTGGTTTCTGGTAAAACGCAGGCATCGCTGGTAAAATCACCGCCCCCGCCTCTTTTGCTGCAAGCATGTTTTTTATCCCTGGCAGATCTAATGGTGTCTCTCGAACAACAAGAACAAGTTTTCGGCCTTCCTTCAAACAGCAACTCGCAGCACGAGAAGTCAATGTGTCTCCATAGCCATTCGCAATTGCAGCAAGAGTTTTCATACTGCAAGGCGCAATAATCATTCCATCCAGGGGAAAAGACCCGCTTGCGGGACCTGCGTATAAATCATCGTTTTCATACCAGGCGTCTGCCTTTTTTTTCAAATCTTTGTATGAATATGTTGTTTCATGTTCAAGGATTTTTTTTCCGCCACTGGAAACAACAAGGTGTACTTCTTGCCCTGTTTTTTTTAGTTCCTCGAGAATTCGTACCCCGTAGATGATCCCTGAGGCACCCCCGATGCTTAAAAAAAGTTTCAGAGACATTTGTTTAATCCCTCAATTGCGTGTATAATTGAAGAAAGCGTCTGTTTCAAATCCTTTTCTTTTTCAAGAGCAGTCCCCGTAATAATAATATCAGCACCAGCCTTTGCTTTTTCCTTTGCAGTATCAGCATCTCTGATTCCTCCGCCGACAAGCAGAGGAATGTTAATATTTTTTTTCACAGAGGAAATCATCTCATTGGAAACAGGATATGTTGCACCTGATCCTGCCTCAAGGTAGAAAAAACGCATCCCAAGATACTGTGCTGCAAGAGCATATCCCACCGCTGACTCAATATCATCTTTTTTTATGAGGTCTGCTTCACCTTTTCTCCCAACGGTCATCCCTGGTTCCACAATTACATAGCCCATCGGGATTGGTTCCAGCCCAGACTGTTTGACAAACAATGCTCCTTTTACATGTTCCCGGATCACAAAATCCAGATTACGGGAGTTCAGTAGACTCATAAAAAACACGGCATCAGCATAGGTGCTAAGGAATTTTGCACCAGATGGAAACAGAATCACAGGAAGATTTGTTGTTTTCTTAATCGCTTTTACAGTATCATCAACCTGTTTTTGAGAAGCAAGCGTTGATCCACCAATCATGATTGCGGTGCTGCCAGCTTCTGCCGCTGTTTTCGCGATCGCTCCAGCAACATGTGGATCTTGTTTATCTGGGTCAAGAAGCGAGAAATGAAGTGTCTTCTTTTTTACTAGTCTAAGGATTTGTTTTTCAATACTCATAGATACATGAAATGACTGGTATCGATATTAAGATTTTGTCTTGGATGAACAGATGCTTTTCAGGGTATCCTCTGTGCCTGTAGCAACAACGCTTGTTCGTTCATGAAGCGAGAAATTCATATCTAGTTCCTTGCCTCTGATGTTTTTCACAAAACCACCAGCCTCTCGAACGATAAGGACGCCTGCGGCTAGATCAATCACGCGAATATACTCTCGTCCTGCAACATAGAAATCAAGAGCACCGGTTGCAACAAGACACATCTCTAGCGAACATGCACCAAGAGTTCGTACGTTGTCTTTTCGAGAAAGCATCTGCGTGATGGGTTCAATGTTTTTTCCCAGGGTAAGCGACGACACGATCTCTTTTGAAGGACAATCAGAGACACTGATTCGTTTGTTATTTAAAAATGCACCATGATGTTTCTCAGCAACAAAAACATCACCTGTTGGAATATTTTTTACGACAGCGTATTTGATATCACTGACTTTTTTTTTCCCGACAGCAAGAGAAACAGAAAAAAACGGGATCCCGCGATACGCATTACGAGTTCCATCCACCGGGTCTAAAACAAAAGTGTACTCTCCACCAAAATCAATTTCACCCGCCTCTTCACTAAGCACATTTACTTTTATATCTGATTTTTCGATACAAGAAAGCGCAGCGTCTTCTGCGACTTTATCAAGATAGGTTGTCGGCGTCCCATCTGCACCAATTTCAATATTTTTACTCAGTTTATGAAAATCTTTTATGTAAATTTTCCGTACTGCTTTATCTGCTTTTTCGACGGTTTTTAGTGCAAGTCTCTTTATGTCTTCATCCATTGATGATTTCACCATGTTCACAAGATTATTCTTTCTGTTTTCGATTGATGTGCCTTCCGAATCCTTTACGACCGATGAATTCCTTATTGTCGATGATGTGTTCTCCTCGGATAAACACATGGGACGGAAACAATGCATTGTATCCTTCAAACGGCGTCCATTTGCATTTTGAATGCATGTTTTCACCACGTATTTTTTCTGGTTCTTCTTTAAAATCAACGACGATGAAATCTGCATCGTTTCCCACCAGAAATTTACCTTTATGCACCTTCATTAGTTCCGCAGGTTTTTCACAAAGTAAAGAAAGAAGGTGTTTGAAATCAATTTGCTCTCTTTTAGCTAACGCAAGAAATACTGGGTACATGGTTTCCACACCAGGCAATCCAGATGGTGTTTTTTCAAACTCAGTGTTTTTTTCTTCAACGGTATGTGGTGCATGATCAGATTCGAGCACGTCAAAGAGGTTGCTTTTTAATCCGGACCATAGTGTTTCCCGGTCAAATGTTGTGCGGATCGGTGGGTTCACCTTATACCATTGCGGATGAGACTGAACTGTTGAAACGTCAAATAGGAGATGATGAGGGGTAATTCCAACACTCACGTTTAAGGGCCGATTCTTCACTAAAGAGGCTCCTTCGCAAGAAGAAAGATGGCA
Source organism: Methanobacteriota archaeon (assembly GCA_026394495.1). Taxonomy (GTDB): domain Archaea; phylum Thermoplasmatota; class E2; order DHVEG-1; family DHVEG-1; genus CAIYYQ01. The sequence continues at coordinate 2,618 of JAPKYE010000030.1, read as the reverse complement.
GATGTGCATGTGGACTGGAATCTGTTTTGCAAGAGTAAGGAGTGCTTGTATCGCCGTTTCTTCGCATATGGCAGGATGGGTGAGGAGATGATCCTTCAAATTATTCTCAGTCATCGCATGTTTTTTCAGGCATCGTTCGTTTTCGGCATGAACAAGAACCGGCTTCTTTGAAGATGCTATTTTCTGTAAAGCCAAAGCAAGGTTTTCTTCTTTAAGATGAAGCGCATTTGTTGTATTTCCCATGAAAATTTTATATCCATCACAGAGGGAAAATACTTCATGTAGGTTTTCCAGAGAATCATCAGCGACTCCGGCATAAACTCCAAAGTCAACAACACTTTTATTTTCTGCGACCTTGATTTTTTCTTCAATGGTTTTTTTGTCTTTTGTCTGCGGTTGTGTGTTTGGCATATCAAACACACAGGAGATGCCACCGAATGCTGCTGCTTGCGAGCCTGTGAAAAAATCTTCTTTCTGTGTCAACCCTGGGTCGCGGAAATGAACGTGCATGTCGACTCCAGCTGGAAGAATCAGTTGGTTCCCAAAACGAAGTCTGTTCTCACCGGTGAGTGTTTTTTTCACTGCCGAAATTTTTCCATCGGTCATACCGATACAACAGGATTCAAACGAACCGTTGATGTATGTTTTTCCTTCAACTATCAGATCCATCGAGTTTTTTCTCCTTGATTTCACCATGTGGTGATATCTCTGTGAAGATTTGGCCACTGAATTTGAAAATCTTTGTATGTTTCTCAAACCAAGCATCCGGAAGCAGCCCTGCTTTCATACAGGTGTGAGAGAGGAATTCTTCTTTTTTCCAGTGTTGTTCTACAGGGACTTGAGGGAGCAATAACCCTTTACTGAATCCTTGTTCTACGATCAGTCCATCACGCCCGATCTCTATCTGTGAAAGGTACTCTCGTGGTTGTTTTGCTTTGAGGAGCAAGGGTTTTGTGAGAATAGTTACTTCCACGATAATGTGATCAAGTTCATGTTCTTCCAGGGGTGGAAACCGTGGGTCGTGTGTTGCGGATCGTGCAGACTCAATGAGTGCTTCTCTTAAAGACATCACTGGGAGGGGAATGCCGATGCATCCTCGGAGGTCAAGATCCGGTATTGTATGTAAGGTGACAAATACTCCTTGTTTTTCAACAAATATGCTGTCTGTTGTGTTTGATTTAGGTGAAGTTTTTTTTACGACTTGTTCTACGATTTCTCTAGCAAACTGTACCGCTTTTTTTCCTTCGATTACTGTAAGCATAAAATAAAGTATTCACGATGTCATTAAAATAAATTTGTAAAAAGAAAAAAAAGGAGAAAAAAAAGGAGAAAAAAAAGCTCCTGGTTTTAATATGGTTTATTATTCTCGTTGTAGAAGTAGATCGCGGGTTTTGATTCCCTCTCCTCTTGTTGTAACAATGTTTCCTTCGTATGTATAAGTGACATCCTGTCCGCTTTCATTTACTGTTTGATATATTGAGATATTGTAGTATCCAGGTTGTAGTGATACGCCAAAGACGCCAGTATAGATATCTGATGTGGTGGATGTATACTCTGCACTGTTGTTGACAACACTTTCATCTGGTGAAAATTCGATGGACATGTTTACGATGTTTTGTGTCTCGTATTTGGTGTATCCCTGAACCGTTATTGCAGCATAATCTAATGTTACGTTTGAGAAGAGTGTTTTGTTTTCTTCAAGTGTTATTATATCTTCAAAGACATAGTCGTAATACGGGGTGATGCTGTTGGTTACAGTGACATTCAGGATGTATTCTCCAGGGACAAGCTTTGAAAATGCGTAATGTCCTTGTGCATCCGTAATCATGGTACCGACATTCTTGTTGTCTTTACTGTAGCGTAAGGTGACGTCAGCTTCATTCACTGTGTTTCCTGATGGATCGGTGACTGTTCCTTCAACTCCAGCAAGCTGTGGTTTTGACATGTTGTAGAACATTGTTCCCGGTGGAACGCTCACAGAGTTACTGTGAATATCAAACCCGTCCTGTGTTGCGATAATGGTATATTGACTTGGGAATAGGCTCATCACTTGGTAATGTCCGTTTGCATCTGTTGTCACTGGTTGAACAGCTCTTCCGAAGAACTCGTCGTTAAGTTGAACGGTGACACCGGATAGCGGTGTATCGATTTCAGGTTCATAGGAATCGTTATTGTTGTTATCTTCGTACACGAATCCGTCAACTGCTGCTAAATCAACTGAGATATTAATTTCTCTCGTATAATTTCCTATACGTGTTGCTTCTTGTTCGGTGATCGGTGAGAATAACAGGTCATCGGTACTGTTGAATGTGATATCTTTGAGATTCACTCGTCTTCCATCACCTGCATCATAGGAGAACTGAAGAGTGATGTTTCCTGCAGGTGCAATAAGATGAAATGCACCGTTTTCGTCTGCGTAGGCGATATCATGAGGAATACCGTATTTGTCAAAAATAATCACTTGAGCATAGGGAAGCGGTGTATTGTTGCTTTGTAGTGTACCATTAATATATGCGCCTTCGTAGTATTTCGCGATAACTACCGCACTGAATCCGCTAGTATATGGATACGGTGAAATGTATTCTGCGAAAAAATGTTTCATCCCATAGCACGGAATC
>JAPKYE010000023.1 GCA_026394495.1 Methanobacteriota archaeon | reverse complement strand
TGGGTCGACCTCCACCAGTTTCGCTGGTTCCAAAGGGGTGATTTCCGGTTTTTTATCCCCAAACAGAAACGTGGTAAATATTTTGAATACGGAGAACGGGTTCCACCAATCAACAGAACCACCACCATCTTTTTCGTTCTCAGGTGCGACAGTCTGCGCACTGGCTCCAGTGTATTCTTTCTGTGTATAACAAAGCATTGGTTGGTGCGTTGCATGATCAATAGGTGAATCTGAGTTTCCACTCCAGAACGCGGATCCATCCCCCCGACGCACAAGAACAATATCGTTCGGGACGTCAACGTCGTAAATAAACCCATCATACGATTCTTTTTGGATTGATGACACCGACATCGGGGTACCGTTAGCATCTAAGAAAAACACTGGTTCTCCCGGTTGCATTTTCTCATACACATCAGTAATTGGTGTTAAATCAAAATTCATAACATTTAAATAATCCTGATATTCTCTCTTATGTATGGCAGAAGTAGTCGTAAAAGTCCACATCCCGTCAACATTGAAGGATCGGTTTGAGCCTGCGCTCGCGAAAGTCGTCAGAGAATTTGTCCGACGGCTTGAATTTTCCATAGCAGAAGACATATGTTCTAAATCAAAATTATCAGATGAACAAGCAGATAAACTTGCTGATGAGTTAAAACGCAGAGTGGCAAAACGACATGGGCTTTGAAGCATGCTTCCAAAACGCCTTGTGGTCGACGCAAATATACTCTTCTCCTTTTTCAAACCTGATTCCGCACGGAAATATCTCATAGAAGAATTACTCAACTGGGATTGCATGCTGATATCACCAGATTTCGTATTGAAAGAACTCACAGAGATGAAAGGGAAGATTTTCAGATACTCAAAAAATCTTACAGAACCAGAATTTAACTTTTTACTCTCATTGCTTAAACATGAAATACGAACAATCCCTAAAGAAGAATACAAAGCGTTGTTATCAAAAGCACATGCGCTCTCTCCGCATGGAGCTGATACAAAAGACGATCCATACTTTGCATTAGCATTATCATACCATTGCCCGATATGGTCAGATGAAGTAGCATTCAAGGAACAAAAAAGAGTTCCTATATTATCAACGATAGACGTATTCCAAACACTCAGATCAGAACAGCGATCATAATCACTCGCAAAAGAGTTAACCATCTGGGGAGAAGAACAATCCTGAACCATATTCAGAAACGAAGCAGCATTGCCCATCCAAGCATACACATTATGTTTCGGACTCACTAACAAATCTCCTTTTTCAGTTGTGATCCGGTACATCGTCCCATTATGATTGAATACCGCACGGTCCAATGGTCTCTGCCATTCCTGTTTCCCTGTTGATTGATTGAATGTCAGCACAACATCATCGTCGGTAAGATCAGAAAAATATTTCCACCCGTCCAAAGTCAGGATCTGGGTCTTTTCATCATAACACTCTGCTCCACCGATAGGAGGATCCTTCACCCATGCCTCCAACGTCACCGAAGAAGGAGTAAGACTGCTTTGATTCCCAAAGCTAATATACTGATCGATCCCACCACTGAATTGATCAGAACCATCAAGCACGCTTCGTCCGCTCGTCCCCTGGGTAACACCACCAACGATTGTCCCATCGTTATTGTTGCTTGTGGAATCACCATGTGTCCCTGATGTCTCGTTCAGATGCTGAACCATCGCATAGTTGGAATTCCATGTCCCCTCAACATTCTGCTGACTCGAACAATCAGGATTCCCATAATACATATAGATAACCGTATCTGAGGTGGACAACAAATGAGCGACTTCAACCCATATGGAAAGCTCGCCAGTTACACTATTGTATTTTTCTATCTCATGATGAAGTTGAACGGTCTGGCCTGCATCAACAAACAAAATATCGTCGCCATCAGATTGTGCATGTGCAACCAAATCTGGGTCAGAGCTTTCATAGATGAGCACAGGAAAATAATCTTGATCAGATTGAACTTTTGTATGATCGATCGTGATTTTTTTATTATACGACCAGTTGCAATCCCACCAGGTCACACCTGAAGAGACCGTATACCCAAAACCTGGTTTTGTCGTGAGATACTGGGTTCCAAAAAACACATTTGAGTTGATGCCGCCAAGAACGATGAGAATTACACACATTATAGCGAGAACCGTAAGCTTCTTCTTCACTTGAGGCCCCCATCACGTCGTGAAACATTGATTTTTCTGATTTTCAGCTCCCCGTATTTCAACGGGATAATCTCAACTTCGTCTCCCTCGATGATATCGTATGCTTCAACAAGTTGACTAGGAATCGTGACAACTACACTCCCCCCAGATAAATGTGTTTTTCGAGTAAGGGGCATCCCTCTTCATCACCCAAGATACGTAATATATACTGAAATATATATGTTTTGTGTTACAAAAAGAAGGATAAATTTTTCATTAAAACATAGATGATGCAAGATGAAATACTCAGATATTTATGAAGATATTTATCGAGAAATAATAGGATAATACGAAAGCGAAAAGAAACTAAAACATGCTAGGCAATGGAAATGAGAAAATTCAGGGTGATGACGGTAGAATTTTTTTTTTGGAAAACGGGAAATCATTAAAACCTGTTTCAGGTGACACCGATGGGGATTAGCAGGTTTCTACATGCAGAATCCCGCATATCTTCCACAGGTCTGCTCACTCGTTTTACCATCGATTGTATCATCTTCGGGATGCTGAATTCTTGATCGAGATTTAGATGATGGATGATACAAAGAGAAATATTTTTCTTGGTGTGGTCGCATGAAAAGTTGGTTAATAAATGCTGTCGTGATGGTCGTAATCTAGAAGTCGTACAACTTTCCTTTTCTCATCAATCTCATAGATGAGAACAAAAGATTTGTCTATGTGAACGCGGTATGCTCCATGCATATCACCGCGAAGATTTTTAAAATGAAATGGATTTTTAAGAATCTGTTGAACCTTTTTATCAATGATGTTCATTTGCTTCTTATTTTTCTTCGCAAGTTTACCGAATATCTTATCAAGATCCTCAGATACATCCAAGGTATATTCCATGGTTACAGTCCATATCGCTCAGTAAAATTCTCGATAGGAATAAATTTTCCCTTCCTAATTTTATCAAGTTTTTCTAGGTATTCTTTTTTTGCTTTCGGTTCCTCTGCCATTACTGCATGCATAAATAATTCTATTTGTTTACTCATGCTAATGCCATGTTCTTTACAAAAACGAGAAAATTTAAGATAAGTTTCTTCTTGTACATTAAATGTTTTTAACACCATTTCAAACACCATTATTTAATGTTAAATAATGTTATTAAAGTATTTAATTTTTTCGTTTGAATTCAGGAGATGAAACTCATGACGGCCCATTCGGATACACCATACTACTTTGAAACTGCATCACAATCGATGTCTGACTCTCAACATGAAATGGTTTTGTATCGGAAAGAATTGGTAATTGTTGGACAGAATCATGAAGCTTTTATCTCATCGCTTCAATGTGTTGTTCTTCTTGAGAGGTTGGTTTCCCCATAGCAAACGATTCAGAAAAAACAGAGGGTGCCTGGATTCCAAGCATTGGAACCATCCATCCTCATTAAAACGGTTACAAAAAGAAGACTATCTTTTATCAAAAACACTGCACCTAGAAAAAAACAATGACGATTATTCTAAATAGAAATATTGTATATAGCACCCATTATTCTCTATGAAACAAGCACTACGAACCGAATTCCTACAAAAAAGAAAACAATTTAATTCATTAGAAGTTCAAGAGAAAAGCAAACAAATAAAAGACAGATTATTTTCATTAAACGAATTCAAAACATCACAGACCATTCTTTTCTATGTCTCCTACGATAACGAAGTTCACACCCACGACATGATCAAAGAATGTCTTTCAAAGAAAAAAAATGTTGTAGTCCCCTGCACGGACATAACAAAAAGACAACTCTTATTATCAGAACTGAATAATTGGAACGATCTTACGGCATGCACCTATGATATATTGGAACCTAAACAGGAATGCCGACACCTTGTTGCTCTGAATGATGTTGAATTGATCCTCGTCCCCGGTGTCGTATTTGATCTTCATGGCCAACGAATTGGACACGGTAAGGGCTATTATGACAATCTACTGCGGAATGCTACTCGACAATTGAAAATAGGGTTGGCATTTGAACTGCAACTTGTGGACGATATCCCTGCAAAAAAACACGACATAAAGGTCGATAAAATCGTCACTGAAAAACGAGTAATCAGCTGTGCCCCTTAGGTTACAATCTCTTTGAGTCGTTTTTGATCTCGTGCTTTGTTGATCTCCATCGCAATCCGCTCGCCATAGCTTATTGGATCACCATACAAATAACCTGAATGAGGTGTGAATTGCGTCAGCGGACTACCAGGGATCCTCATAGAGACATCAAAGACGACCATCTCTTCTTTTCCTTTATCCGCCGCCATAGCCCCTTGAAGAGCAAACGGCCCGATGATCCCAGGTGGATACTCTTTTTTTGTGGTTTTAACAAATTTTTCGCCAATATCAAAGATGGATTCGATAATGGATTCTTTTGTCGTTGCCGCAATATGACCCGTCTCAATGATTTTTGGTTTCAGATATTTAAGCACAGCAAGTTGTTCATCAGCGGGCAGACGCAGCAGGCCATCAAGGTTCGTCTGCCGTCTTGTATCGGTACCCATTATTTCAAGCTCATCGTCTAACACCGAGTAGAAATAATTAAAATTAATCTGCGTACCAATCACGTATTCTTCCACGACAGCCTGATCCAATGCTTCTTTCGTAATCATTTTTCTTGCGAGAAGTTGACCTGATTTTTTCTGGTAATCAGCGTAGCTTGATGCAAAGAAAAACGCTCGTTCATATCCACGGATCGCCTCATTGACTTTTACGATAGCAAGCCGGTCGATATCATGAGGTGATTTGAAAAGCTGTGGATACCTGATCCCTGCTTTCTGTAGCAGGTAGTATTGGTTTTTCGGGACGTTTCGCTCCTCAAGTTTAAGCAGAGAACGCGTTCCAAAGATAGGGACTTTGAAATTATTTTCAATTTCTGTAAAATTAAAATAAACCCAAAAATATCGGTTATGGATGAAAATGACATTTTCGTCTCGTAATTGTTCTTGTACCGTGGGTTTGGTTATCTCAGAAAATTTAGAAAGAACAATGGTTTTGTCGATACATCCCCTGCCATCGTCACGGGTTTTATAATATTTAGTATAGGTTTTATCCCTTCCTTTCTGACAGACTGCAAGTGTGCGAAACCCATGTTTTTTTGCTCCTCTGCAGACGTCAAGAGCTGAATGTCCACCAAGTACACCAATGGTAATACTCTTTGGATCATAGGAATCAACGATTTTTTGAATCTCTTTTCTCTCAATCATAAAACTATCCCCAAATGAATGCCTTTGGTAACAGGATAATTGTTTTTGTAGTTTATCCTGTAAATCGCGGGCGTTTTGAAAGATGCAGGGAGAGTGGTAGTTTTTGCTGTGGGAACTCTTTGATTTGTTTGAAGATAAGGTCATGGAATTCTTTTAGAGAATAAATCTTATTTTCTCCAAGTTCCGTGCTTCGAATCCGAGGTGTGAACTTTTTTTCAGCTCGTTCTCTTTCACCGACAACAACGATGTATGGTGTCCATTCTTTTTCTGCATCACGGATTTTTTTACTTACGCTTTCTTCTCGGTCGTCGATATCAGCGCGGATGCAATGATACGGAGACATTACAGTAAGTTCTTTGATGAACTGTTCGCAATCCGTATGGAACTCGTCATTCACGGGGATGAACCGCACCTGGGTTGGTGAAAGCCAAAGAGGCAGCATTGGTTTTATTCCCTTACTCATCTTAATTGCTTCTTTTTCAAGTAATGCGTAAATGACTCGTTCTATTGCCCCTGATGGACTACAATGGAGGATGAGTGGATGTTTCTGGGTTCCATCCTTATCAGTGAAGGAAATATCGTATCGTTCACCGTTTTCAATATCGATTTGATCGGTACTCAGTGCAGAGGCTTTATCGGAGAGATCGACAAAGTTAAACTCGTATTTTAAAATAAAATAAAAGATGCGTTCGTCCCACATCTCAAGTAAGACCGGTTTGCCAATCTTTTTGGCAAGATCAACCATGAACCCCTTATTGGTGTTATAGAAATCTTTGGTTGTCCGTAGCGCCATCTCAATGTCATTGGTCTGGATTCCGATGTTTTCTAGAACACTTAAACAGAGGTCATAGCGTATTTTGAACTCATCCATCGCCATCTCTAAATCGGAGACAAATGCATGCACATCAGGCATGGTGAACGCCCTCAGCCTTCGCAGCCCAGTGAGTTCTCCTGATTGTTCTCTTCGGAATGAATAGTGTGTCAACTCATAGATTTTCAGTGGTAAATCCTTATAGCTGATGGTTGCATCATGGGCCATGAGAAACTGTCCAAAACACGCGGCAAACCGAAGGAAAAACTTCCGTTTATCACTTTCAATCTGATACTGCCGGGCTGGAAACCGCTGTAAATATTTTGAGAGCGTCGGATGATCCATGTCATACATGATAGGGGTTTCAACTTCAAGGCCACCGTAGTCGATCACGCGCCTGGTCACATACTCTTCAAGTAATTTTTTAATTAATCGTCCCTTTGGATAAAACCTCATGTTTCCTGCATCAGAGGCAGGTTCATAATCAGCTATTTCCAATGTTTTCATAAGTTTAACATGAGGGGGTTCTTGTTTTGCTACTCGTGATTTTTCTTTTTCATAAAATGCAAATTTTTTTAGATTATCATGACCTTTAAAATTGAATGTATCAACATCATGCAGTGTTCCATCTTCACTTAAAATATGCCAGTATGAGCTTAACTTTCGTTCCTGTTTCAACGATTCTGTTTCTTCCCCACTGGGAATGATTTCTCGTGATAATTCTGAGAGGGGATGGCCTTTACATGAAATGGTAAATGCTTTATACCAACCAAACGGCGCTCGCTTGACATTAAAATCTTTGTTTTTTAACTCATGCTCGATTTCTATCAATACTTCCTGAGCATTTTTTGGATTTGCAAGATTTGACGAAAGATGCGCATACGGATAAATCATAATATTTGCTACTTTGAGCTGCTCTGTTGTTTTCATAATCTCAGCCGCAGCATCAATGGCAGCTTTTGTTGGTGATTTCTCATCAACTTTTTCCACAGCGACAAATACAACCAGTGCCTCATCCATTCGATCCTTTTTATGCTGGATCTCCTCTGGATGCGCAATAGCCTTGTCTTTTACTTCATATTCGATGTAATCACTGTGGATCAGTAAGAGTTTCATTGGAATCAACCCGATAAACAAATTATTGTTATTAAAACTAGTGATTCCATCATTCGTCACATCATCATGAAAAGAGTATATGGGGGAGGCGGCGGAGGTGTAAAACACCGTACTGAAAAAAATTTTATTGTATTCTTTGCAATCCCATCTCTCCGCCTAGCTCTGCAATATACTAATGAGTATAAGTATTTTTCGCCACATGTTCTCCTGAAAAATAAGGAGAGAAACCATATGAATATGCACCTGCATAAACCAAATGAAAATCATCACAGACAACCGTACGAGTCAAAAGATGACGGATAACCAAACTTTTATAAATAAGGTTATTATTCCCGTGACCTACATTTCTCCAATACTAAAGGAGAAAAACCAATATCGCAAACAAACCATAGCATATTGAGGATTACAATGGCGGAGAAAAAAACTATTGAAGCAATCCAGAAAGTATTAGAAGAAACTAAGAAACTGGAACGAAAATTCAAACAAACCATTGACGTAGTGATTAATCTGAAAAATATTGATCTCAACGATGCGAAAAACCGTGTAGATGAAGAAATCGTTCTTCCCCATGGACGAGGAGACGAGGCAAAAGTTGTTTTGTTTGCAAGCGGTGAGCTTGCGATGAAATCAAAAAACAGTGTTGATCTGTTGATTAAACCAGAGGACATCGAAGAACTATCTAAAGATAAAAAGAAGTTTAAGAAAATTGTGAACGCACATGATTTTTTTATTGCAGAGGCACCGTTGATGCCGACGATTGGTAAAACACTTGGTGCAATACTTGGTCCACGTGGAAAGATGCCAAAACCCGTTCCACCAACCATTGATATTAATCCTGTCGTAAAAAATCTTCGGAAAACCGTGAAAGTTAGATCAAAGAGCAGTAAAACATTTCATACCATTGCAGGCAAAGAAGATATGGATGTGAACCATATCGCAGAAAACATAGAAGCAATACTCAAACGATTAGAAACAAAACTTGAACGAGGGAAACTGAACATCGGCTCCGTGTACGTGAAAACAACGATGGGGCCAGCGGAGCGGATACTTTAAAGGGTGATGAAATGACTGCAGCACATGTATCAGATTGGAAATATAAGGAGGTTGAAGAGATCACCTCTCTTATTACTACAAAAAAAGTTATTGGGATCCTGGAGATCGGTGGTATTCCTGGTCCGCAGATGCAGCGTATGCGGAAGAATCTAAATCAGGTTGCAACTGTTCGATCAGCGCGAAATACGCTTATCATAAAGGCGTTTGAGGAAACTGGGAAGAAAATCCCAGGTCTTGAGAAACTGACTGATAATGTAAAAGGTCAGGCAGCAGTTATTGCAACAGATATGAATCCGTTTAAGCTTTTTGCACAGATTAAAGCAACACGGACAAATGCTCCTGCGAAGGGTGGAGAAATCCTTGCGTTTGACCTTATGGTACATGCTGGGGAAACGCCGTTTAAACCAGGTCCGATTGTAGGAGAACTTCAAAAAGCAGGTATCCCCGCCGCCATTCAAGACGGAAAGGTTGTTATCAAAACCGATAAAGTTGTTGTTCCTGCAGGTAAGAAGATCCCAGCGGATGTTGCAAAATGTGTTCATGGGCAAAATACAGCGGGCGCATCTGAATGCCTTGGGTCTTGCATTTGAATCTGGTTGGATATCTAAATCAACGATTCAGCCGTTACTTGAGAAAGCGTACCGTAATGCTTTTGTGTTGGGTGTTGAGCGGGATATTGTAACTAAGGATACTGCAAAAGATATTATTGCAAAAGCACATCATGCGATGGTGTCGGTTGCAGGATCAGCATCAAAGGATTCATTAGATGAGGATTTAAAGAAAACAGTATCAGAAAAAAAATAGGAGGAAAAAGAAAATGGAATACATCTACAGCGCAATGCTCCTTAATGCAGCGGGCCAGAAAATTACAGAAGAACATGTGAAAAAAGTGCTCACTGCTGCCGGTGTAAAGGTTGATGATTCTCGAGTGAAAGCACTTACTGCGTCACTTGAAGGCGTAAACATCGATGAAGTGATTAAAAATGCAGCAGTTCCTGTTGCTGTTGCAGCACCTGCTGGAGCATCTGCCGAAGATAAGAAAGGCGAGAAGAAAAAAGAAGAGAAGAAAGAAGAAGTCTCTCAAGAAGAAGCTGCAGCTGGTCTTGGCGCACTCTTCGATTAAACGAGAACTATTTTCAGGGGTATCATTTACCCCAACAATCTCTTTTTTCATCAAAGAGTTTTTTTAAAAGAAAGTTGAATATGATTTTAACCTTTTATTGACGTGGAGATACATAATTACACAAAACATGTTTTTCTCTCCATTTAAATTGGTAACAGTTGTACAACATGATTTTTATAGTGATTTGAACAAAGATATTGTCTATTTGTTAGAATTGTACTCAAACAACAAAAAATAAAAGAGGTATTAAAAATGAAAATGCATGTAAAAATAAAAATCATAAGCTTAGTTCTCTGTATATTAATTAGTGCAACTTCGTTTTCATCTGCCATAATAACTCAAAAGAATAATTATGATAAAATTTCCGAAAAGTCGGTGAGTTATACTTATAATAACTTAATTAATGCAGAAAAAGACGATGTTTCTAATACATTTTCAATGTATTCTGAAAAAGAAAATAGAGATTTATCATATAGTGAGACGATAAAAGATAATTCAGAATACGATCCTACAAGCATTCTTATTAAGTTTAAACCGAATCGTATCGATGTATCTAACTCAGATAAAATATTAAGAGAAATTCAACAGGTGACTAGAGGGGATACATCTTTTGTAAATATTTTATCTGCTAAGCCGATATTTTCAGAATTAAATGTAAACAGTGAAAAGAAACATCAATATGGACTTGATTGCTGGGTTAAAATTACTGTTAACAAGGGTACGGACATTAACCAGGAGATTTTAAAATGGAAAGCCATTCCAGATGTTGAAGATGCTCAACCGAATTATATGATGACTCTTTATCTTGAACCAAACGACCCTTATTATCATTCATCAGGAAGCTGGGGGCAGAGCTACCCCGACCTCTGGGGAATACATAAGATAAATGCAAGTGGTTCATGGGATATTAGTACAGGGTCTCGTGATGTTGTCGTTGCTATAGTTGATACTGGTGTGGATTATACCCATCCAGATATCACTGCAAATATGTGGATCAATGAGGACGAAATTCCTGACAATGGAATTGATGATGACCATGATGGATTTGTTGATAATATCTATGGCGCGGATTTTTCTGATCTTGACGGTGATCCTATTGATTATTTTGGTCATGGAACCCATTGCGCGGGAACCATCGCTGCAATGGGAAACAACGGCCTTGGTGTTGTTGGTGTTAATTGGCAAACAAAGATCATGCCAGTGAAAGTATTTCCAAATGCACTTTCTGAAGTTATGGCTGCTGGGTTGTGTTGGGCAGTAGATAATGGTGCAGATGTGATAAGCAATAGCTGGGGTCCTAGATTCCGGAGACCTTCAGCACCGCTGTTGGAAACAGCTGTCAAATATGCGCATGATGCTGGTTGTGTGATTGTGTTTGCTGCTGGTAATAATGACGATGATGTTCAATATTATTGTCCTGCAAATATGGATGAAGTGATCGCAGTTGCAGCAACAAATTATTTAGACAACAAAGCATCTTTTTCAAATTGGGGTACAAAGATTACTGTCTGTGCTCCTGGTGTTGATGTTCTTTCTCTCCGAGCAGCGGGTACCGATATGTATGATGATGGTGGTGCACATGTAGTAGGTGGGAACTATTACCGGGCGAGTGGAACTAGTATGGCGTGTCCCCATGTCGCAGGTCTGGCTGCTCTTATTCGTTCTCTTTCTCCCAATTTATCTAACATGAAGGTAAAAGAGATAATCAAATCAACAGCTGATGATATTGATATGCTTAATCCAGGATATGAAGGACTTTTAGGGAGTGGAAGAATTAATGCTAACAATGCAGCAGTAAATATATCGCAAATGACTAATGTCCTTGTGCAATCATTAGATATTTATTCACATCATCTGCAATCTCCGGAAACAATACATGTTAATGTAACTATTTGTAATGATGGTTTAAATGATGTAACAGATGCGTTAGTTGATTTTCGTATAAATGGCGCATCAGTTGATTCTATTGTGATTCCTCTACTTGAAAAGTTATCTGAGAAGCAGATAAGTTTTACATGGACTCCACAGGATATAGGGATATATAACGTAACTGTTAATGTGTCGATTACTGGAGCAATAGAATACTATTATAATGATAATGAAAAAACAGAGATGATTGTTGTCGGTGTTCAAAATATTAACACAAGCGAATGTTTTCATAGTATTCAAGAGGCGATTGATGATCCTGACACTGTAGATGGCCATCAGATTTTCGCGCCATGTGGGATATACTATGAAAATATTCTGATAAACAAGAACATCTTATTGATAGGAATGACTAGAGAGACAACAGTTATTGAAAGTTCCGAATCTAGTGGTAAGATAATCCAGATTATGAATACTGATTCTACTACTGTTGCTGGTTTTACCTTAAAAAATGGAACGTATGGTCTATATATTGAAGCAACATCAAACACTTGTATCACTAATACAAGTATCTTCGGAAACACCGAAGCAGGTATCTATCTTTCGTCCACAGAAAATAGTAGTATTGTCGAAAATCAAATAATCGGAAGTAAAAGAGCCATCATCATTACTGATCATTCCAATGTGAACACAATTAATAATAATAATATCTTCAATAATCAACTAGGTATTTTAATTGATGATGGAAATATTGGAAACCAAATCTATCATAATTTATTTGATAACACGCAGAATGCACTTGACAATGGAACTAATAACATTTGGGATAACGGCTATAATGAGGGAGTTCGGATCTGTGGTGGCAATTGGTGGTCTGACAATATAGTAAGCGATGAATTCAGTGGACCTAATCAGGATGTACCTGGAAATGACGGAATAGATGATGATCCATATAATATCAGCGGAAGTGATAGTAAGGATCGATACCCTCTAACGGAACTAGGGACTGAGTTATTACCCGCTACTATCTACGTTGATGATGATGCTCAGTCTCCATTTGATGGTACCGTTGATCATCCATATCCAACAATCCAAGACGCACTAAATAATTCAATACAAGGAGATACAATTTTTGTATCAAGTGGAACATACATTTCCGAATATGAAAATAACATTAATATAAATTGCTCGTCTCTTCGTTTAATCGGGGAAAATAAAGACACGACAATCATTAGATGTTATCGTACTTTCTATTATTACGGTGGAATTATAATTGAAAACGCAAATGGAGTCATGATGAGTGGATTTACTATTAAAAGCGATGATGGACCTTATGGTTGTTCTTCTGGGATTGCGACCTATTTTTCTGATAACGCAACTATCGTAGACTGTGTCGTCAAAGACTTCAGTTGTGTTGGGATCGCACTTTGGGGAAGTTGGAACTGTACGATTTCCAAAAACTTGCTCACAAACAATGGAGTGGGCTGTTGTTTATTCGGTTTTTTAAGGAAATCTAATAATAATATATTTTCCTATAATAACGTCATCGACAACACACATTACGGTGTCTCCATTAATATTTCTCCTAATTTCAGTAATGATAATATATTTTTCTGCAATAACTTTATCAACAACACACAAAACGTATATGATATATGTACAAATATGTGGTACAGTGCAGAACTTGAAAAGGGGAACTACTGGGATGATTTTGAAACGAATCCAGGATACCCTGAAACATATGAGATACCAGGGGGTAATAACGTGGATTTGAATCCTTTGCTTAACCCTGTTGTTCCATCTGACAATGTCACGGTTTATACACATGGACCATATTCTGGATTTATAAATGAACGATTATATTTCAGGGGATCAGCAACCGGTGGAGTCCAACTTTACACCTGGTTCTGGGATTTTGGTGATGGTTTTAATTCATCTTCACAGACTCCCTATCACATCTACACTCAAACTGGCACCTACACCGTAACACTAACAGTAACAGACCGTATTGAAACAACAGTACTCAATATCACTACAGCAACCATAACAATAAGGCCGCTGACAGTTCTAACTAATGGACCATATTCTGGATTTATAGATGTACCACTAGAGTTCATTGGATACGCAAGTGACGGACTTAAACCATACACGTATTGTTGGGATTTTGGTGATAATACCTCAGCAGAAACTCAGCAGTACTGCTATCACGGATACCAAAAAGCCGGTATTTACACGGTCATGTTATCTGTAACAGATTCTCGTGGAGTAACAGCAATAAATACCACCACTGCAACCATTACAATAGGACCACTGACAGCTCAAACTAATGGACCATATTCTGGATTTATAGATGTACCACTAGAGTTCATTGGACACGCAATCGGCGGACTTAAACCATACACGTATTGTTGGGATTTCGGCGATGGTAATTACTCATATGAACAAAGTATCTTATACAGCTATCAACAACCTGGGATATACACTGTAATTTTAACTATAACAGATGCGGTAGGAACAACAGCAACTACTACCACTTGGGCAGACATTGCTCCTACTCTTGTTGCAGATGCTCATGGACCATATACTGGAATCATCAATCAAGATGTCCATTTCTATGGAAATGCAACAGGTGGTACATCTTCATATTCATGGACCTGGAATTTCGGTGATAACACACCTGTTTCACATCAACAAAATCCCTATCACAGTTATCCACAACCTAGCATCTACACAGTCACACTTACTGTAACAGACTCTTATGGAACAATAGCAACAAATACTACTACAGCAACCATTACAGCACCACCCCTATTCGTTAACGTGAATGGACCGTATACCGGTGCTGTAAGACAACCTATCCTTTTTACCGGAAATGCAACTGGTGGAATCAAACCCTATACCTGGTATTGGGACTTTGGAGATAATTCCTATTCATCTTCACAGAACGCTTCTTATTCATATGCTCAAGGAGGTATCTATACAGTCACACTTACCGTATTAGACTTACAAGGAACCATAGTAACGAATACTACGTGGGCAACCATCATTGATTCGATCCATAACATCAATAATGATACCTATTATCTCACTATTCAAGCAGCGATCAATGATGCAGACCCTGGAGATACGATCAGTGTTCGGAATGGAACCTATCATGAGAATCTCAACATCCACAAACCAGTCATATTAATCGGTGAAAACAAAGAGACAACAATTATCGATGGTGATAGCAGCCTATATCAGGATGCGACTATTACTCTCACTGATTGTAATGATATAATCATTCGTCAATTTACCATAAAAAATGGACTCAATGGGATAATAATCTATTCTGCTGATGACATAATAATCTCTGATTGTATCATCACAAATAATATCAACTTTGGTATCTATATCTGGAACGCTGATCACATAACAATCTTCCGAAATATTATCTCGGATATTCAAGGTTTCGGATATGGTATCATACTCTTGGAAACAATAAACAACACACTTTTCCAAAATCTCATCACACGCTGCAACTACGGCATCTCCCTATGGGATGGCTCATCTCAAAATAGTATCTACGAAAACACGATACAAGATAATCGTATCACAGGTATCAAAATACAACATTATGCATCTCTTATTAACAACAATAAAATCTACCACAACATCTTTGTGAACAACACACAAAACGCGTATGATGAATGCAATAACATCTGGTACAATGCAACATTAGAAGAGGGGAACTTCTGGGATGATTTCGGATCCAACCCAGGATACCCTGATGTATACATGATCCCCGGTGGAAATAACGTTGACTTGTATCCCCTACGACCACAGCCACAAATACCAGATCTCATGATCACCTCATTTACCGTGACTCCAAGTTCTGGGACACAATTAAATCTCACGGTAACCATCAAAAACAATGGAACCCTAGACATCACGACACCTTTCCAAGTGGCATTCTACAGCGGTGTGGAAATCTGGATTGGAACTATTGATGTCTCTGATCTACAAGTAGGGGAAACAATAACCATAACCAAACAATGGGATTATGTCCCTGGTATGATAGAACTAGATGTCTATATTGACAGCACCCATGCTGTTGAAGAGTCAGACGAATTTAATAACTGGGCGTACTTCATCATCACTGATCCACTATTGCATGATCTGATCATTACTAACGTATCACTAAAATACCTCGATGACCAAGTATCAACCTCCCTTTCACCAGATCAAGACGTTCACAGATCCGTGCAAGTCACCGCCACTATCAAAAACAATGGAGCCGCAGGTATCACAAAACCATTCCAGGTGTCATTTTATGGATATAGGGGACTGTACGATTCTCACACTCGTCCGATTCTTCTTGGCACCGTTGAGATATCATCACTATCTGTAGGTGAATCCACCGAAGCAACAATCTTACGGAGACTTCAACCTGAGATGCAAACCATTTGTGTTGTCGCTGATAGCGCAAGCGTGATTGAAGAATTTGATGAGACCAACAACCAGGCAACGATTTCTCTGCCGCATCATATCCTCTGGCAAAGCCTCACACAAACAGCTGATGTCTACAAGATATTAGGCGACCAGTATAAGGTTCCTACTACGGAGAAAGTAATTCAGATCGTTAACGATGCTTTATCGGCAGAGGTGTATACCAGCCCAGCAGACTATCTGAAAATCATGGCAACAGTCGCGAGCCTTGAATACGAAATTGGCGGTGAACTGAAAGGACAGATACATGATGATCTTTTCGCAAAATACCAGGATATAGTGAAGCAACTTCTTGATCATATCCTGGGCGGCTCAGAGACATCATGGGATGATACTCAAATGGTAGCCGAAATTCAATTGCATGTTTGTGAGATTGTTTCTCAGATTGTTAAATAGATGATAAAATCATGGTTCAGTTATTTTCTCAATCACAATCTTTTTCTCAGTAGAATTGTAGTCTACTCCCACTTTTTCTTTATATATTGTAGGGTGGGGGACGGGATGCACTGATAGGAGGAATATGCCTCAGAATGGAAAGCAGGTTTTACGTATGATTCTACGTTAACCTCCCCTATTATACTGTTTGTCCCCCAAAAAATATAACAAGTAGTGAAATAAATAATTTTCCCTTGTTTTTCTTCTCTGTTGCAACAGGAGTACAAAGTGTGAGAAAGAAACTCATGCGGAAATGATGCACGATTCTCCTGATATTTGAAGATTTTAGGGGTATCCGCCTACTCGAAGGCTGGGATCACCAAGGAGCATGAACTCTTCGATGGTGAAATAATCTTTTCCCACATTGTTGATATAATCGTTTTGTGCTTGTGTGAGCATCTCGCCAACCGTGACTCCTTCATGATATGCTTTGAAGAAATGAACATCCAGATACCCGGCTCCTGCATACACGCCATCTTTATCTACTGAGGTGTAAGCGGATCGAGTTGCGCCGATCGTCGCGATAGCCCCGCCCCCTTGTTGTTTCACAAAACTCCATGCAAAACAGGGATAATACTTTGAAATATCGTACTGTGTGTTCGTCAAGGCAAGCAACAACGTGACCATCGGTGTGTAATATCGGTGGAGATCAGAGATGTTAAAATCCAGTTTCACGGTCAGACACGCATCAAAAAACATCACCGGGAGCTTGTAATCATTACGAAGAAGTTTAACGAACGGTGTATAATACAATGGTTGCGTGAGCCCTAATTTATTTCTGATTGTATTTGGTTTGTATGTTCCCCATCCCATCTCAAATCCATGGCCGGCGTAGCTCACAAAGCCAGCTCCTTTGTTGATCGCTTGGTTGAACGTAAATGCATTCAGGTTCCATTTTGATGCCCATAAGAAAATATGGGTGAAATCAGGGAGTTCTTGAGCGACTTTTGTATTCGTGATCTCTCCTTCATAGATAAATAGTTTGCCTCCTTTACTCAGAGGAAATGTATCCCCACCAGCAAGAATAATTTTTTTGAACCAAGTCTGATCATATGTCTGTTCCTCGTAGGTGATGATTTTATCGACAACGATTTGAACTTCTTCTTGTGTGGAACACGCCAGTCGACCTACATTGACATCAGGGTAAAGATCGACGCCATCGAGATCCTGCATCTGTGTTGGAGGACCATGGGATCCTTGCGTATAATTTACCTCTCCGAAAATGCTGTTATTGTTTGCATCCCAACTACAGAAACTATGGTTGGCATCATAAATATCTGCGTAATAGAGATCAGAAAGGATACTATTGTCTTCTCCCTGCCACGGGTATGCTTGCGTTGTGCGGATGGGGAGTTTTTTGATGTCGCCGACAAGCAGCACGTAGCGGGTGTTCCATGTTTCGATTGCATGTTGGATGAAGTATTTGATTTGTTCAGGCTGATCCCGACCAGGATATGTACTGTAGATATCCTCAAGAGTCATCAGTTTCGTGGTCAATCCATGATTGATTTTATGATTAACAAGAGGTTGCAGACCAAAAGCAAACTCTGCCGGGGAAATGATGATAAGATCATAAAGAAGTGAAGTTTGTTTCTGTTCGTTCCCATGAACAATCATAACTGATGAAGGAATGATGAAAAATAGAAAGACAACAAAACTGATCATTCCGATACTGTGTTTCTTCATATTCATTGGTATAACTCCCCTCCGCAAGAAGAGAAAATCACTAATATATTATAGCAGTATTAATATTTAATAGTTTTTAATATCATCGCACAGAAAATCAACTGAAAAAACAACCCTGTTATTTTATATAGTAAACCACGGGTTATCTCGTAGAAAACAGGGCTAAGCATTTATATAGTAAAACTGTATACTGGTCTTTCACTCCTACTAGATAAGGTGAACTATGGGCAAAGGACTGTATGCAGCAAGAAAATTGAAGAAAAACAGAAAAACTCAGCTTTGGAGTAGTCGATACTATAAACGCAGAGTACTTCATTTAAAAGAAAAATCAGATCCGCTCGAGGGCATTACCCAGGCGAGAGGTATCGTCATAGAAAAAGTAGGGATTGAAGCAAAACAACCAAACTCTGCAATCAGGAAATGCGTAAAAGTTCAGCTGATCAAAAACGGCCGACAAATCACTGCATTTGCTCCTAAAAACCATGCGATTAGTTTTATTGATGAACACGATGAAGTAATCGTCGAAGGAATCGGCGGACGGATGGGACGAAGTTACGGTGATATCCCGGGTGTTCGATATAAAATCATTAAAGTCAATGATGTGGCATTAGATATGCTTGTGAAAAAGAAGATAGAGAAACCAATGAGACGATAATCATGACGGAGAAACAAGAGGTCAAACAAGTGGGTACCGCGTTTTTCCCGGCGTTGGAAAAATACGATATGAGTACCCTAAAAATTGAGGATAAGGGGCTAGAGCGATACATGAACCTCGAATTAAGGGATTTCTTCCTCGGTGCACCTCATGCAAATAGGATGTTTGGGAAATCACGACTTCCATTGATTGAACGGTTCATTAACACCCTGATGAAAACAGAGAACTATACTGGGAAGAAAACCAAGGCGTACAAAGCTGTTCGAGATGCGATGGACCTCATCGACAAAAAAATGAAAACGAACCCTATGCAAGTCATTGTTGATGCATTTCAGAATGCTGCACCAAAAGAAGAAACCACCAGGTTACGGTTCGGTGGAATCCTCGTGCCAAAAGCAGTGGATGTTTCACCTCAGAGACGACTGGATATCGCAATGCGAAACATCAGTCTTGGTGCTAGAACTGCTAGTTACAAGAATACGAAGAGTATCGAAGCATGTCTTGCTGATGAACTTATAAAAGCGTCGAAAAATGATCCGTCTTCATTTGCGATTGCAAAGAAAAATGATCTTGAACGCGTCGCGAAATCAGCGCGATAAACCTGTTTTAGTAAAAAAGGATTTGATGGGTTATGGGACGAAAAGAAGATAATGTTAAACGTGCAAGAGACATCATGAACAAGTTAGATTATATTCGCAACATCGATATTGCGGCTCATATTGATCATGGGAAGACCACGTTTTCTGATAATTTACTTGCTGGTTGCGGGATGATGAGTGAAGAACTCGCAGGTAAACAGCTTGTACTTGATTACGATGAACAAGAACAAGCACGAGGGATCACCATCAATGCTGCATGTGCATCAATGGTTCACAGTTTCAGAGAAAAAGAATACCTCATCAACCTTATTGATACCCCTGGACACGTTGATTTCGGTGGCGATGTTACAAGAGCTATGCGTGCTGTTGATGGTTGTATCGTTTTGGTCTGTGCAGTGGAAGGACCGATGCCGCAGACGGAGACTGTTGTGCGACAAGCACTCCGGGAGAAAGTAAAACCTGTGCTATTCATTAATAAAGTCGACCGACTGATCAACGAACTGCGACTTACCCCACCAGAAATGCAACAACGATTCATTAAAATCATCAGCAAATTCAATGAGCTTGTGGACAAGATGGTTCCTGAGGAATTCAAGGGAAAATGGAACGTGAAAGTCGAAGATGGAAGTGTTGCGTTTGGTTCTGCATTCAACAACTGGGCAATCTCCGCACCGTACATGAAAAAAACAGGGATTAGTTTTAAAGATATTTATGATTACTGCAGTAAAAATGACCAAAAGAGTATCGCAAAGAAACTCCCCATCCATGAAGTTGTTTTAGATATGGTCGTTGATCATCTCCCGTCCCCGAAAGTTGCACAGAAATACCGTATCCCTCACATCTGGCGAGGAGACTTAGAGCATACTGTGGGGAAGAGTATGATGGAATGCCGTGAAGATGGACCACTTGCGTTAATGGTCACAAAAATTATTATTGATCCTCATGCTGGTGAAGTTGCTATTGGGCGAATGTACAGCGGTAAAGTCGAACGAGGACAAGATGTGTACGTCATAGGGATGCCAAATGCAAACCGTATTCAACAAACAAATTTGATGGTTGGTGCCGATAAGATCCCGGTGGATTACGTCACCGCAGGAAACATTGCTGCTGTTACTGGTATCAGAGATGCAATCGCAGGAAGCACGGTGAGTTCTGATCCGGAGATGGAGCCTTTTGAGCGGATTGTTCATATCTCAGATCCTGTGGTAACAGTTGCGGTTGAAGCAAAAAACACAAAGGATCTCCCAAAACTTATTGAAGTTTTACGATTGATTTCAAAAGCAGATCCGAGCATTCAAATAGAAATCGACCAGCAGACTGGAGAAAACTTGATGTCAGGGATGGGTGAGCTTCACCTTGAGATCACGGAATATCGGATTCGCAATGAACATAAAGTTGACATTGTCACCTCAGAACCAATTGTGGTCTATCGAGAATGTGTCACAAAGAAAAGTCCGTATAAGTTCGAAGGAAAATCACCAAACAAACATAATCGGTTCTACATAGAGGTTGAACCATTGCCGGAAAATGTTATAAAAGCATTATACAACAATGAAATCCCACAGAACGTGAAGAAATACAAAAAAGAGGTTGCAAAAATCCTTCAGGATCTCGGGATGGATAAAGACGCAGCAAAAGGTGTGTTTGCATTCAATAAATTAAACATAATTGCTGATGTGACAAAAGGTATTCAACATTTGTTTGAAACACGGGAGTTAATCAAAGAAGCATTTGATGAAGTCATGAAAAGCGGGCCTATTGCTAGTGAACCCTGTCAAGGACTGTTGATCAGTCTTGTTGATGCAAAACTCCATGAAGACGCTATTCACCGAGGACCCGCTCAGGTTATCCCTGCTGCAAGAAATGCGATTTATGGTGCGATTATTATCTCAGATCCGGTTTTATTAGAACCCATGCAAAAAGTGTTTATTAGCACCCCGCAGGATCTGATGGGGGATGCGTCACGGGAGTTGAATCAGCGTCGTGCGATTGTTCGTGATATGCAGGTCGAAGGCGACTTGGTGAATATCGATGCGAAAGCACCAGTTGCTGACATGTTTGGTTTTGCAAGCGCAATCCGATCTGCAACCGGTGGACGGGTATTGTGGAACACAGAGAACATGGGGTTTGAGCCTCTTCCGCGAAGCCTGCAAGATAAAATAATTAAACTAATCAGAGAACGCAAAGGGTTGAAACCAGAGCCATATCCACCTGAATATTATATGGGGTAAAAACAACCCTCTCCTTTTTTTCATTTTTTTTTAATTTTTTAAAAACGATGAGTAACGATTATAAAGTCCTGTTTAGTTACACGTTTTCAGAGGAGGGAACTCTGTGAAAACTGGAAACATCCCGATCAATAAAGACTATGAACTGGAATATCGGTATTTTGATAAAGATGGCGCGTACAAGTATTTCAACAGGAAATTTGAGATCTACGTATTGAAAAAAACAACTACGAGAAAAGAGTACGTGCTGCATATGGATAACTGTGATGTTGGTACGATGAAATGGGCGCCTCATATCCACAAGGCACCGCAGATTGATAAAAAACTGTATTTCCCGGTTTCGACATTAAACTGGAATGATATGAAAAACAATTTTTTTGAATGTATCGTAGGTGAACTTGGTGATAACTGTAAGAAAGATGAAGTGCGTAAAGCAATCGCTCAGTTGTCATCACCAAAAGTATAAAAAAAGGATATGACACCAAATTTTTAGCTCTAACGGATATCTAATCAATACTCAGTGATTTTATATTTCCCGTGCGCAGGCTCGTAAATCTGTCCATTGCGTTTTAACCGATCTAATGCCTCTTCTACTTTACTTGATTCAACTCCTTTGATTTCAGCTTCACCGACGATATCTGGACGTGCTGCATTTCCATCTGTTGATTCCTGGCAGAGTTGTTTTATGATATCGATGATGAGCCTCATTCGATCTTGCTGGCTGTGGCTAATCCCTGTCGCAATGATATCGATATCGAATTTCCCGGTTTCTCTATCCATCCCAACCCGTCGCAGATACTGCTCAATGATTGAAATCGATCGTTTCGCATCATCGATTGTCACCGTCTGACTTAATCGTATCCGTGCACTCGCCTCAGCAAGTCGGACAAACGCCTCAAGCTGACGAGGGGTAAACGGTACTGAGCCTTCCGTCGAACTTCGGAACTCAACATAGTAACTCTTGAGGATTTCAAGTGCATCATCAGTCATCACAGGAAACACACTACGTTTCGCATACGCAACATATTTTCGAAGGATCTGTGGTTCGAACACCGGTTTCACATGTGCCATCAGCACAGATTCTTCATCAGATGAAAACACAGAATCCGGTGATTTTGATATGTTCTCATGCATCTCCCCGGCTTTATGAGAAAGCAAGATATGAGCTGCAAGTTCAGTATCTTTTTTTCGGTTTGGTTTATCTAAAATAGAGAAAATCAAATCAAAACGAGAAAGCAATGCTGGCGGCATATTGATCTGCTCATGAATCGGTAGGAACTCATCAAACCGTCCAAGTTTTGGGTTTGCTGCAGCGAGAAGCGCACATCTGGATTTCAGGGTTGCATTAATCCCTGCTTTTGCAACAGATATCTCCTGTTGTTCCATCGCCTGATGCAAAGCACTTCGATCAGAATCATCCATTTTATCTATCTCATCGACGCAGGCGATCCCCATATCCGCTAATACAAGCGCACCTGCTTCAAGTGTCCATTGTCCTTCACCAAATTCGTCTCGAACAGCGGCCGCGGTAAGACCTGCAGCTGAAGATGATTTCCCGGATACGTATACACTTCTTGGTGCAAGCTTGGACATGTAGGAGAGAAGCTGTGATTTAGCCGTACCTGGGTCACCAACAAAAATAGCGTGGATATCACCTCGAGTATGTGTACCATCTGGCATTTCTTTCATGATTCCGCCAAACAGTTGCAGCGCAAGCGCATCTTTTTCTATTTCCATCCCGTAGATCGTCGGCGCGATACTCATCCTTATTTTCTCATAAATCTCAGGGTCTTTACTCATTTTCAAGATCTGTTTTTCATCTTCAGGACTGATCTCAACTTCTTCGAACGCGAACTGCTGATTCTCTATGCTGACCGCCTGCATGGCTTTATCAAATGAAGTTAACCGAAACGTGCCTCGTCGCCGTGGCATCGAATGCAACACACCATTGACAACGACACGGTCCCCGGGTGTTATCTCACCAACAAGATCATCTTCTAGATACACGCTGATGCGCTCTGGTTGAGCACCACCACGCAGCCCTTCTGGGTTCTCTTGAACTTCAAGTTTTTGGGAATCAATGAACTCGGAATGTACTGTAGATAGTTTAAAGGAAGACACACGTCCGCAGCCACTTTGATCCTCGTAACATTCAGTTGGTTCCTTAAGTATGTCTTCATCTTGTTCAATGCGGATGACTGCACCGCATTTCTGACATTGAAACGCTGCAACAAGAAGTTTGGGGCGCACCTCAGTTGTTTTCTTCACAAGACCTTCAATAGCCACGAGTTTTCCCATATGACTAGCGCGGATTTTTCGAATGATTATCTTCTGATTCTCAGGAAGGTTTTTTATGCGGAAATGAAGATCAAGTTTGTTCTCAGAAGCAGTATCAATCTGTTTGAGAGCCTCTTTTGCATTATGCAGACCCTTATAGGGTTGAACGAGGAGCATCTCCGCAAGTTTCGGCTCTATTTTATCAATAAGATCATAATCAACGACAAGGCTGCGTTTTTCCGGGTATCCCCCTGCAACTGTTTCAATATCGGATTTGCAGTTTTCCTCAAAGAAATTCCGCCAGGATGCTACGAGACTCTCATCTTTCAGTAATTTTTGCATATGCTCTGCCCCCATGAAGTAGTACCCTGATGATGTACTCTCTTTTAAATGTTAGCGGGCGTAGAAATACCGTAAGTGAACGCACGTGTCACACAGTTGACTACCCACCTATATTCTCAACCCCGTTAACCCTCTGAGCATCGGTAGTCTGTGGTAAGGTTGCTCACTTCCGTGCCTCACCCGGTCTCCACAGTGAAGATGCGCAGATAATCCTCCGATTATCTGCAGTCATCACCTCTAATCCCAAAGGACAAGGTGTCATAGTCAATAGATGGATCAAGAGATGATCGTTACATTGCCTCTTGGTTTCGACCCCAGCGTATCGGCGATTTCTGGTTGCAGGGAACGCCTAACTCCCCGGTCTATTCTACACCTTTCGCCATTTTTTTTTATAGGGAATATTTTACCATGATCGTTGGATGATGAGTCGTAAGTTTCTGAAGAACTGAAAGAAAATCAATGCGACAGCAACACAGAAAAACGCGATATCACGAGCGAGATAAATGCCTTGTTGAAACATTTGATCTCCACTTGGATTTAAAGCTGAGAGTTTCCCTGCATTATAGGAATCAAGGATGATGAAAACAACAGAGATCGCGATAACAATAAATAAAATGATATTGATGTAAAACGATATTTTAATAAATTTTTGCTTATCCATTTGTTGGAACCAACCCTCTGCCATTCAACTAACTCCTTATCGTATATCCAAGAAGCAATAGATGACGAGCTATAAGAAAGTTATGTTTCAGAAAAAATCAGACAGTTTCGTGACTTTCATATGGTCGCTCATAAACAACGAATCAATGGATTTCTCCACTAGTTTAATCCGTTGACACGCGTACTCGGGGA
Source organism: Methanobacteriota archaeon (assembly GCA_026394495.1). Lineage (GTDB taxonomy): Archaea > Thermoplasmatota > E2 > DHVEG-1 > DHVEG-1 > CAIYYQ01. The sequence goes on along the minus strand of JAPKYE010000023.1, from coordinate 41,993 downwards.
GATGGTATCGTTCTGCGATCTCTTTTGAGATATTCAAATATTTTTTTACGGACATCTCATGGACGGTAAGCGTAAGTTTCCCCTGACATTTCGAACACACTCCTTGCAACGGGATACGGCGATACGTCACATTGCAGGCTGGGCAGCGTACCGACTGTTTGCTGAATGCGCGAAGATTACCCATGATATCAGGTAGGAAATGCTGCTCGATCACCTTGTATGCTACATCTGCTTCGTCTACGGCACGTATCTTTGCGGCAAGTGATAGCTGCACATTCATCTTTTCCATCATGGTTTTCAGTGTTTTATATAGGGATTCTTTCGGCCCAGTACAGATATGGTTGGTGTCATGAGTAAAACCAAACTGTTCATACTGCAATGGGGTCCCAATCCTTGATGAAACCAATCCCATGATGGATTCAAGGTTTTTCGGATGCTCGTGTTTTAAGGTTGCTTCGTAAAACGCTAAAGGGTATCTTGAAAGGGTATCTATGTTATGGGCTTCTTTATCGACTTCTGCTGGATCTAGACGTGTTGTAAGAATCAATGGTAAATCCATCCGTCCACCTCGTTTGTCTGGGATGTAAGCATGGGAGAAATTCAATAATGCATCGAGTAAAAGCATCTGCCCGTCCTCATCGCCATCGCATCTTATCTGTATAAGTTGATTATGCCAAAGTATTGCCTTATCTTCGGCTTTACTGCCTTCTACATCAAGGCAATATGTAGGAGCCTCTTTTGCGTCTTTGATCTTTATTTCTTTGATTATATCAAAAGTATAATCAGAAAACGCAACTGCTGGATAATTAATCCCTTTATAACGAATGAATCTGGAGGTTTCATCGGGTTGCTGTTCTACCATTTTTAATGATCGATTTTTCTTTTTATATGAAACGGGTTTAATAATTTCCGCAAATCGATATTTATCTTCTCCAACCAACACCAAATGGAACAACTGATGACGAGATGGTTCTTTTCCTAATTTTTCATATATCTTTAGAACAGTTTTCCCAGGAAGCCTCTTTTTTGTTTTTTGATATCGAGTAAAAATATTTATTCTCAATAACAGATTTGCTATTCCTTCCATCATTTTTTGAGAAACGGAATAGAATGTGATTCTATCTGGGTCCAAACTGATGGAACCATCGCCATCAAAAAAAGCAGATAAAAAATTAATTATTGATTTTTCATCGCCGCGATAGATAATTTCAGGGACTTGTTTTTTATACGCAGACGATCCTGCAGCCCAGATTTTATTGAAAAGTAAAAACAATGTTTTTGAAGAATAAATCATCCTTCCTTCATTTCGATAGGGGATTAATCCAAACACATTTTTCATGTTTATGTGTAATCTTTTTCTTAATTCGGCGTTCTCTATCCTAAATGCCACCTGATTACAGGCGAAATTAGATCGGGACCATCCTTCTGCACAATAAATTCCAAGGATCCAAAAAAGTGATTGAATATCAGTTATATATGTCGGAATATTAACGTGGTCTCGTCTCATACCAATAGCAGTGTTTTTTGGTAAATCATCATAACAAACATGCGAGTTTTCACAGAGTTTTTTAAAATGTAGGAGGGGGACACTTTTATACCATTTGCTTAAATAAGGGACTGAAGAGCCCCGTATATCACATATTTTGATAACATTATTTCTGCCCAATTTCTTTACCAGATTTTTGAAAAAATCTTTGGAGTTTCTAAGTTTTATATTGATTAAAATATCGTCACTTAACTCTGAAAGGATTTTTGGGATATTGATTTCCGATACCGTTGTTTCATAAGGATTTTTTAAGCTAAGAGGTACCCGATCTCCTTCTTTAATATTTTTAGCTTTTTTAACTAAAAGATTACCTTCATGAATAGTTAATATGTTATGATCTGGCGTAACGGTTATTTCTCGATTAGTTGATGTTTTAATTTTTATCCATTGACTTGTTTTTCCTTTTATGAAATATTTTACTTTTTTCTTTTCAAGTTTTCCCGATTCTCTGTTTAAACTATACGCATAGATATTATCGGATGGGTCAAGATTTATTCGTATAGTGCCATATGTGTCGATAACTTGTGGTTTTCTATTTTTTAGTTGTTTCTCTACTACTTCACCGATTTTGTCTGTAATAAATTTATCATTATTCTGATCGTAAAGAAAGATGCGATGATCAAAATGAAAACAATTTCTCCTTTTCGCGGCATGATAAAAAGGATGAGAGAAGCATACCTGTGCATCAGTGAATCCTATAATCCTTCCAAGTGCGCCTGCTGAGGTGTGTGGTGCGAGTCCGACGACAAGATGCCCAGTGAGATCCTCTATTTTTTTGATTTTGTAGAATTTGTCTAGTTTGTAGAATTTTGTGAGGAGGTCATCGATGAATTTTGATACCTGGGTAAAGTATTCTGCGCAGGATTTTGCGATGATCACATCCTGGACATAAAGTTCGCAGATTTGATCTTCTGTTTCTAGCTCGTTTCCCAAGTAGTCTTTGGTGTATCCAAGTTCTCGTACTCGTTTCACTGAGATTCCTAGTTCTTTTGGTTTGAAATGGGTGAGTGGTGCATCGGTCATGTCAAATCTGATGGTTCCATCTTTGAACACGTATACTTGGTGTTTCGCACGTAATATTCCTTTCTCAAGAGGCTCAGGGGTTTTATTTTTTGAAATAGTCCCTACGACTCCTTTGATGGTTTCTGGGAGGTCGTGTTCTTTGAGTGTGTTTTTTGCATGCTGTAGTTCTTCGCTGATGTTGATGTTGTGGGTTATAATTCGACCGTTTGCTATTTCCGTATGTGCTCCGCAGTTGCAGGTGATTTTGTGTGTTGTTTTGTTGCATTTTGGGCATTTTCTGTGTCCTGCTTCGACTTCGATGGTTTCTTTTTCTGCTGCGGTTTTGAAGAGTCGTTGGTTTCCCCCATAGTTTCCTAGTGGGAAGAGGACGTGTGGTGGTGGTCTCATTTTTCGTGCTGCTGCTTTTTCTGGTCTTCCCATGCGTGCGCCGATGCGAAATGGTGCTCGGGCGCAGAGAATTACTCCTGCGAGTTTTGAGACTAGCGTAACTGTATCTTGTTTGTCATCTGGTTGTTTTTTAAGGTGCGCTGTGCGGACGTCAATGAGTTTTCCGTCAGAATCATCTAGTCCGCAGCAGCGAATCAGAGGGTATGCATATTGATCAAAGATGATGTTTCCTTCGCGTTGTTTATGGAGTGCCCCTAGTTCGATGAGGATGTTTTTTATCTGTGGGTTATTTGGGATTGAAAGCGTATATTCTTTGTGTTCATCAGTTATTATTTTTCCATTTTCTTTTACATACTTAGAGAGTTGACACGCATCATCAACGCTGATGTCATGCCAGAAAAGTGTATATCGTGGATGAAGTGGTATTAGGTATCGTTCTGAGAGTGCGAAAGCCTCTTGTGCTGAGGGGTTTTCTAGGTTGATTTCTTGTTTGAAATCTTTTTTGATTTTGTCTGATACGATCTGATCTGCATCCGTAATATCTTTTTGTGTCTGGGTTTTTGATACACAATTGAGTGCTTTTTCAAGGTCCTGGACCCACCATTCGTATACGTAGCTTGCATCGGGGAGGAGTGCGTTGTTTTCCATGAATTCGCCGAAGGGAATAAGGATTTCGCCTACGTCCGTGATTTTGCTGACTTCTTGGTGGATGTCTTCTACTTTGTTTATTTGGACGAGGTCGTTGTTTTGTAATAGGACGATTGGTCCTTCTATCTGGTCGCAGGATGTCCCGATGGTTCCTTTTCCGGGTCGTTCGATTTTCATCTGTGTTCCGATGGTGATGAAGCTGTCGAGGATGTACATGGTTGCTGGGCTTATTGCGGTTGATGCGAGTCCTGCGGTGCGTGCGCGGCCGTATCTGAGTCTGAATCCTCCTTTTGTTGAGGGATGTGAAAGCACTGGTCGACCTGCAATGACTTCTCCGATGTATTTGTAGGATGGCGGTATTTGTGGGATGCCGTTTGTGAGTTGGGTGGTTTCTGTTCCTTTGTTTACGAATTTCTCTAAAAAATCCCATCCGTCGAGTTTGAGTTTTTTCACATGTTTATAGATCTTTGGTGCTTTGAGGCAGAGTCCTTCTGCGATGACTAGACAGGCTCCTCCTCTGAGTTTGTTGGTTCCTACTCTTGGGAGGTCTCGGTAGCCTGTGACTTCTTCGTCTTCGGTTCCTTCTCCGTTGACGCAGACCGGGCAGTTGCTGACGACGCGTTCGATTTCTTCGGCGTTTGGGACGTATTGGAGGTGTTGGACTCGTTTGTAGAGTGGTATTTCTTCTTTGTATCGTTCGATTTCTCCTACTGTTGCTTGGTATTTGCCGACTCCAAGTTCTCGGCGAACGATATCTGCGATGAGGACGCTCATTGCTTGGCCGGTTCCTCCTGCGCTTCTTATTGGTCCTGAGAAGTAGAGGTCGACGTAGGTTGTTCCGTCTTTGTTTTTCCCTAGTTTTACTTCTGCGATTCCTTCGAGTGGTGCGACAAGGACTCCTTCGGTGAGGATGGCTAGTCCTGTTCTGGTTGCTTGGTCGAGTGCTTTTTCAACACTTGAGAATTTGTAGGTTGTTCCTTTTGCGATTTCTCTTGCGATTTCAAGTGAGACGAGTTCTCGGTTGCCGATTTTTTTTGTTGCTTGTCGTATTTTTGGTGCGATGTCTTTGGGTCCGACGAGTTGTTCGACTCGTGCTGCGAGGTCGAGTGCTTGTGGGATTTCTACACTGTATTCTGGGTCGAATCCTTTTTTTCGTGCGTTCTGAGCAACGGTGTAGCAGATGTCGATTTCTTTTTGTAATTGGGTGAAGTATTCCTGCATGTTTTTGCTTGCTGCGAGAGGTTCGATTGCGTCTCCACCCATAAATATCGCTCATGAAAAATGAATGATGAAACGAATAGGGAGAACGTGTTTAAAGCTTTGTATTCCTTATGTTTCTCCATAGGAAATAGAGGGGTTATTTTATGCTTGTTTTTGGGATAAAAAACATAATATTGACTAAGGTGATGAAAAGGATGTTTTCTCCTTAGAATAATACTTTTTTATCACATTATTGTGGTTTATACAGTAAAGTTTATTTTTATGGTAAATTTATTTTATTTAACCACGGTCTAAACAAAGCAAATATTTATGGAATCATTTACAAAATATCAACAGTAATTCTTATGACAGCGTAGATGGTTAGCTTTAAATTCATTGGTCACCGGTTAAGACGATTTTGAGCAAAAAATGCTGATTTTTGTTCGTTTTAACAACAAATGGATTGAAAGAAAAAAATATATTTGGAAATGCTTCAACTCCTTTCAAAAAATGTTTTTTTCGCCCATTGAACATCAAATGATAAACGGATCTTTCATCCCCTGGAAAATCCTTAACCGAAGACACATTGCTTTAAATTTGGTAATACGTTTCTTTGTTGCATGGTAGAGATGATGGTGGCTGAGGAAAATAAGATAGAGCGGATTCCGACATGTATCGAAGGTTTTGATGAATTGATTCAACAGGGTCTCCCTAAGGGTAGTGTTACATTGGTTACGGGGACTCCCGGGAGTGGTAAATCTATTTTGGCGCTTGAGTATATCATCAAAGGTGCCTTGGAATGCAATGAGAAAGGGCTTTATCTGAGTAGTGAGCAGGTTAAACTTGAGATTGTTGAACAGGCTAGTCAGTTTGGATGGGACATCGTTAAATTAGAGCAAGAGGGAAAACTGCGTATTATCGGGTTGTCTTCTCAGGAGTTGTTTGAGATATCGAAAATGAATGAGCTCAAACAGTTGATTCAGGGCGGCTCGTATAAGCGAGTGGTGATTGATAGTATTTCATCGCTCGCTATTGCAACGATGAATCCATCTAGTATCATGGATGGTTTACGAAGCGGTCTTCATCCACAGGCGTTTACCGAGATCAACAAAGCAAACCTTGTGGCACTTATTGATATAGTGAAGCAGTCTGGTGCGACCTCTATGTTGTTGTCGCAGAAGATTGAAGGAATGCCAGGGGACACAATAGATATGATCAGTGAGTTTAGGGCAGATGGACTTGTTGTTCTTGGATATATTGATGTTGGCAATGAATTGAACCGGACAATTCAGGTGAAGAAACTGCGGAAAACAAAAATCGATGGTCTTACTCATACATTTGATTTTACAGAGACAGGTATTGTGGTGAACATAAAAGAAGTATAACAGTATGGCGGTAAAAGATAGGGTGGTAACTTGGTACATTCAAAATATTATCATACCAAGAAGAGAAATTATTGATAAACCTGGATTTATCATTACTGCCTTTACTGAACATAAAAAAACAACTTATCTGAGAGATATTTTTTTACCTGAACAACTTTTTGAAATAATTGAAAAAAGAATCATTGAATGCTTTGGAGAACGAGGAAAACAAGTATTGTATTCTGCTGGAAAAAAGAACGGTTATATATACTCATCTCTTTCAAACTTTCCAACAATTCAAAGGTGCACAAAAAAAGAATTTTCTGATTTTACATATTTACTTGTACGGTTTGTCGAAGGTACATATGCTAAAGAAGCTAAGTATGAAATAAATATAGATGAAAAAATGTTTAATATCTATTTCAAGGATTACATCATATGTAGACACAATGGCCTTGGTTACATAATGACTGATGGTGGTATTGCTGGAATCTGGGCGTATGCAATGCAGGATAAAACAGTTGAAGGAATACAGATAGAATGTCAGGGAAGGGGAAATCAACAATGTTATATTATCTGTGCTCCTGAAGTATTTTTACTTAAAAAAACTCCCCATATTTTTCATGAATTAGATTTATCTGATCAAAAGTCTGATAGTTTATATAAGACAATGAATGAAATACGAAAAACAATATATTCTAAAAATTCTTTAAAGGATTTATTAAATGCAGGTTTTTTCGAATTTAAACAAGGTATTCTCTCTTACAAAAAGAATAGGTTTTTCTTTTGCGATTCTCATATTCTCTATTTATTGGAACAGGAAATAGCAAAACTAGATGGTGGTGAACAAGTTCTATTCAATGCTTGTTTTGAATATGGTAAATTATTACAAGAGACTTATGGATATAAAGATTATCAAAAATTTATACCGGATTTTTTTTCTGCGCTTGGTTTTGGAGAAGTACGAGTTTTAGATCCCACTAAACCAAGTATTGCATCTGTTTATTATCCTTGGACCATTTTTTCTGAGACGTCGAAATATATAATTTTTAGAGGTATTGTGTCCGGTTTTGTGTCTAGCTCGTTAGGTAAACAAATCGAATTTAAAACGTATAACATCGTCGTAAAAAATTATTTAACGTTAACAATAACGGTATAAAATAAACGATTTTTTAGTTACAGATACCGTGTCATAAAAACAATACCTAACATTAAAAGAAACGGCCAAAAAACAAATTCACCATCTACAATGATATACGAAATCATGGGAAGATCCACAGTGTCATACTTTGTTTTTTGAGTATAATAATAGGTGTAAAAAAACAGTGATATTAGAAAGATTGAATATTTTGGAATTATACCTATAATCACTCCAAAAATAATTGGTAATAAAGAAATAAAATTGAATAAATGTAAGAAATCTAGACATCGATCTTTACCAAGGATGGCTGGTAATGTCACGATATTTCTTTTTGTATCGATTACAATATCCTTTATATCAAAAAAAGTTGTTGTTATTATCGCCCGAAATGATGTAAATACAAAGAAAATAATGATGGATTTATCCAGAGGATGTGAACAATAAATAGCAGTAAAAGGTATAAGCAACCCCCATGCAAACGAAGTATATAGTAATTTCACTCCGGCTATTTTTCCAAAAAAATCTTTAATAGTATATGAAAATAGTAAACCTATAAGTAGTAATAATCCTCCAAAAAGAAAAGTTTCTGAGTTTCCAAATAATATCAATAAAATAAAAAAAATAGCTCCATAAATTACTATAAGAATTTTACTATATTTATGATATATACCGAGATGCATCGTTCTTGATGTGTTAGTTGAGGAATCAATGTCTATTTCTTTATGATGATTGTAATTATAAATGAATTGTGTTCCAAAATATGCTATAAATAAAAACTCCCATCGAATATTCATTTCAAGCAGAACCATAGCAGAAAGAGCAATAGCTGCAGCGCCCATCGAGAGCCAATGACTGCCAAAGACAATTTCATTCCAAATAAATTCCGATTTTTTCACATTCTAATGAATTACTTAATTATATTTAAATAATTTCATTATGGATATTAATTCTTATTATATCGATAAGCACCTATTTTTTAATTTAAACTCGATAATATTTTTATATAATTGCCAATGCCATTTTCCCTAAAAATAAGAAAACAGGCCAGAAAAAATATGAAGCATCAACTATTGTATTTGTTAGGTAATGTAAATTTGTTTTTACATTCTTTGCTTTTTGAATAAAATAAAAACAGTAGAGATATGAAAAAAATAAAAATATTGAAAACAAAGGAATTATCTTCAAAGTAAAAGCAATCAATATCAGAATAAGAGACCCAAGATTTATGATGTGGAGGAAAAATAAAAATTTTTCTTTTCCAAAATAAATCGGCAATGTTTGTAGTTCGTGTTTTTTATCAGTGTCCATATCTTTAATATCGCAAAAACTTGTGATAAGTAAAATTTGGAGAAAAACAAATACGAAAAAAATTGATAATAAAAAGTTGATTGGGTATGAACAAAATAACGCTGTAAAAATTACTGAAAGAGAAAATGAAAATGCTGTATAAAAACTTTTCAAACCTATTATTTTCTTTGTCATTTTTTTAAATTTAAAAGTGTACATTAGTCCACTTAATAATAATAGTCCTCCAAAAAAGATACTTGCAGAATTTCCAAAATATATTAACAAACAAAAAAATCCTAGTCCATAAAAAATCAACATCAGTGGTCGATATTTATAAATTTTTTTAAGATGATTCGTCCTGTCAAAATTATTTAAGGAATCAATTTCAAATCCTTTGTAATAATCGTAGCCATAGATACAAAGAGTTCCAAAATAAATTATTAGAAGAAATTCCCATCTAATCACTGTATTAAACAAAAACATTGATGATAAAGCGATACCTGCAGTTCCTAATGCTATTAAATGTCCACCATGAATAAATTCATTTCGAAGAACCTCTTTGAGGTGAAGAAGATTTTCTTCTACATTACGGCGTTGGTATTCAACCGCGTCTTGATAGGTTACGACCGACATGTTTTTTTACCTCAATAATAGTAACTGCCCTAAAGAACATAAAGCCCCAATCCAAGAAAATCCCTCATAATTCTAAAAAAGGGCGTTTTTTATTATTTTTGAAGGAAAATTAAGTATTTCATGGTTTTTAGATAATTATACCAAAGGATGATAACAAAAAAAATAACTTCATTAAAAACCTGGTAATTCATGCTTTATGATGGTAAATAATAAAATCATGTAATCGATACCAATCCCTATGCCTTCAAAGAAAGTTGATTCTGAAAGAAAATATGAATGTCATCGCTGCTGGGTTGAAATGGATAAAACGGAAATCGAGATATTTGGACCAAATCTGATCATTGATGTTTGTCCAAAATGTAACGGTATATGGTTGGATAAAGGTGAACTGGACAAGCTGTTAAAGGATAGAAAATTAGCAAATTATCTTACCAAGCATATTGGGACTAAAAGTAAAAGCCCAATGATCTGTCCTCGATGTGCAATGACGATGGATATCGAAAAAGCTGATGATGTTGAGGTTGATGTGTGTTTAAATTGTGGTGGTGTTTGGCTTGATGAATGTGAATTGGATCGATTAAAGGAGAAATCTAAAGAAGGCTACAAGGGAGATCCGCTTGTCAAACAAGAAGAAATTAAAGAGGAAAAACGATTCAAAGCCCGAAATTCACGTCTAAACAAATTCTTAAATAAAATAAAAAAATAAGATCAACAAAAACAATCAGATTGCTTTCATGTTATTTGCTGGCTGAAATCCATTGTTGTGGCACTGCCTGTTTTCAGATCAACTATCGGGAGTTTTGCTGAATCAGGGACAAAGTTCAGCATTTTTTGGTACGTGGTTTGTGCCTGCCACGATGATGCATTGATGAGTGTTACACCTCGGTAATCGTCAAGTGCTGCCAAGTGTACATGTCCGGTGACGAAGATATCGGGGACTTTGTCAATGATCATGTGATCTAGATGTTCTGGTGCAAGCGGCGTATATCCTCCGTAGATAGGGGCGAGATGGCGTTTCTTGAGCATGACTTTCATGATCTCGATTGGTTCGTTGTATCGCAGATGTTGGACGTTTGTTGCGTAATCAAGCAGGCTTTGTCCATGATACGATAATACTTCGACGCTGTGAAGTGAAAAATAGCAGGGGTTTCCGACGAAGTGCACCTCTTTTCCTGAAAAAAGACTCTGGATTTCTTTTGCAAACGCTGGTTGTGGTTCAGCGGGTCTTACCGCATCATGGTTCCCTGGTTGTATGATAATGGAGATATGATCCGGAATCTGTTGCATCTGCAAAGCAAGTGCTTCGTACTGCCGGTAAATATCTTTTATGGAGAGTTCTTTTTCTTGGTTAGGGTATATACCAATCCCGTCTACGATATCGCCGGGGATGACCAGGTATTTTACTTTTCCAGCTACATCTTTTTGCCGGGAGTTGCCTAGGTTTCCATTGATCCATTTGATAAACGCATGCCATTGATCCTCAAGAAACATCTTGCTTCCCATGTGAATATCTGAGAGGAACGCGGCGCAGATGGGGACTTCTGCTTTTTGTTTGTTGTGTCGGATGCTGATATCAGGGAATATGATGTTTTGAATGATTATGAGATCCCCGTTTTTGCTGAGTTTGCCGTTCACACCTATTATTTCATCAAGGACTACTTCATTAGCTATCTGAAGGATGTCTGGGTTTGTTTTCAATGCGATGAGGGGTGCTTCACCAGTTTCATCTTCGATTTCGATAAGGCGGTGACCATTGTTTGTGGTACGGACAGATTTTACGATCCCTATGAGTTGAAGGTCGTTTGTCGCACTTTTTTTGATGCGGTTGATGGGGAGTGCGTTCATGAGTTCTCTGCGTTGATTCTGAAGTATCTTATGAAGGATAGCGTACCTGTTTTTGAAGAGTTTTGCGAAATCCTGGGTGGTGCCTTCACAGGTGCTGTTTCCTGTTACGTCTTTGATGATTTTTATCTCAGGCGCGTATTCTTTTGCGAGGGGTTTCCATCCTTTTATTTTTTTGAGTTCAACAGGACGGATGAGTGGTTTTTCTGTTTCTTCGCCGTTGATTGTTATCTGGTCGTCTTTATCTGGGTCTTCGTATTCTTCTTCGATTTCTTCATCGTTTTCATCGCGTGGAGATGGCGAAGAATACATTTTTGATAAGATGATTTTTTGTTTTTGTTTTTCATCAAGTGGAGGTTTTTCTGTTTTTATCTGTGATTCAGGGGGTTTTTCAGATAGTATGACGTCTTGTGTCGCTATTTCTTGGGGTTCGTTTATTGGTTGTTTTATGGTTGGTTCTTCGAGTGTTGGGAGGTTTTTTACTAGAGATGTTTGTTCTATTGCTTTGATTTGATCTAGAGTGAGGACGAGTGGGTATTCTTTGAGGTTTTCAAGGAGAAGTGATGCGAATTCTTTGGGGTGTTCTCTTGTGGAAATGTAGGTGACAGCTTCTGGTTGGATGAAAGTGCCGTGTTCGGAGAATAGTTTGAGGATTGCTTTCATGCGCTGCCCCTAAAAATTTGTGTTGTTTGTGTACGTTATAGTGCGTGTGTGTTTTAAGATTATGGTCAAAAAAACTAATGGCGTGTTGGCATGCCCCAGTACTAATATATATACTTTTCCATAAAAATAACTGGATTGACAAAAACCGCAATAAACAATTATTTGTATCTACTCAAAAAACAACCCAATCATGCTACAACATAGCATTTTTTCGAAAGTCATATAAAACAGGAGAAACTAATATAATAAATAGAGACAAACATAGGATCTGAGACCATGATCAGCATCAGAATCTACAGACAAGGAAAAGAAACTTTTGTATCCGCCTGCGATAAAGAACTTGTTGGAAAAAAATTCGTAGAAGGTAAACTCCAAATCGATGCATCAGAAAAATTCTACGGCGGAGAAACCGTGGATGTAAAAACCCTGGGAAAACTCCTCGCTGAGGCGACCATCGCAAACCTTGTTGGAAAAAAAGCAGTAATGCACGCCATCAAACTCGGATTCATCAACAAAGACTGCGTGCTGACCATAAAAGGAATCCCGCATGCACAGATGTACAAAATGTTTTAAAAAAAACTTCAACTATTTCATCTGTTTCAATTTTTGTAGTTTGTTTTTCATATGTTCATAATGTGTCCCCATCCAATACACCCTGCCACATGACTTGCAAAACCAAAAGGTATCGTGCTGTTCGAAAATCCTTGGAGGAACCTTATCTTTTACGATATGCTTCTCGATCGATTCAAGGACGGTGTTACAGATAGTACATCGTGAGAGAATACTCGATTCGTTAAAAGAAACATGATTCAACACAGCTTTTAGTTGTTCATCAAGATTTGTCGTTTGAATAGCAATATATGGTAGTTGTTCTTTTTTTGCTCGTTGTATCAATTGTTTATCACGAGAAATTAGGACTCGCTGTTCGGTTTTGGCAATCTGGAGAATATCATCGTCGGTCATTTCAATTGTTGCGTAATATGTATCTAAACCAAGGATTCGAAGCCATTTCGTAAGAGTACCAAGCATCTGATCGCAGAGGAGTTTCATGGTCTCGTTTTGTAGTGAAGTAAAACACCAGGACCAATTTTTTTTACAGAAGATAGATTCAATGATATCATTTCGTTTTCATCTGTGATGCCTTTTCCACCTGCCATCGTCGGTGTATCTTTTCCTCCAATGATGCATGGTCCAATGTAGACGAATAGCTCATCAACCAGTTTCTGGCTCAAAAAACTCCAGATTATGGTGCCGCCGCCTTCTACAAGCAGTTTTTTTACACCACGTTTAGACAGCAACTCAAGAACGCTTTGGAGATCAAGATATCCGTTAGTATCGACATCACAACCTGCAACCTCAATGTGACTATCGTCAAACTGTTTTTCCGCTCCCTTTGCAACAATAATCAAGGTTTTTGTTGTAGTGTTTAATACCTGAGCAGAAACAGGTGTTCTATTACAACCATCAAGAATAACTCGTAATGGTTGCCTTGGATTTTTTACATATGTTTCCTTAACAGTAAGTTTCGGGTCATCTGAAAGAACTGTTTCAATCCCAACAAGAACCGCGTCGCAGTCATTGCGTAGTTCGTACATGCGTTTTATGTCTTCATCGCAGGATATCCGCAGTTGTTTCCTCGAGGGAAGCGCAGTCTTTCCATCAGCAGACATCGCACAGTTCACAATCACATACGGTCGTCTCATCATTACTCACTTAGGGTACATGGGGCAGTCCGTCTTTTTTTCAGGGCAAATCTGTCTGGTTTTACAGGCAGGACCTGCGTGCATGAAAATCGTGGGAGCAACTTTTTTTACTAAAGAGAGCATTTTTTGTGCGAGTTCTCGGATCTCCCATTGGGCATGCTGGCAGCATCGCAACTCAAAAAAGTTGAGGAGTGACCGTGCATTCATCGTAACAAGAATGTTAGTACAAGTGGCATTGGGGAGCAGGTATCGCGCATCTTCTGCAGGAATTTTCAGTTTTAGAAACTTGTTGTATTCATCCCAGATATGATTCATTGTTTGTTCATACGTTTTTTTCAGTTCTTTGTTTTTTGCAATCGTTGATGGAATCACATACGAAGGTTTCTTAAGATTCACATATCGTTGGCTCTGCTGAGAGTAACTAGCGATCCGATGACGGACAAGCTGATGGGTTAATGATCTGCTTACATCACTTATTGCAAAAGTAAAATTTGTGTGTTCAATTACGCTGGAATGTCCAAACTCTGTTACCTGTTTAAGGATAGCCTGCAGCTCTTTATCTGAGGTGTTCTCAAGTTCCTCTGGTTTTGCGTTGCTATGGGTAAGTTTTGCTGCCATCGCAGGGATTTTTTCAGGATTTGGTGTATAACCAATGAGTTTCACATTCATTTGTACGTCCCCGTACATGAGAATCCAAAGGGTCTTTATTAGTTTTGATGAAACAATATCCGTAATCTGTTGTATAAAAAGAGAAAAAAATTGTGTTTCTTGAATGAATACTTGTTCAGACGTTGGGGTATCCACCGATTAGTAGACTTGGGTCTCCAAGTAGCGCCCATTGTTGTACGGTTTTTGCATCAATAGCAAAATCCCCTGCTGCAGATGTATTCCAATCTATGGGATATTGTTTGAGATAATCTGTGATCGTGTTTTTCCAGATGTCGCCAAGGATATGGGTGTTGTTCACCCCGTATTCATAGAAAAACGTAGGTTCAAGATAGTCCCCTGCGCCGCTAAATGATTTTTTGTCTTCTTTTGTCATCCCTAGGCCGGTGCAGCCGATGGTTGCTATGGATCCGCCGTTGATTTTACGGGTGAGTTTCCACCCCCAGCATTCGGTGATCCAGGTGTAGTAGTACCAGGGATCAGTCTTTAGTTTTGCGAAGTTTACATCAAACTCAAGGTTGTGACATCCTCCGACGACACAAACCGGGTACATATCCTTATTTTTCAGCCGAGACATGGATATGACTGATAATCCTTCAATCCATGTGGCAGCATCATTTGGTGGATGGGTACTCCAGCGGTATGGGTTTGCATGTCCGTCAAAATACAGAAACCCGCAGCCATTACTAATTGCGTTAATCACATCGTTTGTCCCTGTTAGAGTTCCATCAGACGCCCAGAGTTTCACTGATTGAAAATCTGTCATGTTCTCAAGCACATGTAACGTGTTTTCTTCGCCTTCATTTCCCGTCCAGTTTGGGTTTTGAGATGCAGGGTAGGTGTCTCCTGCGGCGACAACGATTTTTTTGAACCAGTTACTGTTATAGGTTTGTGTCTCGTAGGTGATGATTTTATCGACCATGATTTTTACTTCTTGACTGTTTCTGCAGGCGAGTCTTCCAACGGCGACATCAGGGTATAAATCAATGTCTGGATCCTCAGCATGATTGGTGAACCATTCTCCGTAGACGCCGTTTCCATTAGTATCCCAGCTGGAGAAATTTCCGTTTTTGTCGTAGAGATCTGCATAGTATAACTCTGAGATAAATCTGGGTTCGGGGTAGCCGGTGTTGTTGTCTGCGTTGTAGCAGTATCTGATTGGGAAATAGCGATAGCTTCCTACGAGGAGCACGTATTGTATTCCAAGGTGGTCTACTGCGTCTTTTATGAAGTATTTTATTTTTTCTGGTTTGTCTCGTCCCTGCCAATACTCTTGGGTGTAGACTTGTTCAAGGGTGACAAGTTTTGTTTTTATCCCGTGTTTGTTTTTATGACAAACAAGTGGACAGAGTTCAGAGGCAAACGTTTGCGGGGTGATGATGAGTAGGTTGTATAACGTGTTTTCATTGGGTTGTTCCTTCGTGTTTAGTGAAGATAATGCAGATATGGTATCGGTTCTCTGTGTTGCAGAAATTGGTGGTGTTATGGATGTTTCTAGTAAGAATCCAATTATAAGAAAAACAAGTATTGTTTTGTAGTGATTTTTGGTCATGTCAATCAAACCAGAACACTAATATATTATAGAGTTAATAAATGTATGGGGGAGGGGGTGGGGGGCCAACATTTGTAGAAATTTTCCTAGGTGGGTGCAAAGGATTGCAGAATGATCGAGCCGCTTACATGGTATTTGACTGTTTTTATTTTGCTTTTAATCTGCTTCGTACTCGCGTTCATACGGGTAATCAACGGATCTATCGCACCAAATCATATACACCTATTGGGTTTCGCTTACATTATTGGGTCTGGTTGGGTTGATTTGTATGATGTGGGATAGATGGTTAATGACGCAGTTTGGTTTAATATCAGTTGTGCAGATGCTGGGACTCATCTAGAAACCAAATCAAATGTTCCATAACTCTCTTAAATCACATCTCGGTTTACGGAAACGGTTTTCCATGAAAATGAATTCTGAACGAAAACAAAACGATCACATCACGGTTTTTTTCTTTTTTTTAATACCAACCATTATGCTTATTATAGGATACGTTTTTAATCCATATCCTGCGTCTTTACTTTTTCAGCAGATAAGTTATATTCCGTTGTTTCTTGGGTTGATTCTTCTCGGCATAGGGTTTTTCATAAAAAAAAACCTGGCGATGGGCAGAAAAATTAAGATGTTCGGCTGGGGGGTTTTTGCATTCTTTTGGGCGCTTCAACCGATGCAGTTGTACGGTCCAAGTGACGATCTGTTTAACGGAGTTGTTTGTGGTATCGGCGTGTATTTTTTAACATATATGGGGTATCAGGAATGGTTATCGTTGAAACGTAATGAGGCTGTCTCATGTTTGAACTGGATCGCAGGTGGTACGTTTCTTGCAGGGATAATCTATTTCACGATAGACACCGGGATTATCCCTGAGTTGAAAAACTGGTTGATCGAAGTTGTAGCGGTACAGAGTAATGCGATGCTTCAGCTTTTTGGGTTACAAACACACCAAGATGGGCCAAGTATTGTCTTTAAAAATGCACCGGTTACGATTATATTTGCGTGTACTGCTATTCAATCTATGGTGTTGTTTGTGGGAATGAATGCTGCTGTTCACAAGGCAACAATAAAAAAAAGGTTTCTAGCAATAGCTGTAACCGTTATCCCTGTTTATCTGCTTAACTTGCTGCGGAATGCAGGTGTTATTTTTCTTGTGGGTGAACAGATTACGTCGTTTGAACTTGCGCATAATGTGATTTTTAAGTTGTTGTCGCTTGTCGCACTTATTATTTTATTGTTCATTAACTTCAAAATTGTTCCAGAGCTTTCTGATGAGCTGTTTGGTATCACCAATTTGTGGAAACGAAAAGGACCACTAGAAAACCTTTTTTCATCACTTCTGGGGAAAAAAAACGATGCACATAGCTAAAGGAGGTTTGTCGTGGATTGCGGGTTCATTTCTCGTTACTGGGCTCTTTTGTATTTTTACTGTTGTAGTAGCAGGTGAGTTGCGATTCGTCTTTTTTTTTCTTTTATTTGTGATGTTGTTGATTTCGTGTCTTTTCCTTATCTTTTTTAGGGATCCAAATCGAATCATTGGAGACGGTATTGTTGCGGTAGCAGATGGTATCATTCGAGAAATAATTACAAAAGATGATGGTGATGTTGGAGATTGCACAAAGATTTCAACATTCATGAATCTGTACCATGTTCATGTGAACCGCATGCCGTTTGATGGATGTATAACAGAGATTATTCATCATCCTGGTGCGCATCTCCCTGCTTTTAGGAAAGAATCTGAAAAAAATGAGCGGGTCATCATTCTGTTGGATACAATGATTGGTACAGTGAAAATTATTCAGATCGCAGGGACATTAGCGCGTCGGATCGTCCCCTACATCAACAAGGGAGATATGCTAAAAAAGGGCGATAAAATAGGGCTTATACGACTTGGTTCCCGGGTTGATGTGTATCTTCCAACAAAAACACTTAAACAGGTAACGATTACCAAAGGAGCGCGTGTGAAGGCAGGTGAAACAACCATTGCAAAATTCAATGATTAAACATGTGACGGTGGCAGATGGGATTACCATCTGTAATGCACTATTTGGTTTTACTGCGATTCTCTTCCTTTTCATAGGTTTATTTTGGGTTTCGTTTTCACTTATTCTTCTTGGGTTGTTAGCTGATGGTCTTGATGGTGTTGTTGCCAGGAGACGGGGGAAAGGAAAACTCGGGGAATATCTTGAACCTATGGCAGATCTTACTACGCTTTCTATCGCCCCGGCAGCATTTGTGTTTGTAACATACCAGTCATCCGTAGGACAATATCTCTTTCTTCTTTTCGGCATCCTCATATTGTTTTTTGTTTCAAGTGTAGTTCGCCTTGGGTCATTTCATGCCCTGAAAGATGATGCGTTTTTTGTTGGATTACCCGCCTCGGCTAGCACTATTGTGATTCTTGTTGTCGCGTTTGTTCATTTTGACAGCATCCTCTGTATCGCTCTTATTTTTATTCTCTCGTTATTGATGGTGTCTTCGATTCGTTTCCCAAAACCATCGTTATCACTTAACGTTTTCGCAACATTAATTATTTTTGCAGCAATAGGTCTCGGTGGTCTTTATACAGGGGTCGCTCCATTTATTCTACTTTTTGCTGTTGCTTGTTACATCATCGGTGGACCAATTGTTCTTTATCTCATAAAAAAACCACAGTACGAGAGGAAAAACTGAGATTGTTCTGTGATGTTTTTTTTGATAAAGTTTATATGATATAAAGATATAACAGGCACAAGAGGTAGATTATCGATGGCTATAGGATTTGTATTAATAAGTGCTGCTCCTGCACATGAGCATGAAGTCTACAATAAACTATCAAAAGTCCCACAGATCATTGAACTTCATCCATTATTTGGGGAGTATGATCTGATAGCGAAAATCGAAGCAGAAGATTTCGAGAAACTTGGGGACATTGTTGTCAATAAAATCCGATCAATACCCGGTGTGATTGATACGAAAACCTTAACCGGGACAAAATTTTAAGGAGGTGAAAAGAAAATGGAAGTAGGACTACCACAATATTTTTTAAGCATGCTAACCTTGGTCTTCGCAATAGCAAGCATCATCGCAGGGATTTTCACCGCATACTTTGGATCAGGAAAAAGTAGGATCGTAGGTGCAATCCTGGTCATCATCGGGCTTTTAGTCGGTGTCATATTCCTCTGGGGATCTGGACTATTAGGGTTCCTTGGGACACCACCAGGCATCATCGACTTCGCCGGTTCAATCGTCAACGGTATCGTTGCGGTGATCGGTGCGATCATTGGCGCCTTAATTGCCTTAGGGATATTCCTTTTGGCGATCATGAAAGCTTAAATCATCTCTAAAAAATACTCGTGCACCCGAAGATCCGTTGTGAGCTCAGGGTGAAACGATAAGGCTAGGAAACGATGTTGCCTAGCCGCCACAATTTTTTTATCGAATTTTGCAAGGACTTCGCAGTCTCTTCCTACTTTTGTGATCACTGGTGCACGGATAAAAACGGCAGTATATGGATTTGAGAATCCATGAAAATTTAGTGTGTGTTCGAATGATTCTTTTTGTCGGCCGAACGCGTTTCGTTGTACTTCGATATCCATCGCCTCTAGAGAAGTGACACGTTCTTTTGTAGTATCAGTAATAGTTTTTGCAAGCAGTACACAGCCAGCGCACGTTCCCATGATAGCAAGAGTATCATCGCTAATGCGGTTGCGGATAGTTTCAAAAAGCCCAGAACGAACCAATGTCCGGGATATCGTCGTGCTTTCTCCACCTGGAATAATGAGCGCATCAACCTTGTCAAGGTCTGGTTTCTGTCGGATAAGGTTAACAGATCCTTTGGTCTTAGTTTCTTTAAAAAAACGCATCATTGCATCGAAATGTTCTGAGACTGCTCCTTGGATTGATAATATGCCAACGCAGACGATTATTACCAGCCTCTTTCTTGTAAGAGTTGTTCTTTTGGTATGGTTTCAATCTCGATTCCGTTCATCGCGTCTCCAAGGCCTTTACTGACTGTTGCAATCACTTTTGGGTCATCGTAGTTTGCGACTGCTTCGACGATTGCTTTTGCGGTTTTTTTTGGTTTTTCTGATTTGAAGATGCCGGATCCGACGAAGACGCCGTCGCTTCCAAGTTGCATCATGATTGCGGCATCAGCAGGGGTTGCAATACCGCCTGCTGCGAAGTTTACAACAGGGAGTCGCTGGATGTTTTTGATTTCTTTGAGGATATCTATTATCTCTTTTTTCACTGTCCCATAGGGATATTTTTCAAATATGATGGTGTTGTCTTCGACTGTTATGATGTTGGTGAGTGTTTTTAGTGAGTTCACGTAGTTTATTGAGTATTCTTCTGCGAGTCTTTGAAGACCGTTTTTGTCCATTTCTTTTAACTGACGAATCATAGAGGTGACCATGCGTTGATGTCGTATTGCTTCGATGATGTTTCCGGTTCCTGCTTCGCCTTTGGTTCGAATCATTGCTGCTCCTTCCCATATGCGTCTGACTGCTTCGCCAAGGTTTCTGCATCCGCATACAAAAGGGATTGTGAACTGTCGTTTGTCAACGTGGTAGAAGGGATCTGCTGGGGTTAGTACTTCTGATTCATCGATCATGTCTACTCCAAGGGATTCAAGGGCTTGTGCTTCGACGAAATGACCTATACGAACCTTTGCCATCACAGGGATGCTTACCGTATCCATGATTTGTTGGATGATGGTGGGGTCTGCCATGCGGGCGACGCCGCCATGGGCGCGTATATCTGCAGGGACTCGTTCAAGTGCCATGACTGCGACTGCTCCTGCTTCTTCAGCGATTCGTGCATGTTCTGCGTTGACGACATCCATGATGACACCGCCTTTCTGCATCTTTGCAAATCCTCGCTTCACAAGCGTGGTTCCGTGTCTGAGTTTGGTGATATCAAGTGTTTTCATAATTTATCTACCCCTGGAAATCTAAGGAATTCAAAGTGGGATATAGAAACCCCTTTATTAAGGGCAGCGGTGGTACTTAAAAATATCGGTGAAGGGATTAATATTGAGATGAAAAAAAAGAGATGATTAAAACGTTTAAAAAAAATAAAAAGAGGAGTTTTCCCTTTTTTATAATCAAAAAAGAAAAACCACGATGTGTTAGAATATCGCCCATTATTAGAATCGTTTTGGACGATGTTTCTGGTAACAATCCCTGCAGTACACAGGTTTGCTTCCATCTGGTTTGAAGGGGACTTCAGTTTCTTTTCCACATTCTGCACAAGTTGCCTTATGCATCTCTCGAGGGCCTCGGTCAAAACTCCGTCCTTGCCCACCATGTTCTCTTTCCATATTATTTCCTTCCTTATTTTTTGTTTTCGACTCCATACGATGAGGTCGTTGTTTTCGTGTAATGAACAATAAGTATATAATCGTATTGTACCCCAGGAGTATGACCCGTATATTCTAGGGAAAAAAAAACGCAGGATAACGTTACAAATCCGGTGATTCTCCAAGTTTTTTTCCGAAATGTATTAAATCAACAGTGCGTTACCAATAAAAAAAATACACACAGGAGAAAAAGAAAAATGGTTGAATTTGAGGTTATTACCGCAGAGGAAGTAAAATTTGGGAAAAACAACTTTATCGAGGTTGCTCGCAAGAAAGCAGTTGCTGAAGGAACCGATCGGGAGTTTATTTCTATTTCCCGAGGGTTTTATCTTCCTGATGGTACGAAGAAATGGAAATCATCAATTACTCTTCCGGATGAGAACGATAAAAGAGAGAAAATCGCTGAGCTTTTGAAAAAACTATAACCAGGGTTTTTTTCTGATAATTCTTTTATTAGGATTTCATAATTAATAAAAGATAATACGAGTAAATGGGAGAAGAAAACATATGAAATCGATGCGAAGAATTGTTGGGTATCCTCTCTCAGCGATTTTTTTCGCACTCGGAGTGTTATATGCTGTTAGCGTAGTAGTTGCATTTTTTTTCATGAATAAACAGATTGATGCAACGGGGTTTATTGCAATTGTTTTTTGGACGTGTCTCTTTTTTGTCGTTGGATTTTTATTTTTATTTTTTTCAAAACGGATGAAATCTGAAAAAAAAGGCATCAAACATCACCCGAAACCTGTTGTTATAAAACGAGAAGAAAAACAGGCAGACGTAATTGTTCAAAAATGCCAACAACCAAAAAAAGCAGAAACACTCAAGATAGCAAAAGATAACGAATCCCTCAAAGAAA
Source organism: Methanobacteriota archaeon (assembly GCA_026394495.1). Classification (GTDB taxonomy): domain Archaea; phylum Thermoplasmatota; class E2; order DHVEG-1; family DHVEG-1; genus CAIYYQ01. Next base: position 20,144 of record JAPKYE010000023.1, on the reverse strand, counting down.
CAACAAAAGAAACAGAAGCTCTTAATGTTGCGAAAGTTCGCTATTCCTTCGAAGAAATCACAAATGAAGAGTTCGAGCGACTCGTAAAAGAACTGAAATATAAAGATAAAAAATGAAGCGCCCCGGCTGGGATTTGAACCCAAGTCGAAGCCTCGACAGGGCTTCATGATAGGCCACTACACTACCGGGGCATCTGAAGAATTTTTTGTTGTTTTTGTAAGGAGGGGTAAAATAGTTCTCTTTCTTAACCTTTTTCGTTCCCTAAAAAAACAATTTTTTATTAGATGTCAAAGAGGACTTGGACTTCATACGGACGTGTATTCTTCACTGATAACATATGATACGTCACCGCTTTGATCTCACTACCGATCTTGTGTTTTGTCGTCGTATACGTTTCCCCGCATACGTGTGCGCTGAGGTGGTTTTTCTTCGTATCAATGGTGACTTTGAAAAAACCAAAGACAAGGTTCTGAGCACCATGTAAAAATAATAGTTTAGATAGCCAGTCGACAAGCAGCTGTTCAAGATCTGGTGCGTCTAGTTCAATATCATACTGACCAACAAATTCAACCTCTGAGTTATCGGTGATTATGTCAAACATTGCTTTTGCCGCATGTTCAAACGCTTCTGCGAGTGTTTTTCCGTTGGCTTTGACGCCGACGTCAGCGGTATGATCAATCAGTTCATATGGTGGTTTTATCATATTTTTGCCTTCGATATATCTGTTTTGCAGCTGCATTTTTGTTTTTTTTCAAGATTTGTTATTGTTGATGTAAGGATTTTTGAGATATATGGCTGTTTCTGTGTGTACATCTTTTTTATCGTATCTGTCGATAATTCGCTTTGAAGCCCTGCCGCCATATTGCTTACAAGGCATAGAGATGCATAGCAGATGCTTTTTTCCCGGGCAAGAATAACTTCTGGGACGCCAGTCATTCCTACAACATCAGCATATTGTGAAAAAAACTTTATTTCAGAAATGGTTTCCAATCGTGGTCCTTCTGTCGCTAGATAAACGCCATGATCGTGAACAGTAAGTGAATGTATTTTTTTTGCTGCGATAAGCAGTTGTTCTCGTATCAGGGGACAATAGGGGTTTGTCATATCAACATGGACTCGTTCTGATTCAAAAAAGGTTTGTGGTCGGGTTTTTGTGAAATCTATGAAATCATGGGGAATGACGATATCGCCGGGTTTCATCTGTTTGTGTAGCGATCCAACTGTTCCTACTGATAAGATATAGTCGACGTGACTAGCTGCAAGTGCCGCGATGTTTCCACGGTAATTGATCATGTGCGGTGGGAGATTTGCATTTGGTCCATGGCGGTTGATGAAAAAAACAATATGTTTACCTACCGGTGATATTTCTACAGGGATGCTACCGTATTTTGTTTCTACGGTGAGTATTTCTTTTGTGTTGAGAAGATCAGGTATGCGATGCCCGCAAAGTAAACCTATTTTCATAGAATTTTTTGCCCCCCTTTGGATTATATGATACTAATCAGGGTTAAGAGTTCTTTTGAAGATACGAAATGTTTTATGTGTTTAAAGAGATACCTATGTGTTCGATGAAACATCTCACTCGTGTTCAGCTTTATCGTAAGCCAACCGTCTGATCTTGAATAATTATCATGAAATGATATGTGTTCACATAGAACAAAATATAAATAATACCAAATATTATATAATAATGGGAAAGGAGGGAATTATGAAAAAGAGAACGTGGATTGTAGGTGGTAGTGTGGGGGCAGGTATTTTACTTGTATTAATGTCGTTTAATTCGGTCGTAGCTTCAAATGTAAATATTCAATCTATAAACAAAGAGAAAAAAACTGTAGAATCTTCTAAAATTTTTAATAATTTTTATAAGAACATATTTGGTTATCCACCCGGATGGTTCCTCGGTGTTTTATTTGCTTATCTTATTTCTTGGTTCCTATTGTTTTCATTTAATCATCCTCCATCCTCATAATATTTTTAGCTAAGTGGGGAGGAGAAAAAATGAAACAAACTTTTCAAAACAAATTGAAAACAATACTTATAACAACTATATTGTGCACAACGTCAATCATCATTATTCAAAACGATACAACCAATGTCGTTGCAACTGAAACCGGTGGAGACAATGGCTTCATATTATCTTCAGACACAATTCATCGGGTGACAGAAAACCTCTCAAACGTGATTTACACCGCATACAATGAAAGCGAATTTCGAAAAGGACGGTCCTTCGGATCCAAAGGAGAACACTATGCCGCAGACTACATCTACGACTTGATGAATGAAATAGGACTCTCAAATGTGATATACACCATATTGATAAAAACCTCGCATCACCAAAACCATCGATAGAAAAACCAGGTTTTTCCCATCTTTGTCACCTGAAACACCCTTCGTTGATAAGTTTATGAAAGGGTTCGTTGACAGCCAATTATCAGGAGAAAATCGTTTCCCATCCGTATGACTTTTCCATTTCCCAACTGTATCACCTAAAACCTGCCTCGTTGATTTCCCCTTCTCCAAGAGATATTTCCTATCTGTGTCACCTGGAAAATTCCCATCTATATCACTTTTGATTTCCCATCTTTGTGGCTTTTCATTCCCCATTTGTTTGACTTTGTTTTTCTCAATCACGGTAGCGAATGGATATCTTCAGACGATCCTGCAGATGGTTAGCTTGGGATGATCAAATATTCAACGGTTGTTATTAACGAGTTTATTGGGCAATAATGCAGCGGAAACATAATAATGTGAACATTGAATGCTTGATAATATTTAGAGACAATAAAACAAATTGATCATATTGTGATGAAAATGAAGGTTGCTGCATTATTTTCCGGTGGTAAAGACTCGGTGTTTGCGGTGTATGTCGCAAAGCAGTACGGCTGGGATGTCTCTAATCTTGTGTCTCTTTTTTCTGATAATAAAGAATCATGGATGTTTCATTCGATAAATATACATCTTGTGCCGCTTCTTGCACAGGCTCTTGATACCCCTCTTGTTCAATGCGTAACAAAAGGAGAGAAAGAGCAAGAGCTAAATGATCTAAAAAAAATTCTTAGTTCTCTGGATGTTGATGGTGTTATCAGCGGGGCAGTATCCTCTGAATATCAGCGAACACGCATCGAAAGAATCTGCTATGAGCTTGGCATGAAATCATTTACTCCTCTTTGGCATAAGAACCCTGAGGTTTTACTTAGAAATCAGATCAATGCGGGATTCAATATCAAGATGGTTGGTGTATTCGCTCAAGGCTTTGACGAATCATGGCTTGGAAGAACACTTGATATACAAACTCTAAAGGAGCTTGTCATGCTTCAGAAACGATATAAAATAAACATCGTAGGCGAAGGGGGAGAATATGAAACATTAGTGGTTGATGGCCCAATGTTCTCTAAAACCCTTGTTCTTGACGCCGTCGTAAGAGAATGGAGTCGGGATAATGGTGTGTTGCAGGTGAAAAATGCACACCTGGAAAAGAAGGATCAAAGCATTAGGTAATGCAGTGCATTCATCTGCAGCAGAAAAAGAAACAGTCGTTGATCGATGTCTTTTCCATCAGGAAACTCTTGTTTAACAATGTCTAAAATCTGCTGAACCGTGTTCTTTCCGTCGCAGTGCCTCCAAACCAAGGATCCTATTTTATCAAAGTTTGCAACAAACGTGTTTTCTTTTTTCAATAGTTTACAAAAAGATTTCCCGATGTTACTTGTGAACTTTGGAACCGTCACATGAACAATTCCATCATCGGTTGTCTCCCATGGAAAATCCAGTCGTCTTGGAGTAAACTGTAAGAATTCAGCTTCATTCGTTAATCGTGGTTTATTCTTCTTGTTTTTTCGCATAGATTTCCCGTAGCGGGATATACGCAAGAAGTACTGCGATGAAGATCCACACGATGAGCGATGGCAATATTGGTGGGTAGTCAAAGACCGCAAAACTGATTCCTGCGACGATGAGGAATGCGACGCAGACGCCCATGAGTGCTTCTCCTGCGATAAGCCCAGCGGTAAACAGTAGACCTGTTCTTATAATCTTTTCTTTGGGTTTCACATCTGTTTGTTTGATGGCAAGATCCCATTCGCTGATTTCTTCTTCGTCTGCAGATCCGTATTTTTTCGCAATCGCTCTATTGGTGACAGATCGGACGATACCTCCAGCAAAAATAGGTACGCTTAATGTGAATGGAAGATAAATCCCAATTGCTACGGGGAGAACCGGCATGTTTACGAGAATGAGGACAAATGCAAGGACCGCTCCTGCGATGACAAACGGCCAGACCATTTCTCCGCCAAGGACTCCTTTGACGATTCCTTGCATGAGAAACGCTTGTGGTGCTGCTAGGTTTGGGCTTCCGATTTTATATGCTTTGTCTAGCGCCTGGATGACAAGAGCGAGGATAGGTGCTGCAGCTGCGACACCGATGATTTCTGCGATCTGCTGGTTTTTTGGTGTTGCCCCGATCATCTGACCACAGGTCATTGATTGGAGAACATCACCAGAGATTGCTGCTGCGCAACAGATTACTGCTGCGATAAGGATTGCGACCCCGTAAATATGAATGTTGCCGCTAAGTCCAAACCCGACGAGAATCAATGATGTGATGAGTAATACGGAGACGGTGACGCCTGAGATTGGGTTGTTGGATGAACCTAGAAGACCTGCCATGTATCCTGCGATGGCGCTTGCAACAAATGCGAACAACACTGCAAATATGGCCATGACTGCTGAAACAGCCCACATGCTGGAGAGATACGCGTAGACAAGGAAGATGGGGATGGTGAGTGCACCAATGACAAGGAACACAATTCTATAATTAATATCAGTGTCTGTCCTCTTTTTAACTTCTACTTTGCCGCCTCGAAGACCTGCGATTGCTTCTTTTATTCCGCTTGCAAGGTTTGATCGGAGTTTAAAGATAGTATAAAGGCCTCCGACGACCATGGCGCCGACGCCGATGTAGCGGATATAATCACCCCATATCTTGAAGAAACCCCATATTTGACTGCCTAATGAATAATCACCATTTCCTAACGAGGTAGCATCTGCTATTTGTTGTGATATCTGATCTGGAGTGAGACCCAGAGCTGTTCCCGGAACCGGTAAACCAACAGCAAGCGCAATAAGAGGAACGAGTATAACCCAGCCAAGAAGTCCTCCAACAAAAACAAATGCAGCGATCCGTGGTCCGATGATCCATCCGACACCAAGCAGTGCTGGTGACGTTGCAACCCCGCCGTAGAGGACTGCAGGTTTTTCTCCTCCGCCGATATCAAATTTCCCGATGTTGATAAGGCTGTGGACTGTACCGTTAAAGGTTTTTAATGCAACCTGACCGAATTTAAAGAGCGCTGCGATCAGTACACCGGCGATAAGCCATATACCGCTGACACCACTTTTTTTATCGGCTTTCGCTGTTGGGTCTCCACCGACTGTTGTCGTAAGAACTGCTGCGACTGCTACCCCTTCAGGGAATGGTAAATCTGTTTTGAGGATCAATGCTCGTCGAAGGGGAATCATCCACAGGACCCCTAGGACTCCGCCAAGAAACGCGATGACAGTGGTCTCAAGCCAGTGGATTTCAGTCCAGGCTCCGATAAGGACGAGAGCAGGGATGGTGAAAATAACACCTGCCGCGAGTGCTTCTCCTGCTGCGGCACCCATCATCCCGATGTTTACCTCAAGGATTGTTCCTTTAAATGGTTTCAAAAAAGCAAACGCCATGACTGCTCCGGGGATAACCGCGGAAACCGTCATTCCTGCGTATAATCCCAGGTATGCATTGGCTGCGCCAAGGATAACTGCAAGGATTGCGCCGACTAAGCAGGCCTTCAGGGTTAACTCTGGTATTATCTTGTTTGCCGGTATAAATGATTTGAAATCTTCACGACTTGACATAGGAGAACTACCATATGAATAATATATTTAAGTATTTATAAAACCATCGGTCAAAAAGAAAAATACAAAAAATAGGAATAAAATATCATTATTTACGCCTTTTATATATCTAATGAATACCGTAAAATACCTGCTATCCCGCCAAAAGCACTATACAATGACTCCCCTTCATCACTTTCTCTAGAGACCAAATGAATGCTCCCGCCTTTTGTCTCTACTTTATCAGATAACTCATCAACCAAATCCAATTTTTCTTCAATAATCATCTTCTCAGAGGAATTACATGAAGAACATACGGGAGGAACAAATCCTTGCATTTTCGTCTCATCAAGATTCATCTCCTGTTGATACCCGCAATGGGGACATTTCAACTTCACTCGATAGATCCGCAGTCCCTCAGAAAGAAGCAACGTATCAACGACACCCATGTCTAATGCTTTACGTACCTGCTTCTCCCCATAAATAGCAAGACTTCCCTCACTTTTCATCACTTCTTTTAAAAAACGTTTCATAACCATTTTTTCTTTGGCGATCTTCAAATCCGCCATTTTCTCCGCAGCAGTAGCAACCAGTTCTCGCAGCCCATACTCATCTGTATACCCTGTGTCAAAGACGTCGACGATTTTTTTCTGAAGCTCATAATGCAAATACGCTTCATTCACAAAATATTGTTTCGTAGGACCAGATCCACCAACCAAGATACCTTTCATGTTTTTTTCAGCGATAAAGATATCACTTGCACGCTCCCCGATTTTCACAAACCACTCATGTGCAGCAATCTCAGTAGCCCGCTCAAATCTGCGCTGGGATTGTCCTCCTTTTCCATGTTTTCCCGGTACCTGAGACGTCATGTATTTCAACAGTTCAATGCGATTTCCGCGAAGCATCCCAATAGTACATTCCCTGCGATCTAACAACATGAGGCCATATATCTCTTTTTCAGTCATTATCGCTTCAATTGGTTCCAGATAAAATTCAGAGTCGCAGCGGTAGAGAAATGTGGTGATTGGCATCGGCGGCTCAATCACAAAAGCAACCATGTCTGTTTGATCGGCGCCAATGCTTTTATGACCAACAAAAAACACGACTCCGTTCGCTGGTGGTTGTTTGAACTGTTTCAGTCGATTTAATATCGATTCGATCGCAGAAGTCACATTTTTCCGCGTGGTTTTTGATTTGATGTTCTGCGACTGTGAAAACTCACTTTTCAGGTAGTTGCTCACCTCAAAGATCTGTTTTGTTGGAGGGACATACAGTGAAATCAGTTCGGTATGTCTGCCTTTGCATAAACGAAGCTCTTCAAGCTTTCGTTTCAGATCATATTTCTGACGATCGGTCATTTCTACTGCGGCCATCAGCGTTTCTCCGTTGTATCTTTTGTATATCGACAATATACATATAAACGATTATGAAAAATCATATAAAAAACCTGTTATATGCTAAATGTCTCCCCGTTAGTTGGGGTGTATACTTCTGCGAACTGTCGAAGTGGTTCCAGAAGTGGTGTTCGGTTATCACTATGGAACAACACGATTTTCTTTGGTTTACATGCTTTTGCAAACTCAATAAGTTCGTTATGACCAGCGTGCGCAGAGAAATCAAAATAATCTACTTCACATTCCACTTTTTGCTGCACACCGTAGAAATCAAGTTTTCCTTTTTCCATCAGAAGCTTGCTGTTGCTTCCTGGGACTTGGTAACCAGTGAGAAAAACTGCGCTTTTGGGATCATCTTTTAGATGGTTCATGTACCAGAGAACTGGTCCGCCGTCCATCATGCCACTTGATGTGAGGATCACCTCTGATTTCAACGCAAGTTTGCGGCCGTGATCCGAATGAACGAGATTGATTGCATTCATCGCTTTCCTCAGATCATCAGGGGATTTCAGATATTCTGGGTGTTTTAAGAAGAGTTTAGATACTTTTCGCCCCATGCCATCAAACCAGACATTGTACCCTGCGTTCTTCAGCACAAGGATTATTTCTTGGCTTCGGGAAACAGCAAATGCAGGGATTACCACAACGCCTCCTCGTCCGACTACTTCGTCGATTCTATCAAGAAATCGTTTCTCCAGTTCACTGCGTTTTGGGTGTTCTCTTCCTGCATAGGTTGCCTCCATGCAAAGGATGTCACAAGAAGCTGGTTTTGCTGCTTTAACAAGTTTTGTATCAATTACGTTGATATCTCCGGTGAAAAGAACTGTTCGCGATCCTTTCACCTGATACATGATTGATCCGGGGATATGTCCTGCGGAATGAAAACAAACCTCAGCGTTTTCACCAAGATCTTTTTTCTTGTTAGGATCAACTCGTATAAAACTATGCTGGGCTTCTTTAACATCGTTGCTATCAAAAGGTATCGCATACCCGTCCATCTTTGAGATCTTTAATGTATCTTTATGTAAAAGATTACTGACTTTACTAGTAATTTCTGTTGCAAAAATCGTCTGGGTTCCCTGAGCGCATAGCCAGGGAATCATCCCTGAATGGTCAAGATGTGCATGGGTGATCATGACTCTATCAACTGGTGGTGATGGCATGGGAAACCGTGGTGGTTTGCCTGGTGATAAACCGTATTCAAAAAGAAGTTTTAGCCCATCCATTTCAAGAACCATTGCAGCGTTTCCAACTTCGTTTGCACCGCCGAGAAACTGAATTTTTATATCGTTATCCATTTTATAATCGAGTCGGATAAGAAGAAATAGTTGATTAATGTTTGGTTTTCATATCTTTTCTAAGAAAAATTTGTTCATGAGAATATACGAAGGAGTAACGAACGGTAACTGTTTTATGAGGTTGTCTGATATCATCATTGAGGAGCTGAAATTATTATGACGAAAATATTGAAGGTGAAAGCACGTGAGGTGTTGGATTCTCGTGGCAATCCGACAGTTGAGGTTGATATTGTGACAAAGAGCGGGGTGTTCCGAGGCATGACTCCTAGTGGTGCTAGCGCAGGTCAGCATGAGGCTTTGGAGTTGCGGGATGGCGATACAACACGGTATCTTGGTAAAGGAACATTGAAAGCAGTGGATAACGTCAACAAACACCTTGCATCAAAGATCGTGGGGATGGACTGCTGTGATCAGAAAGAAATAGATATGTTGTTGCTTGGTCTTGATGGAACAGAAAACAAGGAGACGATGGGGGCAAATGCGATCCTTCCGTTGTCCATGGCTGTGACAAAGGCAGGTGCTGCAGCAAAAGGTGTCCCTGTGTATTGGCATATTGGTGAATTGTTTGGGGTAACTCCCAGTGTTCTTCCGGTTCCTATGTGTAATGTAATTAATGGTGGGAAGCATGCTGGGCAGGAAAACTCGATTCAGGAGCATATGCTCATGCCGACTGGTGCAAAAAGCTTCACTGAAGGTATCCGGATGATTTCTGAAAGTTACCATCATCTCGCTAAACTGTTGAAAAACCGTTTTGGTGCAGGGGGAACATTGATTGGTGATGAAGGTGGTTTTGCGCCAGCGCAGATCGTTGACGTGAACGAACGCCTTGAGCTTATGCTTCAGGCGATAGACAATGCCGGGTATTCGGGTTTGATGCAGATTGCTATGGATCCTGCATCTAGTGAGTTTTTCTACAACGGAACATACAAGATCGGGTCGAAATCATATTCTGGTGGTGAAATGGTTGATTTCTACGCGGATCTCTGCAGCAGGTATCCGATTGTGAGTATTGAAGATGGTCACGCTGAGGACGATTGGGAATCCTGGGTTGAGATGACAAAAAAACTAGGAAATAAAATCCAGATTGTTGGCGATGATTTGTTTGTGACCAATACAAAAAGGATTCAGAAAGGAATTGATATGAAAGCAGCGAATTCTGTGCTTATTAAACTGAATCAAATCGGATCAGTCACAGAGACTCTTGCTGCAATCCGTCTGGCGCAACAGACGGGGTGGACTGCGGTTGTGAGTCATCGCAGCGGCGAAACTGAGGATTCTTTCATCGCAGATCTTGTCGTTGGGACAAATGCCGGGCAGATAAAAACCGGTGCACCTGCACGAAGCGATCGGAACGCAAAGTATAATCAGTTGATTCGCATTGAAGAAGAACTTGGAAAAGAATCACAGTATCCTGGGCAGAAGTTTCGCAAGGAAAACAAGGTACTGTTCTGTGTGTAGAGCGAGCGCAAATCTTTTTAGATGATGAGCGATACGGGGAGGCGGGGCGAAATTTATGAAGATACTCATCACCGACAAAATAGAAGACGAAATTATTCAACTGTTCAAAAACGCAGGCCATGCGGTAACCTACAACGAGTTGGATGCAGATACCTTACTTAGAGAAGTATCAAAGTTTGATGGTCTTTTAGTGCGAAGTCGAACAAAAGTTGTCACTGATGTTGTGAACATGGGTGCAAAAGGAAATTTAAAAGTCATTGGACGTGCTGGCGTTGGTGTTGATAACATTGATGTGAAAACAGCGTCTAAACTTGGTATCAAAGTCGTAAACGCACCAACTGGTTCAACCGTAAGTGTTGCGGAACTAGCGTTTGGGATGATGCTTTCCGCTGCGCGATCGATTCCTCAGGCAGATCGTTCCATGAAGCAAGGGCTCTGGGAGAAGAAAACATTCAAAGGTGTTGAGCTCTCTGGAAAAACTCTTGGTATAATTGGTGTTGGTCGTATTGGTGCTGAGCTTGCGAAGCGAGCAATGGCGTTTGACATGAAGGTTGTCGCATTTGATAAATTCGTGAAGAAATCCCCGATCCCGAAGGTTTCTCTTGTTTCTATTGATAAATTGTTGAAGGAATCTGATTATATTTCATTGCACATTCCTTTTGTGAAAGAAGAAGGACCAGCCATCAGGGAAGCTGAGTTTGAAGCGATGAAAAACGGTGTCATCATTGTGAATTGTGCTCGTGGCGGTGTCATTGACGAAAAAGCGTTACTTAAGTATTTGGAGGGTGGGAAGGTTCGTGCAGCCTGTCTTGATGTCTATGAGGCTGAGCCACCAGTGTTTAAGGATATTGTGAATCATCCGAAGGTTATCTGCACGCCGCATATTGGTGCATCGACAAAAGAGGCACAGATTCGTGCTGGTACTATTACCGCTGAGCAGATGATGATGGTTCTGTCTGGTAAGACGCCTGATTTCTGGGTGAATAAGCAGCTTATGGCAACAGTGTGAAGCAAAAGCATAAGTAGAGGAAGTGTTTGTATTCATCTGATGAAGAATCTTGATGGTATTGTTGAAAAGATCGACAAGTTTTTTGATCAGAAGGATCGGGTGCGTGAAGTAGCGCTGAGGTCGTCTCGCGATATTATTATTTCTTGCCGTAAAGCTATTCATTGTCTGCATCGAAGTAATTGGGATGATGCAGAAAAACTGGTGTCTCATGCATCAGCTGATCTTGCGAAATTGTATGAGACTACGAAGAATTTTCCAGATTTGTCGAACGCTGGTTTTGTGGAGAGTGCTGCACAGGAGTATGTGGAGGCTCAGTGTCTTACACATATCATCCATGGGACAGATCTTCCTGATCCTGATGTGTTGCAGACGACGTACAGTTCGTATCTTATGGGGTTGTGTGATGTGGTAGGTGAGCTTCGTCGTGGTGCGCTTGATTGGATTTTAAAGGGTGAACCGTCAAAGGCGCATGAGTATCTTGGGTACATGGATTTTATTTATGAGGCGATCATGAATTTTGATTATCCGGCTGCGTTGTTGCCGATTAAACAGAAGCAGGATATGGTTCGTGGTTGTATTGAGAAGACTCGTGGGGAGCTTGCGGTTGCAAGTTGTGAGCAGCGTATTGGTGATAAAACCCTTGAGTTCCGCGGGATTCTTGACACGATCAACAAAGAAAAAAAAATGAGTGCATCTGAAGCTAAGAAGAAAGGCGATGAAGCCGACATTGATGTTGATAAAGTGTGGTAAACCCTGAATTATAAAAATTCTTTTTTTGTTTATTAAAAGAATATGTTTACCGTTACGCTCCTTTTGCTTTTCGTATTTGATGTTCTATTGCTTGCATCGTGTTTTTCATTGCTTGCGATGGACCCATGCCCTCGTGGGATGCATAGAAGATTCCTTTTTGTGTTGAGAGTTTTATTTCGCAGACGACCCTGTGGGTTCCTTCTTTTGCTTCTTTATGCTGCTCCAGTGAAACATGCAGGTATCCAAATTCAAGGAATTTTTCGTAGTTTTTCAAGAACTCTTCTCTGAGGAAATGCACTGCTCCTTCTTTATCAAAACCTTCAACCTTTTTTGTATTATGATGGAACTGGATCGCAAAAGGCTCCTGTTTTTGAACATCGACAAAAGGTGCGAGAAGCTCTTTATGTGTAACGATTCCGCTGAGTGTGTAATCTTTTCCGATGAGTGCTCCAGTAAGATCAAATTTATGCATATGTGTATGAACATCGCGTATGGTTGTCTCTGGTGAAAGAAGCGATGGGTCCTCCTGCATAATACTTTTCACGGGCAAATCAAGTTTTTTCTTTTTTTCTTGTGCAAAATCACCATGGCCTGGTGATCCCCCCATTTTCTGTTCTGGGTGCATCACATGTTCTATGATGTCGTCCATGGTGATCGCGCCGACTATTTTGTTGTGGTCGATAACTGCAAGGTAGGGGATGTCTTGTGCATGGAACATGTCTATAACTTTTCCAAGGGTGTCTTCAGGGCTAATGGAAAGAGGTTCAGTGCACATGATTGTTTTTATTGGCTGTGAACCAAACTTATGATCAGTAAGTTGTTGTACAACATCATCAGCAGTGACAATACCAATGACTTCTTCATCAGCGATGACTGGAAGATGATAGACGCTGTTTTCTATCATGAGTCGTGCGATTTCTTCGATAGGTGTAGCTGGAGTGATTTTTGGTGAGTGGGTAAGTACAGTGTGAACTTTAGTGTCAAGGGAAATCTTCGGTTTCATAAGACATCGTTTCAAAAGCATTCCCTGGTAGTTATCTCCATCCATGATCACGATTGCGTCTGTCTCTTTGAATAAAGAGAGTACCTTTGAGAATAATTCGTTTCCATCTATCTTCACAACATCTTGGTTGAGTATATCTTCAGCAGTTACCATACTTTTTGCCTCGTTCTCGGTAGCGGAAAGGTTCGTTATAAATGTTTGTCATCGTTTTCTTGGATATTTATGTGTGCTTTTGTTTGGTGTTTCCCGAACGTTTTCCAACCATTTATATATTCATGAGGTGGTATAAAATTGTGATTTGATATGAAACTCTTGAAAATCATTGGTGTGTTGGCCGTGTGTATGGTCATCACCGCAGGCGTCTACGCTGGTATGGTATATACAAATATCGTGCGTCCTCCTTGGAGTCCACCGCAAGAACCAGATATCTCGGGTTTGAATGATCCCATGAACGATTTTGCCCTGAGACTCTATAAAGAGCTTTGTAGTAAAACGAATGACAGCGTGTTTTTCTCGCCGTATAGCATTTACATCGCACTCGCCATGGCTTTCGAAGGCGCGAGAACCTCAACTGCTGAAGAGATAGGTCATCTTCTGGGGTATCAACAAGGCAATAGCACCATGCTTTCAACATTGTATCGTCTCTGGCAGATCTACAACAATAACACCGCGTTTAACCTAAGCACAGCAAATGCGCTTTGGCTGAGTAACGACTTCAAAATACTCGATGATTATATAGAGAAGATTACAACGTATTTCGCAGGGCGAGCATCAGAGGTTGATTTCTCTAACCCGGTTCATGCAGCGAAAATAATCAATGATTGGGTTGAACAAAATACAAATGGGCGAATCAAAGATCTTGTTCCTCCTGGGGCAATCAACTCACTCACCAGACTTATTCTGACTAATGCGATTTATTTCAAAGGAACATGGAAGTACCCCTTTGATAAGAATATAACCATGAACGAATCCTTTTTCGTTTCGTCGATTCAGACTGTTCAGGTTCCGATGATGAAACTTATTGGAACCGACATCTTATTTAACTATACCGAGACTGAAACCGTTCAGGTTCTTGAACTCACGTACGCAGGGGATAATATCACTATGTTGATTATTCTTCCCAAGGATCAAAATCTCGAACGTCTTGAACAGAATCTTACCCTGGCGCAATTAAAAGAGTGGAAAAACGCTCTTTATCAGACAAATATTGATATCATGCTGCCGAAGTTCAAACTCGAGACCTCATATACGCTGAATGATCCGCTGCAGAAAATGGGTATGGTTCACGCATTCTCAGATGCGGATTTCTCAGGTATAACTGGAGGTAGGGATATGTTCATCTCTTCTGTGCTTCACAAAGCATTTATTGAGGTGAATGAAGAGGGAACCGAGGCAGCTGCTACCACAGCTATTGTTTTGTTTAATTCTGTTGGTCCGGGTCATGAACAACCCCGACTCGTGTTTAACGCAGACCATCCATTCCTCTTTATCATTCAACATAATGACACGGGTACTATTCTCTTCATGGGAAAAATCGTTAACCTAGCCGAGTAACCCTCGCCCCTTTTTTTCTTTTTTCTATTTGTATTCAAAGATGAGACGATTGTATTGAGATTCGGCGAAACCAAATTTTTTATAAAATTTTATTCCTTTTTTATTTTGTTTTGTCACTTCTAATTGTATAGCAACTGGTGCATTGATTTTTTGTTCGATGATGTAGTTAATGATTTTTGTTCCAATGCCTTTTCCGCGGTATGCTGGTTGTATGAAGAGTTCATCGATGTAGAGGATGTTTCCTCCGAATTCATTGCTCCAATAGTTGATTAAAAGTGCGTAACCAATGATTTTCGCATCATCTTCTGCAACAAAGATGTCTCCTTTTTCAGGGTGTAGTTTTAGTTCATGAAAGGTTTTCTTTATTTTTTCTGTTGTGATATTTTTTACGTAAATGTCTTCTGTATAAAACTCATTCATGAGTAAAGTAATGTTCTCTTCGTCTGAGTCTCTGTAGAATTTAAATGTGACGTCTATGTCCTTCATATAAGATGGTGAATGATGATACTTGTTAATAAATCACGCATGTATTCTGATGCCAGAGGTATGAGTATTATGGTAAGTATTTTCCCAAAACCGATATGTAATCTTCCTGAGGCGGATATTGCATTTGATAATGTTACAGCGTATGTGTCTCAAGGGATTAATGAGCAGGTTGTATTCATGGAATTTAAAAAAGATACTGATATTCCTGAGCATTCTCATGCGAGTCAATGGGAGATTGTACTTGAGGGAAAGGTTGATTATGTTGAGGACGGAGTGAAGCATACGTATCGAAAGGGTGATCGTTTTTTTGTTCCAAAGGGAAAAAAACATTCTGCGAAGGTTTATTCTGGGTATGCGAGTATTGTTTTCTTTGATCAAAAGGATCGGTATAAGAAAAAAAATATTTGTTAGATAATTGGTGATAATGTTTATGGAAAAGGCTACGTTTGGAGCTGGGTGTTTCTGGGGTGTTGAAGCAGCATTCCAGAACATAGATGGTGTTGTTTTAACTACTGTTGGGTATATGGGTGGTGATTTTAAAGATCCGACATACGAGGATGTGTGTACCGATAAAACCGCTCATGCAGAAGTTGTTCATATCATCTTTAATCCGTTAATTATCTCCTATGAAAAGCTTCTTGATGTTTTCTGGGATGTTCATGATCCTACTCAAAAAAACAGGCAGGGTCCAGATCGTGGGACGCAGTATCGATCTGTGATTTTTTATTATTATGATCAGCAGAAAAAACTTGCCGAGCAATCAAAAAAGAAGCTTGAAGAATCAAAGAAATACAAAAAACCGATTGTG
The DNA here is from genome assembly GCA_026394495.1 of Methanobacteriota archaeon. Taxonomy (GTDB): domain Archaea; phylum Thermoplasmatota; class E2; order DHVEG-1; family DHVEG-1; genus CAIYYQ01. The sequence continues at coordinate 4,504 of JAPKYE010000023.1, read as the reverse complement.
ACAGAAATTACTCTTGCAAAAGAGTTCTATCCTGCAGAGGAATACCATCAGAAATATATCGAAAAACATGGCGGAGTGTCGTGTCATATTTAGCATTGTTTTTTTTATTTTGTTTTTTTAAAATGAAGTCCTGCTGAGTTGATGCAGTAGCGAAGACCTGTGGGTTTTGGTCCGTCTTCGAACATATGACCAAGATGGCCACCACAACGACTGCAGACGACTTCTGTTCGTTTCATCCCATGACGAGTATCTGTTTTCAGTTCGACTTTGTCGTTTGAGAGTGTTTCCCAGAAGCTTGGCCATCCTGTCCCTGAGTCGAATTTAACCTCTGATGAAAAAAGTTCGTTGCCACATGCTGCACAGATGTAGACTCCTTTTTCTTTGTTGTGCACATATTTTCCGGTGAATGGTGGTTCGGTTCCTTTTTTTCGCAGGATACAAAACTCATCTGAAGAAAGTGTTTCTTTCCATTCGTTTTCTGTTTTTTGTATCTTTGGGTCCTTATTCATATTATCATAGAATTGCATATATCGTATCTGTTTATAAAAAAATTCATTGAGACGAAAATTCTTTAATTAATAAATAGGAGTAAACAGTGGTGTTGGTAGTTTCCATTGATGGTGAACGGTTGTTGAGTGTTTTGTTTGGATCTGATAATCGGGGAGAGCTGGATTGAATTCCTCTATTTTTAAAATGATATAGTTCATGGTATGACTGCCAATGTTATGTAATGCGATGTCAATTGGTATCCAAACCTTTGCAGGTGTTTGAATTTCTCCCCAGGCATGTGCTTCTGAAGAAAGGTTCTGTTGGATAAAAAATCCTGTGAGTCGTCGACAGGGTATCCCTCGCATTCGTGCAATAGTAATAAAGAGATCAGTGAATTCGTCGCAGTCACCGCTGCCCGTAAGAAACGCTTGTTCTGCGCCTAATCGTTTTTCTTGTTTTTCAGGGTATTTTATTTTTTCTTTGATGTAGGTGTTCGCTGATTGTACCCAGTTGTAAAGATTATCGGTGTAGAACCAATCTTGATTTGATATATCCTTTATTACTTGTGTGTGTTGTGGCCAGTATCGTAATTGTTGTTGATATTTTCGCTGGAGATGAGAAGAAAAATCTGATATCTTCCCCCAATCATCATTATTGGGTGTGAATGATTTGGGAAACACTGAGATAGTTCTTTCTAGTGAGATGATTCCTTTGGCTCCAACTTTGTGGTGAAAGACAAAATACGTGTTTTCTCCTTTGTTTTTTAGCTTGCTTTGTCCTGGAGGTTTGTTGATCTGTACCGTCTGTCGATACATTGGATAATGATAGAATTTTAGTCGTATGGTTGGTGTTCCTGCGTTGGCTTGGAACAAGAGTTTTTCATGATGTTGTATCTGCCAGCCTTGTATGTTTGAGAATGGTTTCATTTTTTGTTTCTTCTGTAATAGTATGTGTTATGTTGCAGTTCTTTTTTTAATCATTGTTGACATAATTTTTATAAGCATTACGATAAAGATAATGAGGATTGCGATGGCTGCGGTGATGGCAATATTAGTCTGTGTTCCAAAGATGGGATCTGGGTTGATACGCTTTATGAAGATACCGAGTAACGCCCAGATGATGACCAAGCTGTATGCAACATCTTTTCTTCTGAGAAGCATGATTATGGTGATGAGGATGGCGACCGCGATGACAAGAGTTGTCCAGTTGGCTTGCCCAAGGAATAGTTCTCCTACGTTGAGGTTCACGAGGACTGCAGTGACATTTGCGATTGTTGCGACGGTGATCCATCCAAGATATACGCTTATGGTGATATGGACCGCTATTTTTTCTTTTAATTGGACTGTAGATAATCCTATGTTTAATTTAAGGTAGATTCTGAGTAATGAGCTGAATAAAATAAGCATGGCTCCTACTGAGAGGGTAACGTATTGGTAATGCCATAGGAAAATCCAGAGAATATTTCCTAGGCTTGCAAGGATGAACCATCCCCCTATTTTTTCGATTGCAACCATGTTTTTTTGTTCTTTTTTTCTGAGTTGTAGTATCTGGTATAGCATGAAGATGATGATGAGGATGTAGATGATTCCCCAGATAGAAAATGTGATGCCTGCTGGGACAAAGAGGTTTGGGATTGCATCGGATAGTTCGTTTGTGGATTTTCCATTCAGTGGTAGGATTACCGCTAAGGCATTCACCACTATAGTTGCGATGACTGCAAGGCTGTTTCCAAGTATGAGTAAAAGATTTTTTTTATTTGTTTCCATATTATCTCCCCTTATTTTAATAGGAAAGATTAGATTTGGTGTTAATTATGATTTCTGATTTGTATATTTGTATGCAAAAACATGTTTCCGCTGGTCCGTTATTCAGTTTTTTTTATGGATCACCCCTAACCATGTTTTGTTCAAGTATATAAAATATTCTGGGTTTTTTCCTGCGGTGAAAGTCGCTCTTTCTCCATAAGACGTCAAACAGAAGCGAAAGATTTATAAACAGAAGTTAACAATTGTTAATTATGGACGTAGAATGATGAAAGGGGTAAATATTTTAGCAATCCCATCCTCTCCATTCTTCTCACCGGAAAAATACCCTTCGATATTTTACGTCCCCCTCCTTTCCAGCCACCATCCACGGCTCTGCAGTGTACGTAAACCATATATGATACATATTCATCCCCAAAAAAAGGCGATTTAAGGGTCAAAAACAGGGTAACGTATAATTTTATATACTTAATACTTATACGAACTTAACAAAAAAGGAAGTAAAATATGTATAGAGAAGAAAGCAGAGGCGGCCGTTTTGATGGTCCGCGAGAAATGCATAAGGCAACTTGTGCAGAATGTGGAAAAGAAACTGAAGTCCCCTTCAAACCAGATGGAAGCAGACCCGTCTATTGCCGGGATTGTTACCAAAAACGCAAACCGAAGAGATTTTAGTAAAAGAACTGAAATAATTCACGTTCATTGTTTTACCAAAATCTTTTTTTTATTTTTTTATTCCCTCATCGTATTTGTTTCAATGTTGTAAAGCATTTGTAACGTTTCAAATACATAAGTATATATAGTCATTTGAATAAGTAGTATGTGGGAAGGTTATCATTTTCCAACTTAGAAAAAAAGAAAATGTAATAACCAAGAGAACAGCAAAATAGTAGAGGGGCAAAGGTTTAAGATGATTCAAATTAAATGTAAGAAATGCGGCTGGAGTTTACCATTTTCTGCGAAAACAAAAGATAGCGTTGTAGATCGCGGATCAAACAACGTTGTATGCCCTAAATGCGGTGAAACATTGATACGCATGGGTGGCAAGGTTGGCCGATGGTATTGAATAATCTGAAATCATTATGATTTTTCAAGGAATCCTGAGATGGTAAAAAAAATTGCTCTATTTGGTTTTCACTGCTTTTACTTTGATACTCACAACCATGTTTTCGATGTTTTTTAATTTTTGAGTGGTTACATTCATCTTATCAATAATCTCATGTGCCGCCGAATCATTTGCCATTAGTTCAAGAGGAAACACTGTTTCTTCCATCACCTGGATGTCATGAAACCCAGATTCTTTGATTGTTTTCAAATATACGTCTTTCTTGATTGCACCAGAGATACATCCAACGTATGCGGCAACAGAGTTTTTTATATGATCGGGGAGCTCCTTTAGTAATACAATGTCGGAGACCATGATGCGTCCACCTGGTTTCAGTACACGATACGCTTCATCGAATACCCGTTTTTTATCAGTTGAGAGATTAATGACACAATTGGAGATAATCACATCAACAGATTCATCTGCTGCAGGAAGATTTTCGATTTCCCCTAATCTGAACTCAACGTTTTTATATCCGCCTTTTTCTGCGTTTTCTCTTGCGGAATCGATCATCTCTGGCGTCATATCAACACCTATCACTTTTCCGGTGTTTCCCACCTTGTTTGCAGCAAGGAAACAATCAAAACCAGCACCAGAGCCTAGATCAAGAACCATCTCACCTTTTTTCAATGATGCAAGAGCGGTTGGATTGCCACAGCCAAGACCTAGGTTTGCTCCTTGGGGAACCATATTGAGTTCTTCATCGGTGTATCCAACTCTTTTACTGATATCAATAGCAGTATGCGGTGCTCCGTTGCATGATTTTGCTGATCCACAACAGGATGTTTTTTGTGTAGCGATTTTTGCGTATCCGTCTCGTACATTCTTCTTAATGTTTTTTTTATCCATTTTTTTTCCCTCATTTTTCTTTTAAAGAGTTTACGATAATTAAAGCGATTTTTTTCCAGTCATCTGAGTAATCTCGATTCTTATTATTGCGACAGTACGTACTTTTTCCTCAGGAAACTTATACGAACTACCAGGTGCGTAATGATCAATGATGATATTTAACGCTTCTTCTTTCTGCTTAGAATCTACGATAAGAGACGGTGTTCCATATCCGATAATACTAGTGGTATTTGTCAAGTCCCAGATAGGCAGAGTTCTTTTCTAAGGAGATTCTCCATTTCCTCAACGATATTTTTTC
>JAPKYE010000133.1 GCA_026394495.1 Methanobacteriota archaeon | reverse complement strand
GATGCAATTGGAGAAACAATCGAAGAGAAAAGTGAATTCCTGGCACAGATAAATCACGAATTTATCACAAACCATACAAATCCAAACAATGAATTACCTAACCAATATAATCGAGCATTGTATGCATATGGGCTTATAGATTTGGATTATCCTCAAGCTTATGCGAATGCAGCTAGATTAGCTGCACGAACAAGTTGGAGAGCAAAAATTATCGATACATTCTCGTTCAAACCAGAAACTGATTGTAGGCGGATAGCATCTTGGATACAACTGATTAGACTTACTCGTCAAGTGATGCCCCTCGATTGTGTGGCTTTCTCTGATTTTCTCTTCATCTACCGCGCGGGCTCTTCACTTGATAAAGCTATTCTAGCGTATGGAATGTTACGAAACATGAAAAAAGAAACAACGCTTTGGCAACCTGATGATTTATTTATAATAGTCACTACTGAGAACAAAGGATACCTTGCAGTACACATTGCTGACCAGTGGAACTATCTAAATTTTGAGAGCGGGAAACTAGTATTATCAGAAATACATGATAACATCTCCTTTGTATTTAATGAACGAATCAAGCTTAACTCACTTCCATAAGGAAAAAAAGAGTAGGATACCTTAAAATGAAGCAAGTCCGGGGAATAAATGGAAATTCTGATAAAAGAAAGTTTTTGAAAATGGGAAAGAAAGCCATAGTCTTTGCCACTAGCTGCTTGTGTATTAGCGTATGCTTCAACTCCTGTGGATTTGGAGCGGTTAACTATAATATATTTCTTAATGCTAACCAATTAAATAAGGATAGTACTTCACTGAAGACCTGGAAGTATGTTGTTTCATCAACTTTCCCTAAAATAAGTGATTACGGGGATTATATAAAAGTGGATGTAAAAGAGGCGGACTTATTTTTAACAAATCCTGGGAAACCTATACTCCCTTATTATTCAGTTGTTGCCAAGTTTCCTCTAGGAACAGAAATCATTAATATCACATGTACCCACTCTAATCCACAAATTATTCATCTTAATAAAAAACCCATGCTTGCTCCGCAATTCCCATACGTAAATAATAACAATTTTTCTCAAAACGATAACTTTAAAGAATTGATGCCAAGTGATAATGAAGCGTATCCTGAGGATTGGTATCAATATAGAACAGGTGGAGGCATAGATAAAGGGATGCGTGTAGCCTTCTCATCAATTTGTATCTATCCAATACGATACTTATCAGATGAGAATATTCTTCTGTTTATTGATTCTGCGGATTTAACAGTCACATATAAAACAGAAATATCTTCTTTAGCAAGTACTGAACAATATCATCTAGTCATTATTGCACCATCTGAATATAAGGAAGTGTTACAACCACTGGTTGATCATAAAAACAGCTATGGGCTATCAGCAAAGCTTGTTACCCTTGATGATATCTATACCGGTGGATATTTTTCTGTACAAGGAAGAGACAATGCTGAAAAAATAAAATATTTTATTAAAGACGCGGTAGAACAATGGGGAAGCAATTATATCCTCCTAGTAGGTAGCGTCGACAAGCTGCCTATGCGGAGAGTATGGATGGGAGCGGTTGAGCTCCTCAGTGATTTATATTATGCTGATCTCTACTTTTCTAATGGTAGTTTTTGTTCATGGGACTCCAATAACAATGGATATTATGGAGAATATTGGCATGATGGGAACAATGATCTCGTGGATTTGTATCCCGATATGTATCTTGGAAGGCTTGCCTGTGCAAATAAAAATGAAGTACGGACAGTTGTGAATAAAATCATAAGCTATGAGAAAACGACATATGGTAAGGACTGGTTTCATAGGATAATTTTAGTTGGTGGTGACACCTTTCCTAAGAATGATGGATATGAAGGAGAAACTACGATGGGGGAAATTGCAGAAAACATGCCAGGATTCACCCCAATCAAGTTATTTGCTTCTGATAATTCTTTTACCGCTCGTTCTTTGAATAAAGCTATGAATCAAGGTGCTGGTTTTGTTGCCTATGCCGGTCATGGAAACGAGAACGACATAGGAACACATCCTCCTGATAGTGAAAAATGGATCAGCTACAAGCCTTTCAACCTGCTTGGTCTTTGGAATAAAAATAAACTGCCTGTGATCTTTTTTGATGCGTGCCTCACCGCTCGACTTGATTATAATTTAAAAGACATCCTTAAAGTATCGGCTCTTAACATTTCGCTTTCTTGTTTTGCATGGCGTTTTGTGAGCAAACCTAATGGAGGAGCAATCGCTACTATTGGTGCTACTACTGGAGGTCCAGATACTGATGATTACGATTACCTTCAAATTCATTTCTTCAAAGCCTATGATGGTAGTGATACGAGATTAGGAGAGATGTTTATCCACGCTCAAAATGATTATCTCACGAATCTTACTTTAGATTGGAGGAATATTTGGACCTTTGAACATTACGTGTTACTTGGCGATCCAAGCCTTGAAATCGGTGGTTATCATGCGACGTAAAAAGAATACGAAACTCATTCTGATGTTAACCACTCTGTGTACGGTGTGTTTTTTATTAAGTGGTTTTCCCCTGGCTGAACCAAAACAACAGAAACTGGAACTGTTTTCAGATCTTGCTGCTCGAAAAACATGCGTTCATACCCTCGGAATAGAAGAAGGGTGGCCGCAGGTCTATGACGGAGGAGATGATGATAGTACTCAGGGAGTAGCTATCGATTCCAATGGGAATGTTACAGTTACAGGATATTCATTTAACACATCCATTGAGAGATACAATGCTCTGACTATACAATATGATAAGGACGGTCATAAACTCTGGAAAATTCCGTTTAATAATAACGGATACTGCTGCGCGGTAGCTATCACTGCAGATTCTCACAATAATTTCATTATCCTAGGTTGGAATGGAACAACCTTGGATGATTTGCAAAACTTTACAGGTGAGATATTCCTTGTGAAATACGATAACAACGGAGTGGAACAATGGAATCGATCCATTCTCAAAGATAAATATATTTGTCCTGGTGGAATCACGGTGGATTCACATGATAATATTATTATAACTGGTTGGACTGGTGATGGCCTAACAAAAACATGTTGGACGATAAAAATGGACAGCACGGGGCAAGAACTCTGGAATGCAACATATCACGAAGATATGGATGATTGTGGGTTAAATCCCGTTGTAGATTCACATGATAATATCGTGATAGCAGGATTTTGGAGTATACCTGGAGGTGGAGGAAATTATATTATAAAATACGACAGTAATGGCAGTATGTTATTGACAAAGAGATTTATCGCAGAAACAAATGAATTTCTTATTCCCAATGCTGTCGCTGTCGATTTAAAAGATTACATTATTATCGTTGGAGAAAAATATTCTTATACTACTTACACCAATGTGATGTGTACTCAAAAATATGATAGCACGGGCGGTTTACTATGGACTCGGGAGTACAATAGCGGATTTTATGATAATGCAAGAGCGGTAGCTGTGGACTCGCATAATAATATCATTGTCGGTGGATGGAGTAGTTTCTCCAAGTTAAATAACATAGAGCAATGTACTGTTTTTTATAATGAAAACGGTGATGAACTATGTGTAAAGAGACCAAGTGTTCAAGGTCAGATCTTAGATGTTGCGGTGTATAATGATTCAATCTTTATAACTGGGGAGATTTTGAACGGAAATAGTTCTGATTATTATACCGATAAATACCTGGATGTTAATCCGCCATCAGTCACTTTAGATAAACCTAAGGATGGACATCTCTATATTTTTGACGGATTGGCATTGCCGAGGGTATTACCAACTACAACAAATGCAATAGTGATCGGTAAAATAACTTTAAAGGTAACAGCTGGAAATCCATCTGATGTAGATAAAGTGGAATTCTATGTTGACAATAAGTTGAAGGAAACAGTCAATGCCTCGCCATTTCAATGGGTGTGGAATGAATTTGCTTTCGGGAAACAGCATCATATAAGAATCATGGCATATGATCATTCAGGATGTATTAAGAGAATCGAGCTTACGGTAAGAAAATTTTTCTAAACCTACATGATTCACAATTATATGCTTAAAATATGTGTAATATCTCACCATACCATATCAAAAAAATTGATGATATATATGAACAAAACAAAGTTGCATTGTGTACTGATGATTATTCTGTTTTTAATACCTTCAATAAGTATAGTACGAAGTGATATTGGGGGGAACACCAAAGAAATGATGGATAGTTTTTTAGATTTTAATTTACGTCCGCATCAATCTTTAGAAATCAATTTAACGTATGATCTACTTATCATCTCACCATCAGAGTACATTGATTTACTTGAACCATTGATTGCTCATAAGCAACGCCACAATATCCGTACAATTACGGTAACACTGCCTGAGATCTATGAAAGTAATTATTTCCCGGTTCAAGGTCGTGATAATCCAGAAAAAATTAAATATTTTATTAAAAACGCTCTCGAACAATGGAACATAAAATACGTTCTCTTAATTGGTGATAACCAAACAATGCCTGTTCGATATACCCATCTCTATACTAAAGATGACCCTTTTCGTACAACAGGATATATTAGTGATTTGTATTATGCGGATATCTACCGTTTTAATTCCTCATCAAAGCAATGTGAATTCGAAGACTGGGATTCCAGCGGGAACGGTATTTTTGCAGAATGGACAAGCTCTACCACAGATCGAGATATTCTTGATTTGTATCCAGATGTTGCGGTAGGGAGACTCCCTTGCAAAAGTAGAGGAGAAGTTCGAACGGTTGTGGGTAAAATTATTGACTATGACGAGCAGACTTACGGATCAGAATGGTTCTATCGGATGATTGTCTGCGGTGGTGATACAGATAAAGAAGGACGTCTCGCACGACCAGATACGTTTGAAGGAGAATTAATCACTGGAAAAGCACTAGAATATATGAACGATTTTAGTACAACAACACTCTGGGCATCGAAAAGAAATCTAAATAAAAACACAATTAATAAAGCAATATCAAATGGTGCAGGTTTCGTGTATTTTTCAGGTCATGGAGACCCAGGCGGATGGATAACCTACGGGCCATATTTCTTTTGGCGTTTGAGACGAATAGATTATGATAATCAGGAGGTATTTTCCCTTACTAATGGAGAGAAACTCCCAATTATGATATTCGGTGGATGTAGCATCAGCGAGTTTGATTACAAAAAGGAATGCATGAGTTGGCGGATCATGCGAATAAACACCGGTGGAGCAATTGCAACGCTTGGTTATACGGCAGGTTGTTATGGGGCAAGCGGTGATGAGAACAAGAACGGAATACCTGATTGTATCGAAATGAAAAGCGGATACTTAGAATTACAATTATTTAAAAGAATAGGACAAAATAATATCACTGTTCTCGGGGATGCCATGAAACAAGCACTCATTGATTATCTTCATACGTTCCCAATTAATTGGAGTGAGCCACCTGGTGCCTCTACAGGAAATGCCCCGTATAATACACAACAAGATTGTCAAATTGTTGAAAAATGGATTCTATTTGGTGACCCTAGTCTGAAAATTGGAGGATATCCAACATAATCAACGAAGTGATGAAATGATCACATTAAGGAAAATCTTTGAGTTAGGAATTGTGCTGATCGTACTTTTCTTGTCCCCAATAAGCTGTATTTTTATTGACGTTTCCGCCGTACAAAATGTAGCGATATCTCAGCGATCTCTTGAAAATTCTCCACATCAACTTAATCTTACGTATAAGCCACATGTAGTAGTTGCCATGATCGATTCCGGAGTGAATATCTATCATGAAGTTTTTCAAAAACCAAACCTCACTCAACATCCTTCCACCTACATCGAAGGATTTCCATCCGATGTCGAATCAGTCAATCTTACATTCGGTGATAATTATTCGAGTAATTACGAATATGATAAAGATATTTGGGAACATCAATTAAAACAAAGGACGCTTTATTGGTTTCCCCATACAAATATTATTGGTATCTCTTTTGGGAACTCTACGTTTTATTCTCAAGAGGATTTAGGTTATTCTATTATTGACATCGCTGGTCATGGAACAGAAACGACATCTGTTATTGAAAAAATCAATCCGAATGTGACAATTGTGGTGGTTCAAGTAGGAGCCAATAAAGTAAATGAAGCATTATCATGGGCTGTAAATCAATCATGGATTGATATCATCGACATCGAATTTGGTGTATGGTATAAACCACGTGTTTTAATCCCTACGACAATCTGGTGGACAGGTGCCCAAGCGATAACGAAACGAGGAGTCGAACAGGGAAAAATCATTGTGACAGCTACAGGGAACAAACCATGGATTAATCCAACGCTTTCGTTTTTATCTGGTCCCCCTTGGGTGATTTCGGTTGGCGGAGCGGAAGGCTATTGTCATGGAGTTTCTATTACTGCGACGAAGGATGCGGATTACGTTTCCTCTTTTACACAAATAGCAGCTGTTATAAATTCAACCTCAAAGTATTATCCGGCTAGTGGAACAAGTCTCTCCATTCCTACTGTCGTTGGAACAATCTCTTCTATCATTTTTAAAGTACGTGAAGAACTTAATTACACCCATGGTATTTTGAATAAAACGCTTGTAGATATTCCTGAAAAAGGAATTCATATTACCAACAGTGATATCCGAAATGCGTTAAATTATACTGCTGTGTATTGGAAAACAACCGATTGGAGTTTTCGCGACTGGATTACGAAATCTCCTTGGAAAAATGTCGTAGATCCTTTTACAGATGAGCCTCTTCCATTATTTATAAGAATTTTAATGAGAAAAGCTATACGTACGCTTCCTGTCAATCCTGTTGCTCCCTGGCTTCAGATGGGCTGGGGTTTCATTGATGCATCAATCGTGAATGATTCGGTTGATGTATTGGCGGATAGGAAGCCTATGCCTGAGAAGCCAGATGGCGCAGTCAGATATATGGAGAATATCTATCGGATTCGTGAGAAGATATGGGGTGGATAAATGAGTGGCAACTGGAGTAAAATTGTTATTTTATTTATGATTGTGCTGTTGATCTATGTCCCTTCTGTGTCAAGTAATATAGTCAAAATATCTTACCTGAATGATAAAGATGAAAACGAACAAACATCCATAAATTCATTAGTTGAGATGAACACTACTTATTCCCCTCATGTCGTCGTTGCGTTGATTGATACAGCGATAGACGTATACCACCAAGCATTTAGAAGGGAATCTCAAATAATTCATCCGTCTAAAATTATCCAAGGATTTCCAGAGGATGCAGAGGCTGTAAATGTTACTTTTGATGATGTGGGTGGTTATTGGAGTTGTATTGAACAAGACGCTTTTATATGGAAGAATCTTACAGCGAAAAAACTGTACTGGTTTCCCCATACGAATATCATTGGTATTTCTTTTAATAACATATCACAAGAAGATGAATATCCCATTCTTTCTGGGCATTGGCATGGAACATTAACATCATCAATAGTATCAATGAATTGCCCTGGAGTCACTATCGTTTTGATCCAGGCGAATGGTTCCGCGTTTCCAGAAGCATTTTCCTGGGCGATAAATCAATCATGGATAGATATCATTATCCCAGAGTTTGCCACAAAGCAATTAGGAGCTAGACCAGAATGGAATGCAATTCCGAACATATCAAGAAAAGGAGTGGAAAATGGAAAATTGATCATTGTTCCAGGTGGAAATAGCGCTCGAAACATCTCATTTTTATCAAACATCTGTGGTATGCCTTGGGTTATAAGTATTGGAGGCGTGGAAAGTTATTCACACGGCGCAAGTATCCATGTTTCACGATGGACTGATTATGTATCAAACTTTACCATGATGGGAGCACATGTACCTATAGAACCTAATGTATTTAATTTGTTCAATGAAACATATAGAAATGGCACTGGTACGAGTGCATCTGCACCAGTTGCCGCTGCTGCTTTTGCATCAATACTCTTGCAACTGCGTAAGGAATTAAACTACACCGGAGGAATTGTTAATAACTCGCTCATAGAGAACCCTGAGAAACATATTCGTATTACAAATTATGATATCCGAGAAGCTGTAAATCATACAGCTCTTTATTGGAAGGCAAGTGATTGGCGTTTAGGACACTGGCCTTACATTAGAGACCCTATGTGGCTGCGATTATTACTAAATCCATTCGGATTTGGTTGGGCACTCTTCTGTCTATATCTTATGAAACGTGCCACCATCACCCGCCCGATAAATACTCTAGAACCATGGTTACAAATGGGATGGGGGTTTGTCGATAACTCCATAGTCAACGACACCATCAATGTCTTACTTGGCAAGAAGGATATGCCAGAGAAACCTCCTGAAGCTGTTAGGTTCATGGAATCTAATTATAACATTCGAGAGAGGATTTGGCGTTGAATATACAGGAAACTATATTTTAACAATAAAACATTCCTGTTGTGTATCTTATTCGAAACTCTTCAAAATACTTGCACTTTTTTTAGGAAAATTATATATATTAAA
>JAPKYE010000103.1 GCA_026394495.1 Methanobacteriota archaeon | reverse complement strand
TACGTATAAATACGTTACGTAAAAATACGTAATGATAACGTATTGGAGGAAACGTCAAAAATTATTCGCTGTAAATTCATATCAAAACACCAGATAATCATCTGAAAATCCAATTACATGTTTATGATGAGGTTACAATTTTTCTTCGAGAAAAATGCCCTGAAACTCACATCATAGGTCATTGATTCCATTTGTAAAGAAACTTGAATCAAAACCAGTGATTATGACATAAATTATAAATACTATAACATTAATAATAATTATAGATATTATAGATAATGTGGTTTTATGACAAATACAACAATTTCAATAACACAAGAAACAAAAAAAGCATTACAACAACTTGGAACAAAAGGAGAAACCTATGATTTCATAATAAAAAAATTACTCCAAAGATTTGCCTGGAAAAAAATAGATGAAGAATGGAACAAAATTCTCGCTCAAGATGAATTTATTCCTCTGAATGAGCTGTGAACGTGATGGCTTACATCGTTCGTGTATCCAAGAAATTCCAGCAAAAGTTCCATCAATTCCCAGATAAAATCCAAAATCAGATCCGCAATGCCTTAAACGAATTACAAGAAGATCCGTATACGTCTCGCCCGAAATGTGATGTGAAAGAACTCAAAGATACGCACCCGAAGAAACATCGTCTGAGGATTGGAGAATATAGGGTTATTTATTTTGTTGAAAAAAATACTGTAAAAATTATTGATCTCATCAAAAGAGAACGGGGTATGGGCGATTAGAATAATTTTTTACAACAGGAGAATTGTATCATAAATCATAGATAGTAAAAACAGTTAACATTTCTCCAGTTCTTTAAGGAATTCTTTTGCAGATTTATGTTTAAATTCTCCTCGCTCGTATTTCCGTAGCATTTTATCGGTTTCTTGTGCAAATGCTAAATCTTCTTTGAACTCTTTTTTCATATTTTTAAGCCGATGGAGAATTATTTGGTCCTTGTTTTTAATGATAAGTAACTCTTCTCCTTGAATGAAATTTCTCCTTAAATGTGAAGGGATTACAATTTGTCCTTTTGAGCTTATCTTCGTTATTGCCATTTCCATAATATCACAATGTAAGATATATCTTACCAACTATTTAATTATTATGTTTCTTTCTCAGTAGCTAACACTTTTTAGTGCATCCCCCGTTGACAATCTTGGATGATATCAATGAGGATGCACTAAATGGAAACATACACATATCTAGAAGAGACTATTTTAAACTTGTTCACAGCAATCAATTTGAAGCTGTCAAAACCATTGAGAACTACACTGGTGGAATTGATTGTCTGTCTTCTGGATAATAACACGGCTCATATATCGAAACTGGGTGAATATATATCAGATAAAAACACAGATGTCATGGCATCGATTCAACGTATCCGTCGTTTTTTGTCAAACCCCCGGATATCACCATCGCTCACCGTTATCCCGTTGATATATCTGATGCGTCCGCTCCTCAAAAAACTCCCTGAAATCATCTTGATTGTGGATCGCACAGATTGGAAAAAACGACGCAAATACATTAACATCTTGACCGTGGCAGTGAGTTACAAAGGTCGTGCTCTTCCTTTGTTCTGGATGGTTCTTGGAAAGAAAGGAAACAGTTCTTTTGAAAAGTGGAAACAAGTGTTATCCCCAGTTATCGAGGGATTACAACAGATGAGTTGGCTTACTGACAAACCGATTCACATTCATGTGGTTGCGGATCGGGAGTTCGCCAGTCCGAAACTCGCGGAATGGCTAAAAAACCTGTATAATGTCTCGGTGACGCTACGCATCAAATCAAGCATGTACTTGACTGGCGAAGATACACCAGAAACAAAGGTAGCTTCACTGATTAAAAAGATGAAGAAAGGTTCTCGTCGCATCCTTTATAATCAAGTGTTGACCAGGAATAGCAGTTTCAAGATGAATGTGTTGTTAACCTGGGACAAAAAATACGATGAACCACTGGTCGTTGCAACCACCGAAGGAAATCCTATTCATGCTGATGCAACCTATAAGCAAAGGTTCAACATCGAGCATATGCATAAGGATTGGAAAAGCAACGCTTTTGATCTGGAAAAAACCAGGGTGACGGATCCGAAGAGGATAGAAACCCTGTTGATACCAATCGCTTTCGCGTGCATCCTCTGTGTGCTCGAAGGAGAACAGAAAGAACAAAACGGTGACGTCCGAACACCGCCAAAAGGAAAAACACGTATGGTTGGTTTGTTTCTCAGCGGACTGAGAACCATCTCCCAAAAATTACGGTATGCTTCTTTCAAACAGTTCAAACAATTCATCCTAAATCTTCTTACACCATTCTTTACAACATGGGATATCAAGCCGTCCACCATAATAACCTGAATCAACCAACATACTTTTGATACTTACAACCACACCGGATGAGTGTACTCCCTCTTTCGTAAATAGAACATTTCCAGCGTTTCACCAAAAAAACATCTCATTGTGATGTAAAATACTGTAGAAGATCAATGATAAGAAATATATAGCATCAAAAATAGCCGACATTAATTTTATACGACCAATCAAATAGTTATTTTACCACAAACTCATGAAAAAGTGTAAGCTACTGAGATGTTTCTTTATTAAATACGATTTCTGGATCTTTACTATTATGTTCATTCATTTGAATGTGTGCTCCTATTGTTTTTTTGTTTTAACTTATTTTTTGAATTTTTATCAGAAAATTTCCGCTCAAACTCTTTAAAATACGTATCGCGTAACATATCAATTTGTTCCATTATCGGAATGTTCAATCCTTTTTCC
>JAPKYE010000075.1 GCA_026394495.1 Methanobacteriota archaeon | reverse complement strand
TGTTGTAGTTGTGTTTGTAGTT
The DNA here is from genome assembly GCA_026394495.1 of Methanobacteriota archaeon. Taxonomy (GTDB): domain Archaea; phylum Thermoplasmatota; class E2; order DHVEG-1; family DHVEG-1; genus CAIYYQ01. The sequence goes on along the minus strand of JAPKYE010000075.1, from coordinate 44,863 downwards.
GGTCTATGTTTTGTGTTTGTGTGGTGATGGTGGTTTGGTTGTTTTGTAGTTGGTTTTCGAGTTGTTGGAGTATTTGGTTTCTTGTGTGGAGTGTGTGTTGGAGTTGTGTGATTTGTTCTTGTTGATCATTGAACTTTTGCTCTAGTTCACCCATTTGTTCTTTTGTCAGATTAAGTTCATTGCTTCTGTATTGAAGATCATTTATTCGATCAATGAGTTCTTCTTTCAGACCCAGTATTTCTTTTTCTTTTTGAGAAATTTGTTCACTAAGGATTTGTGAATCATCCTGTTTTCTCTCTAGTTCTTTTTCCAGATTATCGATAATCATTGTTTGTTCTTTGAGAGTTGTTTGATTCTCAGTAAAATGCTTTTTTATTTCTTCAATAAGAGTATTTCTTGTATGTACATCCTCATTCAATAATTCAAGCTCATCTTTTTGAGTGTTTAACTCCTGTTGAAATCGATTAATCTCCTGCGCTCTTTCTTCGAGTTCTACCTTTGATTGCACAAGTTCTTTCTTCGTTTCTTCAAACTCTTTTTTTGTATATTCATTATTGTTTTTTTCCTGTTCTACTTCCTCTTTAATACGATGTAATTCTGTATCCTTGTACACGAGTTCTAATTGTTCAATTTTCAGTTCTTCTCTAATTTTCTCCAGTTCTTCGTTCTTAACAAAATTAATTTCCTGAATTTCATTAAGTTTACCTTGTAATTCATGAATGCTTTGTTCTTTTGAATCCAGCTCCTTTATCTTAACATCGATATCCTGAATTCTTCTTTGGAGTTCATGCTGTAGAGCTCTTACTTCTATCTGAAGTTCCTCAATCGTAATTGTTTTATCTGTAATCTCATGGTTAATTTCTTCAATAGCACTATTTCGTTTCTCAAGCTGTGTTCCTACTGATTTTATTTGTTCTTGTTTTTCAACAAGTTCTCTTTGCAATGAAACAATTTCTTGCGTTTTTAGTTGTAACTCGTCATTATTACATTTCAATTCCTGTTTTATTTGATCAATATCACTTGTTCTTTCTGTAAGATGTATAGCAAGTGTTTCATGTTCATTTCGTTCGTTCTCTATTTCCTTAGCGAGTTTATCTATTGTATCATCTTTAATACGCAATTCTTGTCCTTTTTTAGTTATTTCATTTTTGATTTGTTCCGTCTCACGAGTTACTTGTTCAAGATGAATATAACGAGAAGCTAAAGTTTCTCTCAATTCAGAAAATTCCTTTTCGATCCCCTTTACCTCCAGTTTCTTTTTTTCACCGTCTTTTTTTAATTCGAAAATCTCGGTATTTTTTTCGTTTAAAAGCATTTCGTTCTTACGAAGTGCTTCCTGCAGATGTATCAATTCTTGTTTATGTCTTTCAGTTTCTTTTTCGTTACTATCAAATTCACTTCGCAGCAGGCGAAGTTCATTCATTTTATCATCTAACCCTGTTTGATCTTCATGCTGTTGTTCAGTTATCTCACATATTTTCTGCCGATATCTTTCCGTTTCAGCAGATTTATCTTCGAGTTCTGTTTTCAATCGTCTAATCTGAAACGATGTACGATCTTTTTCTAACGCATGAATATCCCGATCATCATCTGCCTTCTGTTTTGTTTCTGTTCTCATCATCGATTCTGGTTGAATGATTTTTTCTTTAACCGGTATCGTGTTTCTGATTCTTCGAATCACACTTATTTCACCAGTAATCTGTCCATTTTTTACATAAGGTTTGGTATCGATTTCGAGCGAGATGATGTTTCCCGTACGTGTTTTTACGTCTAACGTGTAAAATGGTGTTTCTTTTCCAATAAGTTTTGCAACCTGCCGGTACATGACCTGCTTTTGTGTATCTTGGGTGAGAAATTTCGCTTCCTGAAGAAGTGCTCCAAGAATTTCTTCTTGATAGCATCCTACTATTTCGCAGAACGCATCATTGACATCGATAACTTTCCCTTTTTTATTTGTGATAAAAACAGGGGCAGGATTTTTTTCTCCTTTTTCCACATCCGTATTCTCTTCGTGTTCAGAATCATCTCTCATAGTATTTTACCCTCACCCCAAACTTTTCCTTTCTTTGATATACGCTGGCTTCTCTTATATATTGCGAAGAGAATCCTGTATTTATACTATTCTTTTTAATTTTTTCACTTGATGTGTTTTTTTCTAATTTTGTTCATTGTTTACTGATTAATTTTTCTACTGCGATCTTCAACTCATGATAATTTTCTTCCAGATTTTCATATTGTGTCTTCAACTCAAAGTATTTTTGTTTATAGGGAAGTTCAATATCGTTCATGTACACAGGTTTGTTTTTTTCTCTGACAGATTCATATGTTTTTTCGAAATGTTTGTCTTCTCTGCGATCGTCTTGAATAATTGACTTTTTACTTAACATCCCAAATGATGTGAAATCCAATCGTTTCAGCAGCTCATTACATTTTTTAATATTAACATCGAGGATATTTGCCCGGCGACGATGTTCCAACACATCTTCAGAGAACTGTCGTCGGTCAACATCTTTAATTAATCGTTTTTCCGTTAAATCCAAGAGATTGTCTTTCAATGCTAACCTCTCTTTTTCAAGGACTCTCAGCCGATTCTGTAACATCTCTTTTAAACTTACTGCCTCCTCCATGTACCTCGCCATTTCATTATCATGTTTTAAAAAAATGTTGTACAATTCTTCACTTGAAACAGCTTCATCAGTGAGGAGTGTAGTAAGCTCAGGGGATATTCTATCTTTAAATTCGAATTTCTCTATGATTTTAACTGCTTTACTATACCAACTTGGGACAAAGATCAACCCATTTTTATCCTCATCAAATTGATCGATGGAGAAACTAAGGATAGTATCAGATTTGTTATCCTTTATTTTGTATCCTGTAAGGTTTTTTTCAGCGTCGCAGATCAAATCAAAAACAGTACCAAGTTTTTCACCGGTGTCTTCGAGATACACTGGTTTACCTTTCATATCTTTTTGGATGAAAGTCTTCCTCTTTTTCCCTGCAGTTTCTTTATCATCATTGAGTGAATGGAGTAATTCATTTACCAAAGGATCTTCGAAGGGGGGAATAGTCTCTTCTTCCTCTGATTCTATTTCTATTTTTTCATTTTCAGGGGAAGGATTCTTTTCGAGTGATGTTGTTTCCTTGGGTATATTTTCTTTATTTTTTTCTTTTGGATGTCGAAAACCTATTTTGATTTTTCTTGTCTGTTTAACCGAATGTTCTTGGGTTTGAGATGAGGTACGCTCATCATTTTTTCCATTCTTTGTAGAAGATTTTTCCGGATTGTTACTAACCTTTTTAAAAATACGCATCCTCAGTTACTCCCTTCATTGTTTATAAATCACATCTTCCCTCGAGTATTAGTAATGGGTCTTTCCGTTCTTTAAGATTTCGGATGAGATGAGTAAGATACCAAGAAATCAAAGAAATCGGTATGAGTAAAAAAGAGAGTACTAGAATGTAGACAGATACAGCCCCTATACCTAACGTCAATGATTGCAGAGTAGTACGGCTACTAGTAAATAAATAAAAATTAGTTTTAAGGAGAACAAAAACAGTTACCGTAAATAATGGAATTATTGAAGCCAAGACGATTTTATTTCTCAGTTTACAACTTATAAAAAAGGCTACGAGACCCGCGGTTATTGATGCGATACACATCGCAAGGATTTCACTAGAAATTAACAAAAATATTGGTATAAGCACTAATGAACCAAGGATTGGTTTCTTAAGATCGATTTCTCCAAGGTTTAAATTCATGAACCATCCGAGATTTTTTCCCATTCTTTGTTTTATTTCCATCTGTCGGACTCGTTGCGTGAGGCTTTTCTTAAAAAACAGTTTTCTTGCATGTTGCCAGCAGTAATTGATGTCCCATGTGTTATATACTTTTAAAAAAAACTCAGCAGAGACGATAAGTGCTGTAGTAACTATAGTCAAGATACATGCAGCGAGAACATCGAAAATAAGTACTGTTCCTTCAGCGTTAATGAAATATATATTTAAAAACACTTCATCGGGGAACATAAACCAAAGGGGCGACGAGTACATCATGATATTTCCAGCATAGGTCCCATTTTTTGACGCGTTTGAAGCGGTAGCAGTCACTATTACTTCTTTGTTTTCTCCGGAATTAAGAGAAAATATTGCTTTATTTACAAAAGGTGTGAGTTCTCCACTACCAAGAATTATTCCTTTTACCGGGAAAATCCCTGGGTTAACCGCTGGGAGGTTTTTAGGGTTGGTTGTCGACCCGGGAGATACAGACCCAAGCTCAAAAGAACTATTCTCGGGGAATTCTTGTATCCCAAGTGATGCCGGAGTCGAATCAAATGCGAAACAATGAATGAATGAGAGAAGGACGATGTAGAGTACAAGGAATGTGACAAAGGTTTTTTTAGCATCAATAGTTCGTGATCCGAAGATGTATCGTCGTAATTTTTCTTTAACTGTTTTTGCTTTTTCTGGGAGGACAACAAACGAGATAACTAAAAGAATAATTGCTATCGTGAGTGGGGTGAATACTCCAATATATGTAAGTGATCCTTTTGATTCAGTTGGCGAAGCTAGTGCTTTCAACCCGTCGTTTGCCCAGATGCCGATAAGACCAACGAGCGGTATTTTCAGTGGTTGTTTTCCGATGGAAATCGTCTTTCCAACAAAATTTTTTTCAGTGACATATGGTTCGACGACATGTGGCCCTGCTTGATCTGTATATTCATTTGCGTCTCCTTTCGTCACAAATGCGGGTCTTCCAAATACATCTTTTATTTCTGTTACTCGGTGAACAACATGCCGTTCATCAGGCCAGCTTAACCAACTTTTGAAAACAATGACGTCTCCGACCTCGATTTTTTCGATGTCAACTGGCGTCCAGGCGATGATGTCCCCTTCCATTAAAGAAGGAGTCATGGATCCTGCGGATATGAGGTTAATAGGAAATGCGATGCCTGACCAAACTGATAAAATACGGGTAAAAATCAGTAAAAAAACTGATATAAAAATCAAATTTCCGATAAGGGATTTCATCGTCAATTTTTTTTTCATAATGATCCTGACTATTTTTTTTTTAGATAGGATCTGCAAAAAGACGAAAAACGAGAAAAGATGTCAATTATTTTTTATTGGAAATAATGGCAGAATATCTTTTTCAGCACAGTGCTACTTTTCTTCGTTAGTTGCATTCCCATCCACAATTAAATATTTCATGAGATATCGGCTAATTTTTTTAGCGTATGTCCCTCTGTTTTTTCAGCTATTTTTATCTGAAAAAATTTTTTCAATAAATATTTTGCCTTATCTCGTATTACGTATATGCATCCCATTTTTTCGGCATCACCCCATCCACGTGATAATTAGGAAATCATGTATTCGTTTATATATCTTTTTATTGAAAATTAGTGAGGTGTAAAATGTAGTGAACAATGGGAAACAAGTCGGCAATGTTTATATAAAATATTAATGAAATATGAAGATGCGTAATTCACATAAATTTTTTTTTATGAGAACGCATCGGTAATCTTGAGTGATTTCTTCTGTCCAATCTTTTTGATTTCTTCCCTAATACAAGGATAATAATTTTTGTTTTGCATAATATTTTTTAAAAACAATCCCTGCAGGTTAGGCTGATTAGCGAGATATTTGTTGATGTTCTCCCAGATCCCTGGTTTGAGGTTCAATCGGTCGATCATGATCTCTGAGACATGATGGTCAATAAACGTGTCAAGTAGTATTGGGATATCCTCAATCTGTAGTGTTGGGTATATGGGACCGAAAAAAACAGTTGTTTTTATTCCTCTCTGTGAACATTCCTTTAGGACTTGTAATCTTTCTGATATACGTGATGCATTTGGTTCTAACATGCGTCGTTCTTCGTCGTTTAAGGTTCCGATACTGATCATCACTTCTGCATGAGAAAATCGAGAGATAAGATCAAGATCTCTGAGAATAAGTGAGGATTTTGTCTGTATACAGATCGGGAAATCATGTTGAAAAAGTTGTTCAAGACAAAATCTAGTTAACTCATATTTTTTTTCTAGTGGCTGATAGGGATCGGTCACCGTAGAAATACCGACAACCCCTCTTTTTTTTGTTTTTAACTCTTTTACGAGAACCACGGGGATGTTTGTTTTTACGTCAATGTTGGTTCCCCATTGTTCTCGTGGGATACGTAACACATTTGGGACATAACAGTAGGCGCATTGATGAGTGCATCCTCTATACGGGTTTAAGGAATATGTTAACCCTGGTAACGTAGATGCAGACAAAGCAGTTTTGCATAGGGTTTCTTTGATGTTCATAGAGTTTCCTTAGAACTCCTCCAATCGTCTCTGATAGAGCTGGTTTTTTAGTACTGCACTATTATTGATCCATCGTTGCAACGGGATATCCATAATTTCTGTTACTTTCACTAACGCCTCTTGCAATGTGTCAAACTTTTGACAGCTTTGGGTTAATGCTTTTCGTACACATTCTCTGACATTCCATACACCAATGGGCATAATATATCCAGGATGTGCTTCTCTGAGGACAATGACCCCTGCTTGTCGACGTTCTTTAGTAAGAAGCTCGTTGACCGCCAATCTGGCGGCATAGTAGCATCCTCCAATCTCAGCATATGTGGTTCGTCCTTCGTAGAACTCGTAACTGTTGAAGATGGAGATAGTGTTTCCATATTGGTTCCAGGTGGTGTTGGGGTACCATGCTTCGATGAGTTCATATTGCCATTCTGAGGGTGTCATGAGAATGATCCAGCGGTTATCATACTGATTATGTGTATAGATGCGTACTTCGTTGACGTATGGTGCGGTTTTTGTTTGTTTCATGAGTTCTGCGCCGATCGTTGAATCCACTGCAGTGATACTCCACCTTGTTGGGACAAAACGCCGATGTTTTTTTACGCCGAATGCTCCTACGCTAAACGCTCGTTGAATCGCTGAGATCTGCACGCCATCGTTGTACACATCAAGAATAGCGTTTTTTGCACGAAGATCTGTATCGTAATATGCTTTTTCGATATGTTGTTCGTATTTTGGGTTAGTGATATCAAGTGTTTTGATTGGTGCCGAAGGACCATGCGGTTGGATTTCATCGTGAAACACGATGCGACCATATGGTTTTTTTTCAAAAAGCGCGTCGGTATACACCGGGTTTTTTGCGAGGGCAAGCTCTCTTGTATATTCTACTACGTTACTAGAATTTTCTACATCGGTAATGTTAATGGCGAATTTTCCTCGGACAAGCTGAGAACGAAAATCAACGATTTCATCAAGACTTTTAGTAAGCCAAAGCTCTGGTGTATCAATAATGGAAGTATCACCCATCACAGGGGGGATCATCGGGCCAATCGATACTTTTGGGTATCCGTATCTTCCGATAAATACGCTTGGTGGTGAGGCGCCGCCGATATGAAGTGTGTCAAGCAGTGGTTTTGCTTTGGCTTTTGCATGAAAACGAACAAGGACTGGGCATCGGTCTTTACCGCATAAGAGTTTTGTTCCTCGGCATAATCCACATTGATTAATGGTATTTGTTGATTTTTTTTCTTTGAAAAGATGTTTTTGGTTATTGTTGTTATAGGTCTGCACAATCCCCCTCATTTCTTTTTTTGAGTTTATATATGTTTATGAGTGAACAGTGAAAGTATTGTTTTTGGTGTCATCAAGTTTTTTCTTCAGTGTTTCAATAAAGGAGGGTAATCCTTCTACGGTTCGTATCATTGATCGTTTCGCAAGATGTTTTCTGTACGTAAGATTGCAATTCGTTCGTCCCTTGAGATGTTTTGCTATTGCGCCGCAGAGTTGTCCTCCTCTGTGGTCCCAGTCTAACAACAGGATGACGGCTGTGTATTTTTGGGTGATTTGATCACAAAACATTGATATGCTCATTCCTCTGTTAAAAACAATGATTTCTCCGTTGATTTCTAGTTTTTGTAGTGCTTCTTTGTCTTTGTCGCCTTCGACAATGATTGGTATTGTTTTGTTTTCTTCTTGTAACTCAGCTAAGATTGTTTCTATTTCTTCGAGAGATTCCTCATAATTCATGGAATACTTCCTTGAGTTTTTTTGCTATCGTTTCTTTTGAAATCGTGGTGAGAAGCACGGTTTTCTCCTTATTTTTTAGTCCAGAGATAATGGAAATAGTATTTGGTGGAATCTTGAAAAACGTTGCGATACAGGAGATTACTTCTTGGTTTGCCTTGTTGTCTTTAGTCTCTGCATTCACCTTTATCTCTAGGCATTTTCTCCAAGAATTATAACCAACCGGAAACAATGATTGCTTCGCATTCGGAAGAACATGAAGTTTAAGAAGAATCCCTTGTTTCGTTATTTGAATGGCTTGTGTGAAATCCATAACATTCAAAAAATTATTTTGTTTTTATCCTGTGAGTTTGAGGATCGCTTCCGCGAGATCACCGCCGGTTTCCTGCAATGCTTTTCGTGCCTCTGCCTCGGTTTTTCCTGTTTGATCCATGATAAGTTTCACATCGTCTTTCATGGTGTCTTCTTTTTTTGCTGCCGTAATGTCTTTTATCTTTGGTGCTCCGACGATCTGATAGGTTTTCTCGCCTTTGACTTCCATGACTGTGACTTCTGCATTGTCGAACACGTACTCTTTAGTATCGGTTTGAATGATTATTTTTTTTACATTATCAATATTTTTTACTGAAATCCCCATTGTTTTCATCATTTGATTCAGCTGTTTTGGATTCATCCCTCTTGGCATACCTGGCATCATATTCTACAAACCTTCCCGCACATTTTGCGAAGCATATATAGAGGACTAATCGTTTAACATTTTTGGTATGATTTCAGGAAAAGAAATCCAGGTCCTTGACAGAAATTCCGAGTATCTTGGAGTATCAACGAGTACTCTCATGGAAAAAGCTGGACAGGGTGTTGCAGAGTTTATTATTAATCAATTAAACCTTCGAAAGGCATCTATTCTTATTCTCTGTGGAACAGGCAACAACGGCGGCGATGGATTTGTCGCTGCACGATATCTTATAACAAAATATCCGGTAACCGTGTTTCTCGCAGGAAACGAAGACGACATAAAATCTGATATCGCCCAAGAAAATTTTTTACATCTGAAAAAAACCAAAGCAAAAATCATCTTCGTAAATGATTCTTCAGATCTTGATCGATTACTCTCAAACCATGATGTTATCGTTGATGCCATGCTTGGAATAGGATTCAGCGGCACACTACGAGAACCATACGCAACCATAATAAAAAAAATAAATCCCCTACCCGATAAAACACTGATTTCTGTAGACGTCCCAACAGGATTTGGAACCGATCTATCACTGCATCCACAGTACACGGTTACGTTCCATGACATAAAAGAAGGAATGAACCAAGAAAACAGCGGCGAAATACACATAATTGACATCGGCATCCCAAACGAAGCAATAACACATGTCGGACCAGGGGAACTTGCCATATACTACCCCAGACCAAAAAAACACTCCCACAAAGGAGACAACGGCTCAGTCCTAGTCATCGGCGGAGGACCATACACCGGAGCACCAGCACTCGCAGGAATGGCAGCACTCAGAACAGGAGCGGACCTTGCATTTATCGTCACACCAAAACGAGTCTGGCAAGCAGTTGCATCATACTCACCCAACCTCATCGTCCATAATGGAACCTCAAACATCCTCACCCAAGACGACGTTCCTCTAGTTAAACTCCTTTTACCACGATGTCAAACAATAATAATCGGACCAGGCTTAGGCGCAGCACCTGAAACAGAGCAGGCAATCCAAGACATCATCAAACTCTGCATCACCGAACAAAAAACACTTGTCCTTGACGCAGATGCAATAAAACCCGCTGGAGAACACAACGAACTCATACTACATACAAAAACAGTAATCACACCACATGCAGGCGAATTCAAAAAACTCACAGGTGTACAACTCCCAGACGACATTGACAAAAGAAAACAAATCGTAGAACAATGGGCAAAAAAACTTGACGTAACAATTCTCCTCAAAGGACCAGTCGATATCATCAGCAACGGAATACAAACAAAACTCAACACCACCCACAACGAAGCAATGACCGTTAGCGGAACAGGCGACGTCCTCGCAGGAATCGTAGGAGCGTTACTCTCCAAAGGAGCTGAACCAATAAACGCAGCTCAAATAGCTGCTTTTTTGAATGGTGCAGCGGGAAACGAAGCATTCGCAAAACAATCCTATGGACTACTTGCAACAGATATAATTGACAAGATCCCAACGATACTAAAAAAATATTTATAAAAACAACTCTTTAATCGTTTTCTACCAAATGGAAATCTCCTATGAAAACAGACGATATCCAACCCATACCAAATGAACCAGCGCTCTTAACCAAAAAAACCAAGACGATAGTGATCGCTGATCTACACATCGGAATAGAAAGCGAACTGGAGATCCGCGGAGTGCATATACCTTCACAAACACCACTATTACTTAATCATCTCCTATCCCTCATAAAAAAATATCAACCAAAAGAAATACTGTTACTGGGCGATATCAAACATAATATTCCTTCAATGAGCATCCAGGAACGAATCGACGTCAAACGATTTTTTGAAAAAATAACATCATATGCAAAAATTCATGTTATTCCCGGAAACCATGATGGAAATATCCGTTACCTGCTACCATCATCCGTGAATCTTCACCCATCTGAAGGATGCACCTATAACACCATTGGATTTACACATGGACATCGATGGCCAGATGAAACACTGTTAAAAAATCATCTTTTAGTGATTGGACATACACATCCAACAATCATGCTCACTGATCGATTAGGATACAAAACATTTGAACCATGCTGGCTACGTGGAACATTCGATGTGAAAAAAATGCACGAACGATATCCAGATGCAAAAACAAAAGAAGTTATTGTCATGCCAGCTTTTAACTCCCTCTGTGGTGGCAACGCAGTCAACACAGAATCACTTATAGGACCAATGGGAAAAATCATCGACATACCCAATGCACTTGTGTACCTTCTTGATGGAACATGCCTGGGAAAAGTAAAAGACGTCAAATAAAAAAATAATACTTTCAAGACAAAAACAACTAGTATCTCTCTGTTGACATGATTATCACAACGAATACTTTCAGTCATCCTTTCTTCACATATATAAATCAAAAAACCCTTCCCAAGAATTACAGGGGATACACCTTCTCATTGCATCCCATCCTCCGTATCCCCTCATCCCTTCCTCATTAACAAAAAAACGGAGAAATGAGACGATAAAAAAGAAACACTCTAACAAAGAAGTCCAAAGAAGATCCCGATTTAAAAAAAGACGCTTTGGATACTTTCCTCTTTTTGACAACCCCTATCCACAATACGATGTCCGAAGCGTAGATATGCATCATGTAAACAGAATCATCTGTGTTCCTCTCCCTCATCGCACCCATATGCTTGTAAAAGGCCGCGATGCAGAAAAACACAGGAAACATTGTAACGAATGGATATCAAAATTGTTTCAGATTGATATTGATTCGTTATTGAAACCATAAATTCTTTTAAATACAAGTATAATGATACAGTTTCCTAAGGGTCATTGGAGGTTTTTTTATGTCAGAACAATTTTGCATTGAACCTGATATAAACGTAATGAAAAAATCCATCATCCAAAATCCAGATGATGCATTTTATATTCAGTTCCTAAAACCCTATTACATTATCACAAAAGATGGACAATATCTCTTTGGATCAACACAACTTGGCCGTCGCCCTGATCGCGTATTCTACATGGTCCCAAACGATCATAAACTTGGGAAAAAACAAAAAAAATTTGATAACAGCATAGGGAAAAAAATCTATGACGTCATCAAAAACTACCTCATCGAAGAAAAACCACCACTCATCATCCAAGATGGGATCCAGGGTGAATCTGATTATGAAGTAGGCTTACGCACCATTGTAAGTATCAAAAACCCTCATACTGCGTATATTGCATGGATGGGAAAAATGATGGTTTTCCCACCAAAAAAACAAATGAATATCGACTGCTTGAATTATATTATCCAAGAGAAGCTACCGATGAGTTACACAAAAGAACTACAAGGTCTTTGGTCAGAATACGACCCAAATATACCACTCACTATTTACGATCTCACAGAGATGAAAAAAAATATTCGACGGGTACTCAATCTTCATGTAGACTACTTTGGCTCAGCATTCAAAAAACCTAATCTTACCATGGTATGGAACAAAGCAGAAGCAGATGGATTAATATCATATCATGCTGGTTGCACCAGTAACCGAGTCCTCAAAGGATTGAGCGGAACAGGGAAAACAACGCTTACCGTAGGCCCCAAATTAGAACAAGATGATGCCTGCGTCGGAAAACCAACATATAATAAAAATGGTAAAATAACCAAGGTGCATCTCATTGGACTTGAGGCAGCAAGCTTTGCGAAATCCGAGGGAATAACCCATACAAGCCCCGAATACCCCGGGTTGATGAAATCCCAGGAACAAAACCCTGATGGGTCACGACCGATTGTTCTAGGGATGAACATCGACTGCGAAGGATTACATTACGTAAAAAAAGAGATCAATGGATACACAGTAAATACCCCTGAAATAAACCCTAATGAAAAAGCAGGGTCTCTGCAATGTACCAGTTACCAAAAAAGTGGGACGACAAACGGACGATTCATCTTTTTGTTTAGCGAACTGAACCCACACTGGGGCCATACCAAAAAAAAGTTTATCGAAACAGAAGCATTGAGCTACAAAAAATTTGATATCCTTGAACCAATCTTTCGTGTCATAGACCCAAAAATGGCGGTTGCTCTAGATAGCTCTTGTGAAAGCATCATTACTTCTGCCATCGCTGCACAAAAACCAGGGACACGAGTTCGTTCATATGCTGCCACAGATTTCATGGCACGAGAACAATCACAACAAGCACTCATGAAACTAAAGATGTATACAGATCTTGGGCTAGATCTCAAAGAAAAACTCGTGTTTTTTATCTCAAACGCAGGTTTTGTCGGAGAATACGACCTTGAAGGCAAACAACGCAGAAAACAAGATGAATCAGGAAACTATATTCCAAAACAAAACCTTGAGACAAATGAAATATCACGCAACGAAATCGGCGAAATAGTCTACAAAGGCCTAGGAGAAAAAATACCAGTCGCAGATTCCAAACAGCTCATCGATCTCGTGGAACATAAAAAGATCAAACACTGGATCAAACACCCAGTCTTTGGGTATTTGATTCCTCAACCAAGCGAACTTGAACAAGATTTTGGGATGAAGAATTTCGGGAAACGATACAATCCACTTAACTACTATACAGCAAAAGAATACCTTGCATTCATAGAACGAGACAAAAGAGAACGCACAATATTCCTTGAAGATTTATTCAAAGGACAAGACGGAGAAGACCAATTACAAGAAGTAATACACCTTTGGAGTAGCTTTAAGATTCCTTCTGAACATGAAATTGAAGAATTTTATCACAAATACTATGATTTCGACTAAGTATCAACAACAAAAAATCAAGGAATCGTGATTGGTTTCTTCTGTTGGAATGAATTTATGATTTGAACCGTTTTTTATAGTACGATGGAAAAATATTTATATTCATGCCGTATTAATACTATATTAAGGTGAAATTAATGGTTCAGGCGATTATAAATATCGATGAAAATACAAATAGAATTTTAAACATCCTTAAAGCAAAATATGGCCTTAAAGATAAGAGCCAAGCGATCGATATAATGGCACAACAATATGAAAAAGAACTTCTCGAACCGGAACTCCGACCCGAATATATTAAAAAAATGAAGAAACGCCAGAAAGAAAAAACTATTGAGATAAAAGATTTTAGGAAACATTTCGGATTGGACAAGAAGGTATAAATTACTTGTAAGAAAATCCGTGGAAACCATTATCTTCAAACTTGCAAAGAAAAATCCCAAACAAGTAGAAATTATTCATAAGAAGATCAATGAAATATGTGAAAATCCACAACATTATAAGAATCTCAAAAAACCTCTTCAACATTTAAAACGAGTTCATGTTGATAGCAATTTTGTTATGTTGTTTTCAGTGGATGAATCTTCGAAAACAGTAATCATTGAAGATTATGATCGCCACGATAAGATTTATAGATATTAATTTGAGTCAAGAGAGACATATAAAAAATAATCAAATGCTATTGGTTTGATAGCGTCTGTTTTCGTAAAACCACCGTTCCAATATTTCTCCAGATAAGATAACCTTAAATAATTGATGTTTAATATTGGGGACAACCCACATAAAGAACTAATTGATTTGATGTCCTATGGAAATGAACCTCTCTGAAACAACACGAACACTATTAACAACATTTATTCTCCTTATTTTACCATGGATCGTCATAGTACTAGGACTCGTATTCAATGTCACTATCGCATGGTTTTTCTATCTCACCATCACCTGGTTTGGTTTTGGTGTAGTATTCTTTGCCATACTACATTAGCACATGTTTTTTTAAGGTGATGAACAAAACTTAGGTTCTTTGCATTTTTTTTGTTTCTCTTAGTATCACTGCCGTCATTTTTCAGCAATACTCGATATGACAAAATAAAAACCAAAATCATTTAAATCACTATATGTATTCCCTAGTCCCGTTGATATTTATGGTCAATTATATTATTGTCACGGGAGGCGTTATTTCCGGATTAGGAAAAGGAATAACAACAGCTTCTATAGGAAAGATTCTACAGTTACATGGATATCGTGTCACTGCGATGAAGATCGACCCGTACATAAATTTTGATGCCGGTACCCTACGTCCAACGGAACATGGTGAAGTCTGGGTAACAGAAGACGGCGGAGAAATAGATCAAGACCTAGGCCACTATGAACGATTTTTAGATATCAACATCCCAAAAAGTCACAACATCACCACCGGCCAAGTATTCAGCGTCGTAATAGAAAAAGAACGCAAAGGAGAGTACCTTGGAAAAACAGTACAGCCGATTCCTCATGTCACCGATGAGATCAAACGAAGAATTCGAACAGCTGCAGCTGAAGCAAAACCAGATTTTCTCCTAGTCGAAATCGGAGGAACTGTCGGCGACTATGAAAACGTGTTATTCCTTGAAGCTGTTCGACAGATGAAACTCGAAGACGAAAAAATAATCTACGTACATGTGACCTATGTCCCGGTGCTTGCTGCATTAGGTGAAGCGAAAACCAAACCAACACAACATTCCGTGAAACTTTTAAGAGAGATTGGTATCCAACCTGATTTTATCATCACGCGATCAGAAAAACCCCTTGATGATGTCCGCAAAGAAAAAATCGCTTTATTCTGCAACATGCACGAAGACGAAGTCATTTCAGACTCCAATATCCAAAACGTGTATGGAGTAACATTACTCTTTGAAGAACAACAACTGTGCAAAAAAATACTGCATAAACTTGGGTTGCGAAAAGAAGAACAAGAACTGAGAACCTGGAAAGCGTATCTCACCAAGATTGCAAAATTTGATAAAAAAATAAAAATAGGGATCGTAGGCAAATACTTCGATATCGGGGCGTTCAAACTCTCAGACTCGTATATCTCTGTGATTGAAGCAG
The DNA here is from genome assembly GCA_026394495.1 of Methanobacteriota archaeon. Taxonomy (GTDB): domain Archaea; phylum Thermoplasmatota; class E2; order DHVEG-1; family DHVEG-1; genus CAIYYQ01. The sequence continues at coordinate 29,264 of JAPKYE010000075.1, read as the reverse complement.
TGAGACATGCTGCGTGGAATAACAATTTACGCCCGGATGTCCAATGGATTGATTCCAAACTCTTTGAAAAACACCCAAAGAAGATTATCTCGCTTAATGCCTATGACGGAATTATTGTCCCAGGAGGTTTTGGCTCCTCAGGAATCGAAGGAAAAATAGCAACTATCCAATATGCACGAGAACATAACCTACCATTTCTAGGTCTTTGCCTTGGGATGCAGCTTGCGGTTGTAGAATACGCCCGAAACATCTGCGACATAAAAGATGCAAATTCCCGTGAATTTGATAAAAAAGCAGCTCATCCCGTGATCGATTTCATACCGGAGCAGGTAAAAATCATCAACGAGTCCCGATATGGGGCGACGATGCGACTTGGCGCGTATCCTGCAATCCTCAAAAAAGGTACGCTTATCTATAAACTCTACGGAGAAGAAAAAGTATCAGAACGCCATCGCCATCGATATGAAGTAAACCCTGAATACGTAACAACCTTAGAAGAATATGGACTCGTGTTTTCTGGACGATCACCAGATGGCATACTCATGGAGTTCATGGAGCTTCCTACACACCCCTATTTTGTAGGAACCCAGGCGCATCCTGAGTTTAAATCACGTCCTATGAAACCCGCGCCATTATTTGATGGACTTATCAAAGCGGCAGAGAAACGGAAGGAAAAAAAGTAGTCGTCTTTTCTCGTCAATTATCCTTTTTTGGAATTTAACAATACCCAAAGAATTGGAACTCATGAAGATCCGCGACAACATAATCCCACAACAGACGGTTTACATGAAAACTCACCCGGGCTTTAGTAACTCCCGATATCGTGCCAAACGAATAATTCACCCATTCCCTATCCGTGTAGCCCCCTTCGTACATGTGATGCCAGTCTCCGCTATAGTAAAGATCGAAGTGAATCATATTACAGTGTAGGTCATCGTACCAGGCGTAAAACCGGATTTTATTGCAGATGATCTGCGAAGAAAGAGTAAGTTCCAGCCACGGTGTCCATCTGGCGAAGAGTTCTGTTATTTTGCATCCTGCTTTTGTCGCCACATAGCCATCGAACGCCTTTGTTTCATCTATCCAGGCGTTCTCAGGGTCATTGTACCCAGTTGGACGCATCCATCCAGGCTCAATTGGAGGTGGCGGAAAGGTATGACTCTCATATTCCAATGGACTTTCTTCCTGAAGCGTAGGACGACTTTCTACTCTGATAGTGAACATTGTTGACAAACATAACATCAGTATCACGATACCAAGAGTTGTTCCTCGATGCTTAAATCTCTTTCCCATACGTTATTCACCGTTCCAAACATATTAAAAGAATAGTTTTATTTAAATGTTTGCTCTTAGTATTGTGACGTTTTTTCCATTAACTATACTTAGTTTCTTCAATTATTCCCCTCATCATTACATTCAACTGAGAAGAATAACCTGTAAAATAGAGGAAATTTTATCTGAAGATTTGTCTCTCTTGATTTGTCTCTCTTTTGTTTTTGTAAAAAATATTATTTTTTTGCTTTCACATAAGCATCGATTGTTCGTGCCGCACGTTTCCCTGCGCCCATGGCCAAGATCACAGTGGCTGCACCAGTTGCAATATCGCCACCAGCAAACAAACCAGGAATGGATGTTTTTCCATCGTCATCAGTCACAATATTTCCATGTTTTCCCAGAGTTAATCCTTTCATCGATTTAGGGATTAGCGGATTTGGACTTTGACCAATCGCAATAAGGGCGGTATCAATATGGATTTTTTCTTCAGAACCAGGAATCGGAACAGGTCGTCTTCTCCCAGAATCATCAGGTTCCCCCAACTGCATTTTTTGATATTCAACCTCAACAAGATGACCCTGAACATCCCCGATAAAACGCAACGGATTCGTCAATAACTTAAATTCAACTCCTTCTTGTTTTGCATGATGGATTTCTTCGATACGCGCAGGCATCTCCGCCTCTGTTCGTCGATATAAAATATATGATTTCTCTGCGCCAAGACGAAGTGCGGTCCTTGCACAATCCATTGCGACATTTCCCGCACCAAACGTTGCCACAATTTTACCCATCTTAATCGGTGTATCATACGTAGGAAATTCGTAAGCCCTCATCAGATTGATACGTGTCAGAAACTCGTTTGCAGAATAGACACCATCAAGGTTCTCCCCGGGGATATTTAACCAATTCGGGAGACCCGCACCAGTCCCAACAAACACAGCATCATACTCTTTGAACAGTTCTTCAACAGTAATGGTTTTTCCTATAACCATATCATAACGGATATCAACACCAAGTTTTTTGATGTAATCAACCTCGGCGTTCACGATTTTTTTCGGTAGACGAAACTCAGGGATACCATACATAAGAACCCCACCAGGACCATGTAATGCCTCAAAGACTGTGACCGTATGCCCCATCTTCGCAAGATCCCCCGCACAAGTAAGTCCTGCTGGGCCAGCACCAACAACCGCAACCTTTTTTTCTGATGATGTTACCTTTTGCGGAATTTTCGCTCCTTTCACCCGCTCGTAATCTGCGATAAATCGTTCCAATCTCCCTATACCAACCGGTTCCCCTATCTTTTTTATGGTGCATTCTCCTTCACACTGACTCTCATAGGGACACACACGACCAGAAACCGCTGGAAGATTATTTTTAGCTTTGATGACTTCTGCAGCTTTCTCAAAATCACCCGAAGCGATACAACTGATAAACCCAGGAATGTCAATTTCAACAGGGCATCCTTTCATACACGGTTTATTCTTGCATTGCAGACATCGTTTCGCTTCTTCAATCGCTGTCTCTTTGCTATAACCATACGGTACTTCTTTGAAATTGTGGATACGTTCTTTTGGATCCTGTTCAGGCATTTCGTATTTCGTTTTCCGAACACTCATTGTACAACACCAACTAGTTTACATGCGGCTCCTTCTTCATGAACAAACCTGCGATTACGTAACATTAAATTATCATAATCAACCTTAAGACCATCAAACTCAGGACCATCGACACAGGCAAATTTTGTTTTTCCATCAACGGAAACCCGGCATCCACCACACATACCTGTCCCATCAATCATAATCGGGTTCAGACTCACCAGGGTTTTAATATTATATTTTCTTGTCACATCAGAAACCACTTTCATCATGATAATAGGACCAATTGCCATAACCATGTTGATGGTGCCTTTTTTATCAATGACCTGTTTAAGAACGTCACTGACAAAACCCTTCTGACCCTTAGAACCATCATCAGTAGTAATGTAGAATTCATTGCTATATAATTGGATTTCCTTTTCTAAAATAAGAAGATTTTGTGTTTTTGCACCAAGAATAGAAATAACATAATTACCTGCTTCCCGAAGCGCTTTTACTACGGGATACAACGGGGCGATTCCAACCCCCCCACCGATACACACAACAGTCCCATATTTTTTTACCTCAGAAGGCATACCAAGCGGTCCGACAAAATTCTCTATCACATCACCAACATTGAGTGTTCCTAACTGTTGTGTTGTTTTACCTACTTCTAAAAAGATGATAGTGATGGTTCCGCTCTTGCGATCAAAATCAGCAATTGTAAGTGGAATGCGCTCTCCTTTTTCATCGATTCGAAGAATGATAAATTGACCTGGTTGTGCCTTACCTGCCACCAAGGGTGCTTGTATAGTCATTTGTTTAACGTTTTCAGATAAAACCTTTTTTTCTATAATTTTATACATGGGAACACATCAAAGATTTTTTTGTAGTCTATATTTTCCATGGTTCTTTAATAGTTTATGATACTAGTTTGTATACCTGTTGCCTATGTGGGAAAATTAATTCTAATTTTCATATACTCTTCTTGGATGCTCACCTTTTTTTGATAATTACTGAAAAACCCTTCAAAAAACGTTTTAATGAATTTTGCTGATTCCGAAACAGCTAGAACCAATGTGAAAGTATTTTTTGAATCCTGTTTTAACGTGAACCAGTTTGTTTTTTCCATAAATTTTAAAATTTTTTCTGGTTCCAGCAAACCTCTATCCGCATATTCTTTTCGGTGAAAATCCCCTATTTTATATACATCGTCCCAGAATTTTTTTGATCCTTCACCGATCTCAATAAAAAACGATTTCCAATGAGCGATATCGATGATCAAATGTTCCCTATCTGCGAGTAATTCTGCGAATGATACGATGTTTTCTAACGAAGTTTTTTCTGTAACTTTTTCCATTGTTTCTAAATAATTCAGTGCTCGTCGTATGATATCTGCTTGAGATGTATCGTATTTTTCCTGATATTTTTTAAGAATGTTTACGGATTTTTCGTTTAAAGAAATACTGAGTCGCTCCATGAACTATCACAGGTTAATAAATAATCTCCCAGGAGAATATGGTTATACCTGCAATTATTGTCTCTATAAGAGCCTTACTATCACGATGTCAATCTTAAGAAAACAACAAAACATCATTTATCCGGTTTCATAATCAAAGCACGTCCGCTTCTTCCATCGAGTTTCACATGTAATGGAGCACGGAGACGCAGATGATGCACAAACCGAAATTTTTTCTGTGTTTTCTGATTTTTTAACCAATCCCAATCAACAAAACACTCTTCAGCATGAAGCGGAATATCAATGTATCCTATACCTCGACTTGTAATATTCTGGAAAAAATGCGTTCCTTGAGAAGGTTTGATATTGAAATGTTCCAACGCTGTTTCGATGATCACACGAGCCCCTGATATCTGCCCCCATCGAACCGGTATACCAAGCCATCTATCCTGGGTTCCCCATCGACCGGGTCCAATTAAAAGATACGGTGATTGTGTCAAAATCAGTTGTTTATTAATCAGACCGATTTCCTCTGCAATCTCCATGGTTTTTGAAGAATCAAAATGCTCAGCAGGAACATATACAATATCCTGAATAGTGTGAATCATGCCGTTTCCCAACGCTTTATCCGAGCGGATAAACACCTGTTTATGGATCCGCTGATCCCACCCAATATCAAACTGCTCCTGGGAAATAACAAAAGGACGTATCTGCAGAATTGTAAACGTAGGAGGCTGCTTCATCTCGCTGTCAATCTTCATCGCAAATTCAAATTCTACGGGACAGCCCATTCCTTTTTGTCCGATTGCGAGAAGATCTTGCAGCAACGGCGCAAGAGGAAAAGCATCGTATTTCAAAATACCCGCAAAGGTAATCAAAGGGAACCCCTCATCAGATAGACCATCGCGTATCATTCCATCGTTACGATCATACATACTTGCCACCAGATCAAGGGAACCATCCTGTATAATATCATTAAGGGTAAGTTTCTTTAATGTGCTTGAATGATCTACAGAAAAATCAATATCTTTTTTTGACATATCTAACACATATAACTCTCGCTGCGAATGTTCAAGAGCAAGCTCTGGGGTTGAAAAATCAGGGTTGATACCTGGATAACGCGGACAAAAACGAAAAACTTTTTCTCCACCAACAACAGTTTTCCCAAGACCAACCGCAATATTAACAATTCCATCTTCTGCAGTCTGATGAGAAATAGGATAAAAATTATAAGATTTCGCAACACCAGAAAACGTAGGATAAAAATTACCATTATGATTTTCCCCGGCAAGCTCCTGAATGATCACCGCCATTTTTTCTTCTTCGATCTTAAGAGAAAGCGATTCCGCATATGCTTTTGGTTCTTTCAAAAACACAGAAGCATACACAAGTTTGATCGCTTGACACAATTGATTTAACCGAATTTCATCGTCTTCATGAATGTTAGGGAGAAGATAGGTTGAATACATCCCCGCAAAAGGATGGTTCTGATAGTCTTCAAGCAAACTAGATGATCGTACTGCAAGAGGCGTCTTGAAATGTTGTAAAATTGTCCTAAGATTCTGCTGTAACTCATCACATATATCACATTCAAGAAATGACTTAGTGATCTCAACATCAGACACATTTTCATTTTTGAAAAAACGATACAGATTATTTTCTGTGATAAATCGATCAAATTCAAGAGTTCCAACAACCACCGTATTTGGGACTTTTATACGAATATTTTTGTATTTTTCTTCAATTTTATATCGCGTAAGTAACGCTCTCATAAACGCAAGTCCTCGTCCTTTTCCACCAAGGGAATCACCACGAAGTCGTGTAAACGATGAATCAAACTCAAATTTTTGTTCAGAGAAATCAGTGATTACCCCACGCTGTTTACTTCTTCGAGTATCGTTGAATACCGTAATCAGATAATCACGAACAACTGTAAGATCGGAGAAATCAGATACTTTTTTCGGACGAAGCTCTTTAGCAAGATCAAATTCACAACGTGCCATCAACCAGTTTGAAAAATGATTCCGCTCTGAATGAAAACGGATAGATTCCAAGGGTACTTTTTGTACGATTTCTTCGAATTCTTTCATATTTGATACACGGGCTATCTCTGTTGTTTGCACATGGATATTTTCTATTCCCCGTTCAAATAATTTTTTCTTTTCAAATTTTTCGTCTTTAGGTAACAGAAAAACAAAATCTCCAAACCCAAGATGAGAAAGCAAAAAATGCTGGAAATCTTGTACAAGCGTTGGTGAGAATTTGTTTAAAAAATAGGCATCAAGAATTTCTGCTTTTTCCAGGTTTTCCTGCTCTGATGACTCCATCAACAACGGAAGATGAATCGATTCTTTTCGAATGAAACTAAGAAGTTCATATCCCGCGTTTGGATTCATCTTTTCATCTTGTTTAAATGCAACATCAGAAATCACCCCTAATATATAGTCTTTATATTTTTTATAATAATACAATGCTTCTTCAAATGTTTCCGCAATAAGTATTTTTGGTCGAGCCCTTCTCCGCAACTGACGCTGCATCTCATTAAGATCCTCAGAAAGTGAACGACGAGTCTGCTGCACAATTTCAGTATACAAAATCGGCAGAAACATCGAATAATAATAAATGGAATCCTCAACCATAATAACTACACGAACATTACCATTTACCGTGTCATAACGAACATTTACGCTATCTTCGACATATTTGATAATCGCAAGAAACAATGTAGGATCCCCTGTCCAAGCAAAAATCTTGTCGATTCCCTCGCCAGTAGTGTTTTGATCCTGGAATTGATTGATATCTGCTCGATCAGTAGCTAAAAGAATAATGGGAATGTCTGGATGCATTTTCTTTATTTTTTTCCCAAATTCAAAAGGATCCATCCCAATGTTTTTTGCCATGGTTATAATCAGATCATATCGATGTTCCTTTATTTTTAAAAACGCTTTTTCACCAGAGGAGACACGAGTCACTCGCGGAGGAGCACTGAGAAGAAGATGTTGGTATTGCCCGATGACGAGTTCAGCGATTAAACCTTCTTCCTGAATGGTAAAAGCATCATACAAACTTGAGACAATAAGGATTTCTTTTACACGGTACGGCATCAACGTATGATAGATTTGACTTCTCAGCTCATAATTATCTTCAAAATCTTCTTTCATGCGTGCACTTCGAAACCCGAAATCATCATCTTTCATGTTTGTCACACTATCAAATACAACTCTACAAAACAATCAAACAACATTCAGTATTAGAATTTTTTTATTGAGCAAACTAAAAAATTATAAAAAAAAGGGAAAATAAGGTTCGTGTATTACAGGTTACACGATTCCTTGATCAAGCATCGCATCAGCGACTTTTACAAATCCTGCGATATTTGCTCCTTTAATATAATCAACTTTATCTTTTGACACTCGACCGTATCTTACACTGGCATCATGAATATTTTTCATGATCTGATGAAGCTGCTTATCCACTTCTTCGATGGTCCAGTTCAATCTCATACTGTTCTGTGACATTTCAAGACCAGACACTGCAACACCACCAGCGTTCACAGCTTTTCCAGGAGCGTACATGATTTTTTCGGTAAGTAGTTTTGCTGCGTCAATAGTGCAACCCATGTTTGATACCTCAGCAACGAGGATACAACCATTTTTAATGAGAGTCTTTGCATCATTAAGATCAAGTTCGTTTTGCGTAGCACAAGGCATTGCGATATCACATTTCACATCCCAAGGTCTTTTCCCAGCATAGAACGGTACACCGAATTTCTTTGCGTAATCTTCAACTCGATCATTATTTGAGGCACGCATCTCAAGCATGTACTCAATTTTTTCTGCTTTAATACCATCTTTATCGTAGATGCATCCATCTGGACCAGACAATGTTACGACCTTTCCACCAAGCTCATTGATTTTAATAGCAGAGCCCCATGCGACATTTCCAAACCCTGAAAGCGCGACGGTTTTACCTTTGAAACTATCGTTTTTCAGTTTCAACATCTCTGAAGCAAAATACACTCCACCAAAACCAGTTGCCTCTGGCCTGATAAGACTGCCGCCCCAGTTGATTCCCTTTCCAGTCAAAACACCGGTAAATTCATTGCGCAGTTTCTTATACATCCCAAATAGATATCCAATCTCACGACCTCCGACACCGATATCACCTGCAGGGACATCTGTGTTAGGTCCGATATGTCTAAATAACTCCATCATGAAGGACTGGCAGAATCGCATGATCTCCATATCTGATTTTCCACGAGGGTTGAAATCAGAACCACCTTTTCCACCACCCATAGGTAGCCCAGTAAGGCTGTTTTTAAAAATCTGTTCAAAACCAAGGAATTTTAAGATACTGAGATTCACACTTGGATGGAATCGAAGACCACCTTTATACGGACCAATAGCGCTACTGAATTCAATACGATACCCGCGATTTACTTGAATTTCTCCTTTGTCGTCTACCCAAGCTACGCGAAACGTAACTGCTCGTTCCGGTTCAACCAAACGTTCCAGAATCTTAGCTTTTTTATATTTCGGATTTTTCTCGATAAAAGGCATGATACTTTCACTAACTTCCTGAACTGCCTGATGAAACTCTTTTTCACCGGGATTTTTCTCAATAACTTTTTCCATGAATGTTTTTACGTTTTCATCCATAACTGTTGCCTCCGTAATATTCGTGGTCCGTATCGTCATTTATTATTAAAACTTTAGTACAATGCCTTTAAAGGTCGGATCGTCCCAATATATATGTATTCATCGTTTTTATTAATTTTTATTAAGATTTATCGCAAGGTATTAAAATGTATTCATGATTCCGATTACCAACAAGGGGGAAGGTTTTCAGAATGGCGAATATCGACAATATACTCAAGAAACACGGCTATAAAAAATCTGAATTGATCCCAATATTACAAGATATACAGGCAGAGGATAGATGGCTTCCCTGTGAAACACTAAAATATGTTTCTGAAAAACTTGACATCCCACTCATCGATGTGTATAGTCTAGCGACATTTTACAAATCATTTAGTTTGAAACCCCGGGGCAAACATGTCGTGACTGCTTGTTGTGGAACTGCTTGCCATGTCCGAGGCGGACCAAAAGTTTTACAGGAACTACAAAATCAATTACACATTGATGTTGATGAAACCACACCTGATAAGCACTTTACTCTTGAAACAGTCCGCTGCCTTGGCGCATGTGCCTTAGGACCGTTAGTCGTCGTTGATGGAAAATATCATGGACAGATGAACACAAAAAAAGTTGCATCAACATTAAAAAAATATTCAAAGAAAAAGAAATGAAGATCATCAATTAGGCCAGGTAAGGAACATGAAAAAAATAAAAACCGTTTCCGATCTGAAGCAAATCAAAGAAACCCTGACACAAAACAAACGAAAAGGAAAAACACTTATAACAATCTGCGGTGGAACCGGCTGTCATGCATCTGGCTGTGATAAAGTAATCTCTGCATTTAAACGAGAATTAAAAAAGAAAAATCTTGGAAACACTGTTGACGTAAAAGTTACTGGTTGTCATGGTTTTTGTGAAAAAGGGCCCATTGTTGTGATTCATCCAAAAGGAATTTTTTACAAACAAGTCAAAACACAAGATGTAAAAGATATCATTTCAGATACGATTTGTTCCGGAAAAATAATTGATCGATTACTCTATATTGATCCTCTCAGCGGGAAGAAAATCACCTATGAAAAAGATGTACCATTCTACAAAGGACAAGAACGGATCGTATTTGCAGACAATGGGGTACTTGATCCATATAAAATAGAGGACTACATTACCATTGGTGGATACACGGCAGCAGCCAAAGCACTCACTAGCATGACTCCTGAAAAAATTATTGATGAAATAAAAAAATCAGGTTTACGCGGACGAGGTGGCGCAGGGTTTCCCACTGGGCTGAAATGGGAATCCTGTAGAAACGCTAAAAAAACTCCAAAATACATTATCTGTAATGCAGATGAAGGTGACCCTGGGGCTTACATGGATCGAAGTCTCATAGAAGGAAATCCCTTTAGCGTCCTTGAAGGAATGCTCATCGGCGCCTATGCCATTGGTGCAAATCACGGTGTGATCTACGTTCGTGATGAATATCCGATTGCTGTACAAACAATGAAAAATGCAATTTCACAGGCACAACAATACGGACTGCTCGGAATAAACATCCTCAATTCATCGTTTGATTTTGACATCACGATTGTACGAGGTGCAGGTGCGTTTGTTTGCGGTGAAGAAACCGCATTAATTGCCTCGGTAGAGGGAAAAAAAGGTGAACCCAGACAACGACCACCGTTTCCCACCCAAAAAGGACTCTGGGGAAAACCCACAAATATCAACAACGTGGAAACCTGGGCGAACATACCGCACATCATCAACAAAGGATCACAATGGTATGCACATATCGGAACCGAAAAAAGCAAAGGCACAAAGATTTTTTCACTTGTAGGAAAAATCAACAACACTGGTCTAGTTGAAGTCCCAATGGGTATCACACTAAAAGAAATGATTTATGGTATTGGAGGCGGTATCCCTGAAGGAAAATCCTTCAAAGCAGTCCAAACCGGTGGTCCTTCTGGAGGTTGTATCCCAAAAGAACTATTAGAAACACCGATTGATTACGAGAAACTCAAAGAAGCAGGATCCATCATGGGATCTGGTGGAATGGTCGTCATGGATGAAGACACCTGCATGGTTGATGTTGCACGTTATTTCTTAGAATTTCTTCAAGATGAATCCTGCGGAAAATGTCTTTCATGCCGTGAAGGAACCAAACGCATGGCAGAGATAATTACCGATATCACAAAGGGTCAAGGAAAAGATGGTGATATCGAACTACTTCAAGAACTTGCAACAACAGTCAAAGACACATCAATGTGTGGTCTTGGACAAACCGCTGCAAACCCCGTGCTTTCCACGATAGCATATTTCCGCGATGAATACGAAACCCACATCATGGACCGCAAATGTCCAGCTGGCGTCTGCCGCGACCTGTATATCTCGCCTTGCCAGAATGCGTGTCCTGCAGGTATGAATGCCCCCGGATATATCTCACTTATAGGGGAGGGACGTTTCACTGAAGCGCTAGCTCTTGCTCTTGACACCAATCCGTTTCCATCAGTTTGCGGACGTATCTGCGATCATCAATGTATGCTAAAATGCCGTCGCAACCAGATGGATGAGCCAATTGCAATACGATCAATGAAACGATTTATCGGTGATTACGTAGAAAACGACATCACCTACCCCAAGGCACAGACACCAAAACATACCATGCCGTTTAAAGTTGCCATAATCGGAGCTGGACCTGCAGGATTGAGTTGCGCGTATTTCCTTTCCCGATTAGGATATCAAACAACTGTTTTCGAAAAATTACCGGTTGCCGGTGGAATGATGGCGGTTGCCATCCCTGAATATCGATTACCGAAAAATATTTTACAAAGGGAGATTGATAATATCAAAAAACTTGGTGTTGATATTCGACTCAACACCCAAGTTGGAAAAGATATCACATTTTCTCAACTCTGGTCACAAGGATATCAAGCATTCTTTGTTGCAGTAGGCATGTACGGTGATCGAAATCTCGGTATCCCTGGAGAAAACCTAGAAAACGTGATACAAGCCGTGGATTTACTCACCGACATAAACCTTGACAAACCCGTGACATCACCAGCCGGAAAAAAAGTTGTTGTTATCGGCGGAGGAAACTCAGCGGTAGATGCGGCAAGAACCATGCTTAGAATGGGTGCAAAGGAAGTGACGATTCTCTATCGAAGAACCCGACGAGAAATGCCTGCGTATAAAGAAGAAGTTGAGGCTGCAGAACACGAAGGCGTCATAATCAAATTCTTAATCGCACCAGAAAAAATATTTGGTGAAAAAGGAAAAGTAAAAAGTATCGAATGCATAAAAATGCAGCCTGGTGAATTTGATAACGAGGGACGGCAGAAACCCGTTCCCGTTCCTGATAGTAACTTTTTCGTTGATGCTGATATATTGATTCCTGCGATTGGTGAGTTTTCTGATGTCTCAGGGTTATTCACAGGTCTTGATGTTGAAATAAACCGAGATGGAACAATACACTGTGATAAACACGGACGCACAAGTATTCCGGGTATTTTTTCTGGTGGCGATGTAGCTTCTGGTCCAGCAACAGTCATTAATGCTATAGCCGCAGGAGAACACGCTGCGGTAACGATTGATCAATACTTGACAAAGGACCGAAATCGTACCTATATTTGGAGAGAGCATAAAAAAATTGACACCTTTTTTGATCCTGAAGCAGAACCTGTACAATATAAGATGGTGCGACAAAAAGCGTTACCACCAAATGAACGAAAAGGAAATTTTGACGAAGTAGAAATCGGATATACAAAAAACCTTGCGATGAAAGAAGCGAAACGATGTCTGCGCTGTGATCTAGAAATTGAACTCCAAGAAAAAATTCGAGAAGAGAAACCTGTGGAGGCGTCTTGATGATTGAGATGACGATTGATGGAATCCCTGTACAAGTGGAAGAAGGATCAACGGTTTTAGATGCTGCGCGGTTTTATGGGATAGAAATTCCTACCTTATGCGACCACGATGGTCTCTCATCATATGGTGCATGTCGGTTGTGTGTCGTCGAAATCGGCAAAGGAGAAAATGCAAAACTAGTTTCCTCATGCACATATCCTGCAGAAACAGGGTTGAACATTCGGACGAACTCTCAACGCGTCGTTTCGGCGCGAAAAATGCTTGTAGAACTATTAGTTGCGATGTGTCCGTCCTCAAAAACCGTTCAGGATCTTGCATCAGCTATGGAAGTCAAACAGGTGCGATTCAAGGTTGATAAAACCAATGATTGTATCCTCTGTGGACTTTGTGTCCGAATGTGTGAGGAACAGATGATGGCAAAAGCAATCGGGTTTGTCAACCGCGGAAAAAACAGAAAGATTACGACCCCGTTTGACAAAAAATCTGATGTCTGCCGAACCTGCGGAGGATGTCTTTATATCTGTCCTGCATGTGAGCTCCGCTGTCAGGGACCTGCTGCGGATACTGATTTATGTAACGCCTGTGTAAATGTACAACCTGTATGTCTCAAGGAAGAAGACAATAAGATGTGTTTCCTTGAAACATGCGGATGGTGTTACGAAGAACTTGGAAGGAAAAACAACAAGAAAGAAATAATTAAAAAATAAAAGAAATGGAGGCAAAAATATGTCATTAACAAGAATAAATGCATCTGCGGCAACGCTAAGTAAAAACAGAACAGAAGGAGCCATTAACGCACTGAGCGGTATGTGTGTAACCTGTGTCGATGGTTGTATCGGCATGTGTGAGATCGGAAAATCAGCGTATCGTGGTCATGAAGTGATTTATCCACAACCCTTTGGGATCATCACCTCGGCTTGCGAAAAAGTCTACCCGGTGGATTTATCGCATTTCACGATCCTTGGTGGCGTGGTTGGTGCCTGGGGGATTGAAGCTGATAGTGAACGCGCTATTTTTTCAAATGTGGATCTCGAACGAACCGTATGTAAAGAAAAACCACTCAAAGTGAAAATGCCCATAATTATCCCGGGTCTAGGCTCAACCTTTGTCGCAAAAAACAACTGGGAAGGTCTAGCGATCGGTGCCGCTATATCAGGCATTCCTCTTACTATTGGTGAGAATGTCTGCGGTATGGATCCTGATGCGGAATTTGTGAAAGGAAAAGTAAAACATTCCCCGGATCTTGAATGGCGAGTCAAGCTCTACAAAAAATGGCAACGGGATGGTTTTGGTGCAGTGATCGTTCAAGCAAATGTGGAGGATACAAACCTTGGCGTCCATGAATATGCAATCGATGAACTTGATGTAGATGCAGTTGAGTTGAAATGGGGACAAGGCGCGAAAAATATTGGTGGGGAAGTAAAAATCAAAGAACTCAAGCGTGCGCAAGAGTTGAAAAAACGAGGATATGTTGTTCTCCCCGACCCGATGGACAAAAATGTGATTGCTTCATTTGAAAAAGGAAGTTTCCGCGAATTTGAACGGCATTCTCGCGTTGGTATGGTGACTGAGGATGCATTTTTGAAACGTGTGAAAGAACTCCGCGATTATGGTGCCAAAAGGGTTTTCTTAAAAACTGGTGCCTATCGACCATATGCCCTTGCACAAGCGGTAAAATATGCTTCAAAAGCAAAAATCGATCTTCTTACGGTTGATGCTGCCGGTGGTGGCACTGGGATGAGCCCCTGGCGGATGATGAATGAATGGGGTATCCCACAGGTAGAATTACATTCGATGCTGTATAATTACGTTGATAAACTCGCAAAGAAAGGAGAATATGTTCCTGATATCGCAATTGCGGGTGGGTTCACGTTCGAAGATCAAATCCTCAAAGGACTTGCGCTTGGTGCACCATACTTCAAACTGATTGGGATGGCAAGAGGACCACTTGCTGCGGCTATGGTTGGAAAAACCATTGGTAAAAAAATAAATGAAGGGGCAGTTCCCGTCTATATAGAACGATTCGGAAACACGCCTGAAGATATTTTTGTTACCGCAACCGTTTTAAAACAAAAACTAGGAAAAGACTTTGACAAACTTCCTACTGGTGCCATGGGTCTCTATACATATATGGAGCGATTACATCAAGGCTTACGACAGATCATGGCAGGATGCCGAAAGTTTACTTTAGATTATATATCTCGGGATGATATCGCGTCGTTAACCAAGGAAGCAGCAGATATCAGCGGTATACCTTACATCACCGATGTTGATACAAAGGAAGTCGCAAAAATCCTGAATGGCTAACATCAGCCATTTTTCTTTTTTTTCTGTATTTTTTAATTTTTCTCATATTTTTTTGATAAAATATTTTTTCTTGCGTAACGTTTAATACAGTGATTTTGATACGTTTTCGTAGACACTACAGTCTATTTTTCAGTCAAGGAGGCATCAATATGGAAGATGAATGTAAAAGTACAGATGGGGCTTTACAAAAAGAAAATGATATCATAAATACTCTTATAAATCGCGTTCGAGAGCAAAAAGTTCTTTTCATACGTCTACAGTTCGTTGACATCCTGGGAACACCAAAAAACATCGTCATCCCTGTAAGCAGACTTGAAGAAGCATTAGATGAAGGTATGCCCTTTGATGCATCATCAATTGCAGGATATGCAACGATTGAAGAATCAGACAAAATCGCAAAACCAGATCCTTACAGTTTCGTGATCCTCCCCGAAACAATCGAGCAGAGAAAAACCGCTAAACTCAACTGTGATATCTACGAACCAAATGGAAAACGGTTCCTTGGCGACGCCAAATACGTACTTGAAAAAATGGTAAAAAAAGTTCATGATATAGGATATCTCTATAATACAGGCCCTGAATGTGAATTTTTCCTCTTTAAAAAAGATGGTGAAAATTCAACGCTTACCCCAAATGATTCAGCGGGTTATTTTGATCTTTCCCATCGTGATCTAGCTGAAGGCGTCCGTGCAGACATTTCTCTAGCCCTTGACGAGATGGGAATAACAACGTACACATCTCATCATGAGGTGTCACGCGGCCAACATGAAATTAACTTCCGCTATGCAGATGCACTCACCACAGCAGATCGTGTGATTACACTCAAATATATCACCAAGGTTATCGCCACAAAACATAATCTTCATGCATCATTCATGCCAAAACCACTATTCGGCGTAAATGGATCAGGGATGCATACCCATGTATCGCTTTTTACTACCGAAGGCAACAATGCATTTTATGATCCTGATTCTGACAATCAACTCAGCAAACTTGCACGACAGTACATTGCAGGATTGCTAAAGTATATTCGAGAAATCACTGCGATACTTAATCCGACGGTAAATTCCTATAAAAGACTAGTTCCCGGATATGAGGCACCAACATATATATCATGGGCGAATCGAAACCGCAGCGCACTCATTCGAATACCATCGGGACGGAAAAACAGTACACGCTGTGAATTACGAAGCCCTGATCTCTCAGGAAATCCTTATCTGCAGTTTGCGGTGATACTTGCTGCAGGGCTCAAAGGAATAGAAGATAAACTAGTACCCCCTGAACCTGTTGAAAAAAACATTTATGCGCTTTCTTCAAAAGATCGAGAAAAACATGGAATCGGACAACTTCCCGATAGCTTAGGCCATGCTCTATCGATTATGCGCGAAAGCGAATTTGTTAAAGAAACATTAAGCGAACCAGTGTTTGAGAATTTCTTACATGTGAAACAGAAAGAATGGGCTGAATACCGTATGCAGGTAACAAAATGGGAAATCGAACGATATCTTCCCATCGTATAAGTATAAAGGGTACACCTATACTTTTTTATTCCTCTTTCTTTTCTTAGTTAAGCAAATATTATAAATTCATCATGTATTCTATGTCGTGAAGGTTTTGCCCATGGTGTTTGAGATCCAAGTAGTGAGTAATACGCCGCTTATTGGCGAAGAGGACCCTGATGTACTTACCAAAAAGTTTTTCGAACAAATCGGATACTTATCAAAAGGCTCAGATCCAACGATCCCCTACAAGATTTTTGCTGATTTCTTTTTAAAACATCCCCTGAAAGCATGGTTTGTCGAAGAAATCGCGCAAACAATACAAACCTCAAAACCAACTGTATATCGACATCTCAATAAATTAAAAGGTTTTGATATTCTCGAAGAGATCCATATATTCGATGAGATAACACAGCAGAACCGCAAAGCATATCGTCTGCGATATGGAAACTTTCATAAAGCATGGACCTTTGTCGAGGCGCACATTAAAGTGGCGGTGGAGAATTACGGTAAATCCGTTGAACATCTCCAAATATTATTAGAAAAACAACAGAAGTGATCGCATGAACAAAAAAGAAGAATTGGAATTAACCGAAGGATCGCGATATCGAATATTTTCCATTGGTGGACGTGATACCGCACTAGAAACAGAAGGAATATTCCGTGGATTTGCGACCCTTGGAATCGATGAAGGTGGAGTCCTAATAGAACTTGGAGAAACTCATGAGGAACGAAAAGGAACAATCCGGATTATCCCATTACACGCAATTCTTGCAATAGATGTTCTTGACAGCATTAAAAAAGAGAAAACAGAGGAAGAAAAAGAGCCAACACATTACTATGGATAAAAACGAAAATACCATGGTTGGTTCTGCGACAAAATAGATGATTTACCTTTGATTTTCAATGAGAGATTCTTAGTTTTCCTTTATTTTATCATCTACAAAACCGCATGCAAACGTTTATAAGTTAAAAAACCGTTTTGAATACGATAAAACTGTGATACAGCTGTGAAACTGTACTCAATGAGGAAAAGAGTATGAACAAGGAAGAAACACCTAAAGAACCAAAAGAAAAAAAAATCCATGACCGAAAAATCGAAGAAAACGTTATCTTCGTTGGGAGCAAACCACCTATGAACTACGTGACCGCAATCATCGCGCAGTTCAACTCAAGCGGGTCAGATGAAGTCACCCTGAAAGCACGCGGGAACGCAATCACACGGGCGGTTGATGCAGCGGAGATTACACGAAATCGATTCATGACTAATCTAGTCGTGAAAAGCATCAACATTGGTACTGAGGCAGTCACCAACGAAGAAGGCAGAACATCCAATGTCTCTTCCATGGAAATCTGCTTATTAAAAAAGAAATAGATAGACACAATAGTACTCACGGGAATTTTTTTCCCAATACCCCTTTTTTTCGCGGTAGAAAAAAAGCTAAATAGTACTGACTATTGCATCGAAACAGATGACTTCAGTTTTTGATTGTTTCAACCCCCAAATACAAAATCTTCTGCATTCCAGAAACATTACAGAACCGACAGAACCTCAAGAAAAAGCGATCCCCGTCATCCTCGAAGGCAAAAACGTTTTATTAATCGCACCTACCGGACTAGGGAAAACAGAATCTGCGCTTCTCCCGATTTTTCATCGTTTCTTAAATGTTAAAACACAGGAATCTGAACCTAAAAAACCAAAAGGGATAACGATTCTTTATATCACCCCTTTACGCGCATTAAACCGCGATATGCTTCGAAGAACATTTGAATGGGGAAAAACACTGGGACTGAATATTGCTGTTCGCCATGGAGACACCCCGCAAGCAGAACGGGTGAAACAGACGAAGAGCCCACCAGATATGCTGATTACGACGCCAGAGACACTACAGATTCTTTTCATCGGCAAAAAACTCCGAACATATCTGAAGACCGTTAGGTGGGTGATCATCGATGAAGTCCATGAACTCGCAAATGATGAACGAGGAGCGCAACTTGCGGTTGCTCTGGAACGACTTGAGGAGCTCACAAAGGATGCAGGTCATAGTTTTCAACGTGTTGGTCTTTCCGCCACAGTGGGTTTACCCTCTGAAGTTGCCCAGTACCTTGGTGGAATGCAAAATGGGGCATTTCGCGAGGTATCGGTACTTGAAATCGATGTCACAAAACAAATAGACATCACAGTTGAATTACCAACCATTGAATCAAAAGATTACACGCTTGCGAATCAGTTTTCTATAGAACCTATTTCTTTTGCGTCTCTGAGACGATGCAAAGAACTCATCGACGATCATGTATCAACCCTTCTTTTTATTAACACACGAGATGGTGCTGAGATTCTTACCACTCGATTGCACCTCTGGAACGAACATCTGCCTATCGGGGTTCATCATGGCTCCCTTTCTAAAGACGCTCGCATCGTAGCAGAAAACGATTTTAAAACAGGAAAACTAAAATCCCTGATATGTACATCATCACTTGAACTTGGAATCGATGTCGGAGACACAGATTTTGTCATCCAGTACAATTCCCCACGAGAAGTAACACGCCTTGTCCAGAGAATCGGACGATCCGGTCATAGCGTAGGCAAAACATCAAAAGGAATCATCATTACAACAAACCCTGAAGACCTTGCGGAAAGCCTCGTGATTGCAAGACGAGCTCTCAACCGGGAGTTAGAACAATTCACAGTGCGGCAAAACCCTTTGTCTGTATTATCCAATCAGATAATCTCAATTGTTCTTGAATACGGACAAATAGAAAGGAAAAAAATCTTTGATATCATCACCAGATCATATCCATTTCACACACTTTCTTGGGATCTATTTCAAATGAGTGTGAATCAACTGCAAAATCAACGAACAATCTGGGTCGACGACATGGATTCATCACTGCTTTCAAAACGTACGAAATCACGACACTATTTTTTAGATAACATCTCGATGATTCCAGATGAGAAATCATATAGTATCGTCGATATCAGCTCTCGCACAAAAATCGGGAAACTCGATGAGAGCTTCGTGTTAAATTATGGGTTTGAAGGAGCAACATTTATCCTTCGTGGAAGATCATGGATGATTGTCAAACGAGATGAAGGCAGCATCCTTGTTTCGCCAATCAAAGAAATAGGAACCGTTCCCTCATGGGTTGGAGAAGACATCCCCATTCCCTTTGAGGTCGCAAAAGAAGTTGGTGCACTCCGCCGGCATGTTTCTGAAGGGATAACGATCCACGGATACCCCTGCGATACACATTCGTTTCAGATGTTCCTTGAACAAATAGCAAATCAAAAAAAACAAGGGTTTATTGTTCCTGATGACACAACGATCACGATAGAAACAGAAGAAAAAAATATGGTAATCAATGCTTGTTTTGGGACAAAAATCAATGAAACATTAGGACGAATTATTTCTGCGCTCCTAGCACAATCTCTTGGTGAAAGCGTCGGCATCAATAGCGACGCATACCGGATCACTCTTGAGCTTCCTAGCCGCATCCCCGCATCTCGCATAAAAGATATTCTCGTTCAGACAACGCCAGAATCACTCGATCACATCCTTGAGACGATTCTACGAAACTCAACATTTCTACGCTGGCAACTCGTCCGCGTAGCAAGAAAATTCGGTGCGTTACAAAAAGATTTTGATTACAAAAACGTGGGAATACGAAAACTCCTCATGCTTTTCGAACGAACACCGATATTTGATGAAGCGGTCGAAAAACTCATCTGGGAACGCATGGATGTAGAAAAAACAAAGCAGGTACTCCACGATATTCAGAATGGAAAAATAAAGATTCATTTCCAACGACTTTCCCCTATTGCACTTTCTGGTCTTGAAACCACCCGCGGCCTCATGGTTCCTCAACGAGCAGATAAAACGATTCTTCTAGCATTAAAAAAACGCCTAGAAGAAACAGATATCCTCTTAGTATGTACTAACTGTCATCATACCTGGACGACAAGCGTGAACCGGATGGGAAAACAACCGCTGTGCTCTCGATGTGGTGCCATCAAGATCGCAGCGTTAGCACGATATAATAAGGAGGTTGCAAAACTTTTAACAAAAAAAGAGAAAACAAAAGAGCAAATAAAAGAGATAAGCCGACTGCATAAGAACGCAAGCATTGTTCTCTCCTATGGGAATTATGCGGTGTTTGCACTTATGGGCCGTGGCATCGGTCCTGATGCTGCTTCGCGTATTCTCCGCAGATACAACAAAATGGATCTTCAAAATTCTGAGGAGATCCAGATGAAATTCTTCCGTGATATCCTCAAAGCAGAGTTAACCTATGCGAGGACACGGGGATTCTGGGATTCCCCTTAAACATTCCGGATTATCCATTTCTCATTTTACAGATATTGTATGTATTTTTTCTTCGACAGTGTTCTTTGTAGAGTGACTTTTGAATAAGCGCTGTAAAGAAACGTGGTACCAGTTGTACAACATGGTTTAAATAAGATATTAACCGAAACAAGGTCATAGAAAAATGGTCTGCAGGAGCAGCAAATCTAGGATATGAGGAGCATATGATGGATAACGATATCATACTGAGAAATTACCATTTCCATACTAAAAAAAGAATCAGACTGGTATCAAAAAATATGTTTTTCACATTCATCATTTTTGCTATGGTTCTTTCCTTTCCGTCTCACACCTTTGCTGCTAGCGTACCATCAAATATTTTACCTCTACAAATAAGTGATACGGGGCAAGATACAAGTGTTACGGGACCAGATGACGGTCCATCATCTGCCGGTACAAAACCTGACGCATGTTTCTCCTGGAATCCAACGCCCCCAATCCCCATTCTCGTTGGGGCGCTGGTTAGCTTTGATGCCTCGTGTAGTGTCGATCCTGATGGCGGTAGTATCCCCCAAGATGGTGTGCCTGTTACGCATGATAATCCTATTGACGGCAAAGGGGGTGTTTCTTCGTGTTCCTGTGCTGGATTTGATAGAACAATCCGGTTTGATGATATGAACCAGATCGGTTTATATAGCGGTCCTGATGAAAGCGGAGATCGTTTTACAGAAGAAGATGTAAGTGATGCGGCTATTTTTGATGAGATACAATTATTTTCTTCGTACTCTTGGGATTTTGGCGATGGAACATCCTCAACAGAAAGGAATCCAGCGCATATCTATACAACAGCGAACGACTATCAAGTATCGTTAACAGTTGTTGATAATGAGGGAAAATCTGGCACAACAACACATATGGTGTATGTTGCATTGTCTCCGTTTCTTCTTGCCGTTATTGATGAGATTCATCCAAGTCCTGGAGTCAAAGGAGAACCGGTGTCGTTTTCAGGACATGGAGAAGACCCTCTAGGTGGTTCCATTATTGGCTATAATTGGAATTCAAGTATCAATGGAAAGTTCAGTACCGAACAATCGTTTACCACCGCTGGTTTAGCCGCGGGGACCCATATCATCTTTTTCAAAGTACAAAATTCTTCGGGAAAATGGTCGTCAGAGGTTCAAACAACGTTATTGATAAATATCCCGCCAATTGCAAATACAAGAAAAGACCCCTATTTTGGATGGGTACATAAACCAATTCTTTTTGATGGTTCAGGCAGCATTGATCCTGATGGAACCATTGTTGCCTACAAATGGAATTTTGGCGACGGAACAGTTATCACTGGAAAAATCACGAATCATATTTATTCACATATCGGGACCTATACCGTAATCTTAACAGTAACAGATAATGATGGAGCCTCGAACATCGCTGTGACAATAGCACTGGTCGTTTGTGATTCCCCAATTGCAGATGCAGGTGGACCGTATCATGGATATGTCAATCACCCGGTTTTCTTTAATGGATCGAATAGCTCCGATAATGATGGAAACATATCCAATTATGTTTGGGATTTCGGCGACGGCACCATTGGGACAGGCCAAACACCATTACACATCTATCAAAAAAATGGAACATATGTAGTCAAATTAACGGTAACCGATGCCGATGGAAAAACAGATGCCGATACCACCTCCGTCAATATCACATATAATCTTCTACCAACGAACCCGGAACTCCAGGGAGTCGCATCTGGATATATTGATCACGAATATGCGTACATTGCTGTTTCCACAGACCCTGAGCACGATAACATCTCCTATCTTTTTGACTGGGGCGATACTACCAATACAACGACACCTTTTTTCCCGGACGGAACCATCATCAATGAAACTCATACGTGGATGTCCTCTGGATCGTACACCATTCGCGTATATGCTACAGATGAAAACAATGCAACATCGGAGCCAACAGAATTCTTTGTTTTAATGCTAAACGATACTAGTTCTAATTCCTTTAATGGACAAATCTTCGAAAACGAAATCTCGGGTCAAACAAGTACTATCACACGTTCTGCGAACGAACCAGGGACGAAAGCTGGTTCGTATGTCATAATGGGGTTTATATTCCTCCCAATAGTGATTGTAGCAGCGATGATTTTCCTTTGTACGAAAAAACGATTCTAGAAATCACTTTTTTCATTTTGAACTTTACTTTTTTTTTATACTTTGAAATCCAGAGGTTTTTTTGAAAGGAGAATTTCTTCTTATTCGAAACTCTTCAAAATACTTGCACTTTTTTTAGATAAAATATTTATAGGAGAGGCACACAGTATACACCACGTAACGATGGTGAGAAGAGATACGAATATCCGATAAGTTAAAGAGTAAAACTTATTGAAAAAATAGATATTCTTTTGTTCTCCATCTGATGCACGACTCTGGGTGGTGACGAACAATGAAAAAAATATGCAAAATATTATGTTATGCGCTTGTGTTTAGTAGTCTTCTCCTTACATCATGGAGCGTTGTCTCCCTAGATGATACAACATCTCCTGAATGGAAAGATCAAGGACAAAATAAAACCCTCATCCGATCTGGAGAAAATATTACTTTATATGCCCAAGGAAAAGATAACGTTGCCCTGGATCATGCTTATCTTGCAACAAATGAAACCGGGGAATGGCGGATTTTTTCAGAGTTTCAAGATTGGACGTATTGCAAACAACTGGTCATCAACCATACGCTTGTTGAAACGGATCTTGTGAACTTCCCTGTTCTTATCATGCATACATCACCTGATTTTACCCTCCACGCACAACCAGATGGCGATGATTTTATCTTTGTTGATGCAACAACGACAATTCGTTATAACCATGAAATAGAATACTATACTAGTGAAACTGGAGAACTGGTCGCCTGGATAAATATTCCACTGTTAAGTTCCCAAAAAGATACTGTGTTTTACATGTATTACGGAAATCCTAGTTGTGGCAATCAAGAGAACGTTGAGGGAACCTGGAATTCCAACTTCCTCATGGTACACCATATGACGGGTGCGTCCTCCACAGAGCTGGATGATAGCACCAGTGACCATTGGGATGTTACAAGCTCTGGTGGTAACCCTGTGTATAATCAGGATGGCAAGGTTGGGAAATGCGTTGATTTCGATGGATTAGATGATTATTTCAAAACTGCAGATTTCCGGTTACCTATTGATAGCTCATATACTGGATCTGCATGGGTATATGTTGATGGAAGCCCAGACGAACGATTGTATGCATTTGAAGGAGACAGCGACTTCAGCATCTCCTTACTTGTATGGTCAAATAATCGAACCTTTAAAAACTATTTGCATACTTCTACAGGAGGTGCTATTTGCTATAGTTCGACAACTGTTGATTTGATTCATCCGCAATGGTATTATATAGCAACACGTGCCAATGCTACTGGTAACCGTCTAGACCTTTTCGTTAATGGGGTAAGTGAAGCAAATACAGTTATATCAGGGACGATTAACCCAGAAACAGAGGGGTTAAACATTGGAACCTACCGCGATAATGATTATAATTGGATGGATGGGAAGATTGATGAAATCCGCATTTCCAATATAGCTCAGAGTGACGCCTGGTTGAAAACCGAGTACACCATGATGCGTTCGCCATCTGATTTTTTAACCGTTAAAAACACGTCACCAATGAAAATGCAAGAAAATTCTCAATGGCAATGGTCTAATTTCAGCTGGCAGAACCCAGAAATAATTCAAGGGACCGTTGGCTGGCGTATCTATTATGTAGATACCCGTGGGAATACGATTGCGACAGATATCAAGAGTTTTACTGTTGTCGAAACTAATAGTCCCCCGGTTTGTCCTGGGAGTCCTTTTGGGTCTAATACAGGGGTTGTCGGCGGAGAATATGTGTATACTGTAAATCCTGTGACTGACCGAGAAGGTGATGACATAGCGTTTTTGTTTGATTGGGGAGATGGGAATCAAAGCGGATGGACTGATTTTGTATCGTCTGGTAGTGGTATGAGCAAATCCTATATATGGAAAACCACTGGTTCATTTGGGATTAAGGTGAAAGCCAAAGATTGCTACGGCCTTGAAAGCGA
The DNA here is from genome assembly GCA_026394495.1 of Methanobacteriota archaeon. GTDB lineage: Archaea > Thermoplasmatota > E2 > DHVEG-1 > DHVEG-1 > CAIYYQ01. Next base: position 4,233 of record JAPKYE010000075.1, on the reverse strand, counting down.
CTGGTCTTTGATCCTTGCTGTCGCCATTGCTCCGTCACCCAGTCAGGTGTTACGTATTGATATTCCCTCTTCAGTGCGAGAGGCTTCTTCTTTTCAGCTGATTATTATAACGGCTTCAGGGACCCCTGTCGAGGGTGCAAAAGTTGAGGTTTTTAATAAGATATATTATAGCATGAGTGGAGGCAGGATTAACCTATCAGCGCCCTCGGTTGAACAAAATACGGAGTATACGATAGTGGCTAGTATACAAGGATATATCTCTGCGACAACAATGATCACCGTGTTGAACGACGAAAACGTTGTCCAACAAGGCTGGATCTACGGCAAAATCTCTGATGAACTAGGGGGCTCTATTAGCGATGCAAAGATATGTGTTTTCGCCACTGGTATAGGGTCTACTCAGAAATGTGTCTTTACTGATCTTTTGGGCAGGTATAACCTATTAGTTCCCGTAGGTACATATACCGTAGAGGTCACCAAACAAGGGTATGGAACAAGTACGAAGCATTCTGTCACGGCTGTAGAACACGAGGCAGTTGGAGTAAATGTTGTTTTGAAAAGCGTTGAAAATACATCAGGACTTACGAAGGAAGAAATCATCGATTACGCGATTCAATATGGTATCAAAGAGGGTATTATCGGGGGAGAAATAACCCTTACCAAATTACAGCCGAGTACGGTTACGGTGTATGATACTAGCATAAATATTGAAATTCCATTGATCACGGAGACGGGCGTATTTCGATTTACGGTCGCAGGTCCTAATGCCACGAATGGGACTGTGATCGCCATCCGGATTGATAATCCTGAGGATGTTTTGAATAAGACGGTGATGGATCTTCAGGAGATCGTCGTTACCTATGATGGAAAACCGATTGAGATGGCAACAAGTTCAGGGGATATTTTCCGTCCGCTGTCCCCTGAAGATCAACCGATGTGGGCAGGGTTATTAACCGACAAATTATATATTCTTGTCTCCGTTCCTTCATTCAGCGAACATAAGATCACCATTCATGCAGAAAAAATCATCCCCGTGATTGGAGGGGTTGTTGCCATTCTCTTGTATTGTTCAGTGAGCATCCTTGGAGGGATTCTGTTTTTCAGTCCTATGCTAGCCCATATTATCCGCCGTCGGAGAATTATCCGTAAGAAAAAGTAAGTAACTCTTATATCCTCTTTGCTGTTTTGGAATAGTGAGAGATGGTTGAGGATGGAGATCGGAAGTATAGCGAGTATTATTTTAAGTGCAGGTATAACGATCTTTTCACTCGGACTGCTTTTTGTTTCATTGCTCAGCTATAAGCGGTATAAAAACCCAAAACTTCTTTTCATCAGCCTTGTTTTTGTCGTGTTTTTAATCAAAGGAGTATTGCTGAGCCTTCGGTTGTTTTTTTCTGAGCTATCGGTACTTGATATGTTCCTTTCCGGTCTATTGAGTGGCGCATTTGATTTTTTTATTCTTGCCCTCTTGTTTTTTGCTACTCTGAAGAGATAGAGTTATGATTGAATCTCATGATGATGAAATCCAAAAGAAAATTTATGATCTGATCTACCGACGTCCTGGTCTTCATTTAAGTAAAATCGCTGAACAGCTTACGCTCAACATATCTGAAGTAGAAAATCATTTATCATATTTGGAAAAAAATGGTTTAATTATTAGTACGGACAAGGCAAGCTATAAGCAATATTATCCTCCAGGTCAAGATGAGAAAAAACGTGATAAACGATCGCGGGTGATCCGAAAAAAAATTCATTATCTCATTGTTCAGAACCCTGGTTTGCATCTGAGCAGGATTGCAGAACTTCTTAAGATGAGTATCCCATCGGTCGATTATCATCTCCTCTGCATGGAGCGAAACAGAGAAATTCTTGCGGTTAAAGACGATAAAGGGTATTATAAAAGATATTATGTCGGAGAGAATGAAAGTGGGAAACAAGAGACCATTATTTTTGAGATTATCAGTAAAAAAGTTTCTTTGAAGATCGTTCTTCTTTTATTAAAATATCGTACGTTGCAACATAAAGAAATATTAAAACGAGTTCCTATAGCATCTTCTACATTATCATATCATCTTGCACAATTGGTTGAAAATGAAATTCTTGTCGTTGATTTTCATGGAGAAGAAAAAGGCTATAACCTGAAAGATCCAGAGAAGATAATCCGGGTCTTGAAAAAATACGAGGTACATATTGAATTACATTTAGCAGTAGAAAGTTTCATTGATCTGTGGGATGATCTCCGATATCGAAACGAAAAATAAAACGTGCAATAAATAATGTTTGTTCGAAACTCTTCAAAAAAATATGGTATTTTTTCCAACAAAGTATTTATACGAGGACGATTAAATTAATCATCACAAATATATATATATATTAATGATGTAGTATAATATATAAAATAGACAAATTGAATGGAAAATTATCGAAGGGCGGAAAAATCAAAATGAAACAAAAAATGTATATCGGCGCAATAACGTTAGTTATTGCAGGGCTGTTGTTAACAAGCACTACGGGTATGGGAAAACCTATTACCCCAGTGACTACCGCGACAAAAATAATGGATGCAGAAGAAATAACTCCTGCTGTCCGTCAAGAAGCATTTAACGGGATAGTTTCAATGCTTCCAACAGAAGGTATTGGGGCTCTTAAAAACTTCAATAAAATTACTGCAACACATGACCATTCCGTGATAGCGTCTCATGTGGAACAAAGAAATCTTGCCAATCCGAACAGTATATCTCTACCAGCACAGAAAGTAACAAATGAGAAAGTTGTTCCTGTGACGTATCCTGATCGAAGAACGAGAGACGGTCTTCTTTTCTGGAATACACATCCTGCTGTTGCAAGCAACGGTGCAGGGATGGTCATGAGGGTCTACGAGGAAGTATGGCAAAATGAATCAGTTCCAACCGAGAATTATATGACCCTTGTGTACTCGGGTTCAAATGATGGCGGGGTAACCTGGGGGCCTGGTTTTTCATTCATTGATTGGATAATAGGATTACCAGTTCCAGCTTCAATGCCAACGATTGACTACTGGGGAAAGAATGGAACCTTGGATGTTTGGACGGTCTCATTCCGTGATGGGGATGACTCAGGTGCTTTTCATCTTCTGACTTGGAAGACTAACGCAACAACCATTATCGACTTACCAAATGCAATATGGGATGATATCTACTGGCCTTCGATGGGTTACTCTGACTTAAAGAACCCTGAGATCACCTGTAATAATAATTATGGACCTGGTTTCTTCGGCGCAATCGCAATGACTCTTGACCATGCTGGTGGTAATGACCAAGTTTATTATTTTTTCGCAAATTTTAGTAACCCTGGCCAGTTTCATATTTTTGGGTGGGTTGTGGATTCAGTTACATATACCCAAGGTTTTGATATAGCATATGATTTGGACAATCCAGCCAGACTCACGTTTATGTGCGATGAGTTTGCAAATGATCAAACCCAGCCGCCAAGTTTAGATGCATTCACTTGGGGACACTTCCTCGACGATACAACCTCGCCTGGTTGTGGTTTACCCGGATGGTGGGATCCCAGTGGTGTATGGTCATTTGAATACCCGGATCTCGACATGTACAACCACACAATTGTATATGCGTTAGAAACATACAACCAGATTGAAGACCCAGCCAAAGCACATTGTTACCTAGAAGCCGGCAACTACTATGATGACGGAACCACACGAGGCACTGGATGGTTCGCAAATGATGTTGTCTGGTATGATCCTGCTGGAACCTACAGATTCCCTGAAGTAGAACATGTCGCAGATCAAACATTCATCATGACGTGTATCCATACAAACACCACTACCCAAGAATCAGAATTGATGTTTGCTGTATCCATAGACGATGGAGTTACCTGGGTCGGTAACAGTCTGTATACCTGGAGTGGTGACGATGCAGTTGTTCCCGGTTACCGAGGTCACACCCTTTCCAAGGGACCCATCGGGGCAGAAATCGCTATATGGGAATATGTTTCAACCGAAGACCCCGACGATGATGTAATATTCCTCCATAACAACTTTAACACCGCAGTACTGAACGGACATGTAACCTACCTGGAATCTGAACCAGTAGTTACACCAGATATTCAGATCTACAACATTGACCCAGTTGATGGGTTTAAAAAGACAATCACCGGAGATGCCAATGGGTATTATAACATAGTACTTGTCCGTGGATTTGACATCTGGACCAATGCAACAATACGCGTCATTGC
>JAPKYE010000069.1 GCA_026394495.1 Methanobacteriota archaeon | reverse complement strand
ACCTGCCTCAGGACCGATATCACCAAGGCCAAGGACTCTTGTGCAGTCACTGACTACTGCGACCGTATTCCATTTATTGGTGTACTCATAGACTTTCAAAGGATTTTTCTGGATTTCTTTACAGGGTTCAGCGACACCAGGGGTGTACCAGATCGCAAAATCATTAAAATCACGGATTGCACATTTCGGAGTTATCTCGATTTTTCCTCTGTAAAACGGATGAAGAATCATTGCGTCTTTCGCGGGTTTATAGGCTTTTTCGAGGAGTTGTTTTACATTTTTTTGACTCATAGAAAGTTTCCTCCGAATAATTAGGTGTGGGTATCGGTTTTTCCTATATTACTTTTTACATCAGGAGAAAACAAAAAGATGTTTATTGAAACAAAAGAGAAAAAAAACAAGGATGCAAGATAACAAAAAAAGAAAATAATGTTTAAACGATATTAACCCAGAAGATTGGGATTTCTTTCGGGATGAGTTTCTTGTTTTTCTTTTTAGAGATATGTTCAGTGGTCATGATTTTACACCTCCCTAGTCTGTAAACCAAGGACTCGAGCACGGTTTCCAACAACAAGCGACTTTGTAATGAATTCAATTTCTTTTGCCTCTTCCGGCGTTGATATTTGCCCAACAATCATCATTACCATTTTTTATCACTCCTCACTCCTTATTTTGTTGGTTTGCTTATTAAGGTCTTATTATACAATAGGTACCAGGTTTCTGTACAGTTGTTACCTGAAAAAAGAAAAATAAAAAATATTGAAAAAAGGAAAAAAAGAGGGGATGATGGGCTCAGCCAATCATTGAGAGTTGATCTAATAGACGGGCATCCAGTTGTGGCTGCTGTAGTCCCAGAAGTAGGACTCGCCGTGTTGCCACAGGAACGTCGCGGTTACCACGTCCGGGTCGCTTGCACCGTGAGCGGCAGCATAGGAGGTCAGTTCCTCGATCTGAATGTTGAAGTCTCTATTGGTATCAACAGGATGATAGAGATGATGGACGTCCTTGACGAGGATATAGCATCCGACATCTACATAGCCGTCTTTATGGGCCGAGACAACGAAATTGGTATCGGAGTCGACGAAGGGTGCCATGAGGGCGACTGTCCCGTTGTCGCTTGTGCAGTAGGTCTGGTTCATCCAGGTGACTTGAGCGAAGGCGACTGGTCCTTGTGTTGAGGCGATTCTGACAATGAAGTTGCTACCTTCTAAAACAGTGGGCGAAGGAATGACCTCAAGGGTGAGGTAAGGTTCGTTTTGGACCAGGATGTAGCATCCGACGTCTACGTAACCCTCTTTGTGGGCTGAGACGATGAAGTTGGTGTCAGAGTCGACATAGGGTGCTATGAGGGTGACCGTCCCGTTATAGCTTGTATAATAGGTCTGATTAAGCCAAGAAATTTCGGCAGAAGCAATTGGTTCTTGTTCAGCAGTGATTCTGACGATGAAGGTGCTTCCTTCAAGGATTGACGGTGAAGGGAAGATCTCCATGGCGAGGTACGGTTCGTGATTCAGGATAAGGATTGATCCAAAGGCATCCTGGTATCCCTGCTTGTGGGCAGAGATCCCAAAGGATATATCATAGTCGACGGAAGGAGCGGTGAGCACCACGATTCCGTTCGCGTTTGTCATGTAGCTGACGTTGAGACAATTCACCATGGCGTAGGCGGTGGGTCCACTTGAAGTATACACGCCGACGGTAAATTCGCGGCCTTCCATCATAGATGGCGGGATGGCGAGCTGCAGTGAGGTCTGGTTTTCGTTGAGGATGCGGATTTGTCCAGTTGCGTCAAGATATCCCTGTTTGCGGGCGGAGATCTCAAAGCATGTAGCCTGGCTTACTGAAGGCGCGAGGAGTTCGACGGTTCCATTGTCATTGGTAAGGTAACTACCGTTCAACCAATACACTGTTGCAAAAGGTGTAGGTCCACTTGATGTATAAACCCCAATGGTGAACAGGCGTCCTTCCATCATGGATGGTGGAATAGCAAGCATTAACTGAGGAAGATCACCGTCTTCAATTAAAATCTGCCCAACCGCACTAAGATATCCACTTTTAGATGCACGAATCTCAAAGAACGCATCCGCATCAACATACGGTGCAGTAAGCAAAACACGCCCAGTTGAATCAGTGAAATATGTCCCATTCAACCAAAAAACAGTCGCATTTGCAATAGGTATTGTCCTATTTGCATCATCAAAAACGTATACACCAACAACAAACTCTCTACCCTCGGACATGGAGGAAGGAATCGCTAACTGTAACTGCATTACAGGTTTCTGTTGCATTGGGATTATAGAAACCGGTTTTACAGCTTGTATTGAGATTATTGTTGTCGATAGCAGTATGAATGCTAAGGTCATCACCAGCGTCTTTCTTATAGTGTTTTTCTTATTCATTTTTTTTCACCTTTTTTTCAAATTTTTATATACATTAGTTATATTTTTAAATATAAATACTTTATTTGAAAAAATTTTACAAAACCCGCGTTCCTATAGGGAATGATCTATACAATTTGTACCAGAAAAAAATAATTGAGCAAAGGATTATTTCTGAGGGCCGAAATCATCCCATGTATCCCTCACCATCTTTGTCACCGTAGACGGTTGATAACGAAGGAGACAAATTATAATATTTTTTTCATTCTGACACACATATCCACTTTCCAGTTCAGATGCAGCTACGGTAACAAGTCCGTTTTTCACAAGTTTTCTCAGATGATACGAAAATAAGGCAGACGATACACCAAGATGCTTAAGGACATCTTTGTATCGTGAAAAAGGATGTTCCAATAAAAATAAAACGATTTGTAAAGGAATGCCTTGTCGTAATAAAGCAAGCATTCGTTTTTCTTCAACACCGATTGAACCCCGGACATAACAGCGTTTATATCCCTCTCCTTTGTCGATCGTGATCAATTCATGATTTTCCATATATGACAGATGATAATCAACGAGTTGCGCACTTAATTGAAGAGTCTCTGCGATTGTACTTAAATTAACCCCAGGGGTTTTTGTGATATAATCATAAATATTCCGTCGAGTTTCTAACTCAAGAATATCAGACATAGAACTTATCTCTTCACTGAATACGCAATATACAAAAATAAAAGAACTAAAAGGTCTCCAACCCAGATATAACCATTAGACGGAATCCATGAAAGAGAAGGAACAAAAAGACTTATACTAAGCAACAACCCTCGAATAAGAAGAAAAAGAAAAATAATGTTCACAAAAATGAGTTTTTTATTTTTACTTTTCACATAACTAACCAAGGTTGCTGCGAGAAGAATCAACGACAAAATCGTAATACTCGCATACAACAAAAGAATGCCGATATCTATCTCCATATGATCTACACCACCATCTCGTCACATGGAATCACAGAAAAGAATATAATGATTCCGATGGAGGCTAACGAAGCCACATTTTTCGTATATGAAGAGTAGCAGCAACAGCGACAGCAATGCAAAATACAAGGTATACACCGATTGCGACAGGACCGCTGAAGAGCTCGACAATCGAAGAAATAGCGATCGTATGAGTACTAAACGAAGGAACGCTGACGAGTAGTTGGTAATTATGATTGGCACCTTCGGTAATAATATATTCTGCAGAACCACCATCGTTTGTCGGATCAAAAACATCAGCGACATCATCTGCCATGCTCATCGGTTTTCCATCAAAGGTAAGTTTAATATTTCCATTTGGATCAAGAATTGAAGAATCTACATTAATCAGTATTGTTTTTCCCGCATGTTCTTCGCTACTTACGACAAATGACAGGAAATCCTTCGATATATCAACAGTTGAAATCTGAACATTATTGTAAATAGATATTTCATGTTGATAATTTGCTGCGCTAGTATTTTTCCAGACAGAAAGCGATCCACCAACACGACCATCGTTTACAGCTTGAATGAGAATTGATTTATTCCCGATGTACTCATAGGAAGGAACTGAATTTGATGACGATGGGTGCAAATAGAAGTTTTGTTCTATTTTTTCGCTCTCAACAACTTTTATTGTTTCTATTGATTGCTCATAACCATCTGCACTTGCACGGATATGATACCACCCTGACGCAAGATTATTGATGAGATATCGGCCGTTTTGATCAGCAAACGTATCAGTCCAAAACCCACTTGTCATATTGGGATCATTTACTTTCATTAGACTAACAGTGGCAAATGGGATAGGTACACCCTGATTATATGCTGAATCAAGATGTAAAGTCGAAAGATTCTCTCCAGAGGAAACCGATGGTTCTTGCACTGCTGAAATAGGTATCCCATTAACTACACCATAAATCTGCGCTTGTCTGGGTTTATTTTCATAATTTGAGATCGTGATATCTCCATCCATCTCAGTAGTAAAACCAATACCATTAGCTAAGCCTGATACACGTAACGTATAGACACCATCTTGTATAGTAGTCGTATCCCAGCTGTAACTAGTTAAAAATGTATCAACGATTCTAGTCCAGTATGTCCCTGTCGCGGTTTTATATTCTAGAGAAAAAAGAATAGAACTTGGATTGTCAGGGAAATCATGCAGATCAGTCCAACTCACATCCACAATACCATTGTATACTTCCCCTGCTTGTGGAGAAAGCATCTTAAAGGTAAACTCTGAAGTATACACATTAAATAAACCGATTACACTCCATGTTGGCTTCCAAATCATTGAATATGTGCCACTGGTGAATCCAGTGATATGATCGCCCTCCTGTATCTGTGAGGTTGAGAGTATAGTTGATTCAGATGTTGTGGCACTGAAATCATTTGCGATGTACCAGGTAGTGCCATCAACTTTTGAAAAAATTAGATTCGCACCAGACACAGACGAACTAGAGCTATAATAGATTCCTGATGGTGCTTGGGTTATACATACAAAATGTAGTCCAGTATCATAATAAAAACTAATAGCCGGTGCACTTTCTCCGGTTGATACGACAAATGAAAATAGATTTTGTGCAGTTGGGTACCAATGAACAGTATATATCCCGGGGGTAAATCCAGTGATGGTATCTCCTGTTTGGATTGTTTTCGTCGATAATGTCCCCAAGGTACCAATGGACATTGAACTGAGCACATAATAGGTTACACCATTCTTTTCAAACACGAGGTTAGCACCACTTGACTGGGAACTTGAACTATATTGATATCCTGAGTCGGCAGAAACAATCGTTAAAATCTTGGATAGAAAACTATACGAAAACGTCATAGAAGGTGTTGAACTTAGCTCTAAGATGGTAAATGTATAAATGATTGCACCTGTTGGTACCCATTTCACCGAATACGTTCCTAGCGAAAATCCTGAGATATAATCGCCGACTTGGATCTCCTTTGTTGATAAAATCCCAGAAGTACCCAATGCCATATTCTCCAACACATAATAGGTGATATTATTTTTTATAAAGACAAAATTGGCACCAGCTGGGGACAAGCTGCTGCTATAGTGATACCCTGAATCTGCACCAATGACAATGAACCTCTGGAGGGAATAACTATACATCATATTAAATGAAGGAGTAGATGTCCCCGTGCCAAATGTAAATGTACCTATGGTGGCCTCTGTTGGTTTCCAAATTATCGAATAGGTTCCTGCGGAGAATCCTGTAATGGTATCCCCTGCTTGAATTGCTTTAGTCGAAAGGGTTCCAGAGGTACCAATTGCAAGGGTATTCAATACATAATATGTGATTCCATTTTTCACAAAAATAAGATTAGCGCCACTAGTTGATGTGCTGCTGCTATATTGATATCCACTTTCAATTGAAGTAATTGTCAATGTGTTTTCCGGGGTATGAAGAGAATATGCAAATATGCTGGGTCCTGAAGAAACAGCATTTGTTATCGTGGTGAATGCGGTCGTAAACCAATATCCTTGTTTTATTGCATAGAACGAACAAATTGTGTCTGTATCGACCGCTGGAGCGGAAATAGTTACCTTGCCGTTGGAAGACGTATAGTAGGTTGAAGTTGGATTTCCTGAAAGATACATATTCACCATCACATTGCCTACGCCGTTCCCACCCGAGGTTACTTCTAAGGTAAATTGTTGCCCTTCAGGTATCGAGGAAGGCAAAAGAGTGATAACCAAAGCGGGTAGTAGCCCAGTATATTGATTCATTAATGGGTACCGATCACCGTTGCTTCCACCAGGTATCACATAGGAGGTATCACCAATACCATCACCATTTGAATCAACTCCAGTATAATCACTCCAATAGTTTCCACCAGAAACGGAACCATAATCCCAGGTATTGGTGCCAACATCATACGCTGATTGCGCATTGTTAATGAGGTTGTTATGATAGAAAGCATTATTATTTGAATTCGCTACACAGTGAATACCGGTCAATCTGTTATTTTTGATGGTATTTTCAAATATACTATTGGAGGTGGAATATTCAAGGAGGACACCAATTTGCGAGTTATCCATAATCATATTTTTATCGATGAGACCGAATGACGAAAATTCTAAAGCGACCCCCCAAGTATTCGTTTTAATAATATTATTTTCAATTCCTACATAATTCGAATGATTAATGAGTATTCCAGCTTTGTTCCCTGCGCTATTTTCAATGGTGCATCCAGTTACAACAACGTAATCTGCCGAGATTTGAATGACATGGTTAACATTGTTGCCATTGATGATAACTTGATTTTTATCTGCTCCGCTTAGGGTAATTGTTTTACTAATGGTAAGCGTCTCTAGATATGTCCCGTTTTCAACATGAACAGTTCCACCGTCAGAAACAGCATTAATGCCGTCTTGGATATGGGCAAAATAATCATATCCCCACCCAGGTGTTGATGACGTATAGTTATCATCAATATAGACCGTTGCGGGGGATGATTGCGTATCCGCAGTTGTACGATATACGAATCCACTCATACAAAAGAAGAACGAGACAATCAGTAGTGCCGGTATTTTTTTACACACATTAGTTTCTCTCATGCGTAAAACCTTCGTTTTACTACGAATTTTGCTTTTATTCTCCCAAACCCTTCCCGGCGGAGATGATAGTACATTGCATCCATGTAGAGTTGTTTTATGTTCCTTTCGATATTCATCATCATTTTTTTTCACCTTTTTCAAATCTAAGTTCAGGAGATCCTCAGGAGATCAAAAAAGTATGAAAAACTTATCTTCCTGCACCATTTTCGAAACGTTAACAGGAGAAGCTAACGACTTGGTCATTTCAGACGTCTTTATAAGTCAACAGAAGAGCTTAACAAATACCAAAATACAAAGAGAACAGGATAAAAACTAATAATAGTCTATTGTGTTTCCCCCAAAGAATATGAAGGGAAATAATAATCTGTTTCTCTCAGGGTTACTTGCTTTGGTGAGTCTCGTTTGGGCAGGCTCATTTATCGTCGTCAAACAAACAACAGCAACAATGAATCCTCTTGATCTTGGTTTTCTCAGATTTCTTGCTGCGACCCCAATCATGATAGCCCTCTTACTGCTCAGACGAAAAAAAACCCATATCCCTCTCAAAGAACTCCCTTCATTAATCATCCTTGGACTCACCGGAGTAACATTTCTGTATGTGTTTCAATTTCTCGGAATATCATACACAACCGCCTCAGCAGCCTCTGTTCTCATTAACACAAACGTCATCTTTATCGTGATACTCTCATCTGCTTTCTTTCACGAAAAATTCTCAAAAAAAAAGATTGCGAGCATCTTTCTTTCATTTCTTGGTGTAATCATCATCATTTTTTCAAACATCCAAAACGAACACGCCGCATGGGATTCCTTGTTTGTGATCGGAAGTCTCCTTGTCCTCCTCTCTGCATTTTGTTGGGCAGTGTATTCGATTGTAGGCAAACGACTCCTCACCACCTATGATTCCATTACAGTAACTACCTATGCATTTATCCTTGGAACACTCTTGTACATTCCCTTTATTATTCAAAGTATCCCCTCAACACTTCAAACAATCACATGGAATGGATGGATTGCAGTACTGTACCTTGCGATATTCTGCTCAGTCTTTGGGTATCTCGGATGGTACTATGCTCTCCAGAGAACAGATGCAAGCAAAGCAGCAGTATTCCTCAATCTCATTCCATTGTTCACTATTCTGCTCGCGCTTATATATGGAGAGATCCCAACACCCATTTTCCTTGGAGGCGCTATCCTTATAATACTTGGTGTCTATCTCACCCAAAAAAGCTAAATAAGAAAAAATCTGGGGAAACCTATGTTTTGCGTCGAATGCGGAAAAGAAACAACGATCTACAAAAACGGTGCATGCATCAGCTGTTACCTTAAAAACAAAACATTCTCTCTAGGACCTTTAGTCATTGATATCATGGTCTGTACCGGATGTCAATCCTACAAATATAAAAAAACGTGGATCGAAGAATCCTTTGATGCAGTCCTTCTACGATGCATCCGAGATGAGTTCACCATAAATAACGAACTCCAAAACGTCGACATCACAACAACATGCGACAACCAAGAGCGAATTCGCTCCTGCAAAGTAACCATCACAGGCACTATTTCTGATCAAACCATCACTGAAGAACACCCGCTCACCGTGCGCATTAAACGAGCAACCTGCGAGATGTGCTCCAGACAATACGGTGGATACTACGAAGCAACTATTCAGATACGAACCGACAAACGAAAATTTTCAAAAGAAGAACTGGCAACCATGAAAAAACATGTGGAAAAACTTATCGAAACCATGAGAACAAAAGGAAACCGAGGGCTTTTTATCACGGAATCCGAGGAGATACACGGAGGCCTTGACTTTAATCTCAGTGAAAAAGGATCCGCTTATAGCATCGCAAAAAAAATCTATGAGCACTACGGCGGCGAAATCAAACAATCATCAAAAAACGTTGGTATGAAAGACTGCATTCAACTCTATCGAATGACGTATCTTATCAGACTGCCGGCATATCAAAAAGGAGATTTTATTTCATATAAAAACACGTTCTACATCATTTCTTCACTTGCTGAAAGCACCGTTCATGTCGTGAACCTATCTGATGGAACAAAAAATGCGTTTGATGGAAAAAAACTAGAAGATGCAACGGTTCTTGGGGGAAAAGAACTCATCAAAGAAATGATCTTCGTCAGCCAATCACCAACAGAAATACAAATCATGAACCCAAAAACCTACGAGATCGTCTATGTGAAAAAACCAAAACATTTCACCATTGACGAAGAGAAGATCAAAGTCATCTGGATCGAGGATCAAGTGTTTTTTCTCCCAGAAAAAATCTAAAAAAACAATCGTTTTAAATCTGTTTTTACAAACCTGTGTCACTACGAGTACGCTTTACGATCTCCCCAGCGATATTTGTCATCATGATATTTTTTACTTCATCAGGGTTTTTCCCATGAGCCAGCGCCCACATCAGTTTCACATACGCAGTCTCAGGCAGCATATCTTCCCCAGAGATAACACCGGCCTTCAACAGATCCCGGCCTACAGAATAGATATTCATGTTCACCCGACCGAAAAGGCATTGAGAAGTCATGACAACAACTGTATCATTCTTGATTAACTCCTGAATTCTGGGAAGAAGTTTTATAGGAACATGCCCAAGACCCGTACCAATAAGTACGATTCCTTTTCGATCAGGGATCGCTTCTGGTTTCAACCCAGGATACGAATACAACATTGCCACATCCTCATCCATCGCATCATCAACAGTCACCTTACCTTTTTTCATCTTTTGATAAGCTCCTTCTATAGTGACTGTTCCGTCTTCGATTGTACCTAACGATACATCGTTCACGGTTTTGAATGCATTCCGCTGAGACGTATGGAATTTGCGTACTTTTGTCCCCCGATGAATCACACTGAACGTGTCTGAAGACTCCCCATGCATGACGACAAGAACCTCACCAATGTCGGTTTTCGCGGCAACGGTTGCCGCAGCAAACAGATTCTGCGCAGCATCAGACGAAGGTCTATCACTTGACCGTTGCGCACCAACCAACACCACCGGGCCCGATAAATCTTTTAGCATAAATGAGAGTGCGGCTGCCGTATACCCCATCGTATCAGTTCCATGAGGAATCACCACGCCATGGACTTGATCGGTGTTCAGATCCTTTGCCACTTCATGAGCAAGTGTTTTCCAATGAGATGCTTCTATGTTTTCGCTGAGCATCTGAAATGCAACACGTGCTTTGACGTTACACACATCAAAAATCTCAGGAACTGAAAAAGCTAGATCCTCAGCAGACGTCGCAGGGTGAACTGCACCGGTTCGATAATCGATGTAACATGCGATCGTCCCACCAGTCCCGATCACAGAGATCGTAGGTTTTTTTTGGTCAAATGGGATCTCCCGAGCTTTTTTCGTCGTCTCTTGATGTTTTTTAACTAACGTGACCTCTGTGTTTTTGTCGATAGCAACACCCGCATTATATCCGCTCTGTAATTTAATGGTGAGAATCTCCTCGCTGCTAAACGCATGATGAGGGAGAAGAGTGCCCTCCCATTTCTCATCTTTGTTGGAGATAATGATGACGTCTCCAACCTCAATACCAAGAGTTTTCAGTTTTTCCTCAACAACTTTCTTCACAGGCATACTGTATTACCAGGTAGCTGTATCGTTTTCATTATTAAAGGATTATCTCAAAAACAAAAAAACAATGCGTCAATGAAGTGTTCGTTCCTTTGTACCATTATATTTCAGTTTATTGTAAACATCTACCGCATTGGTTTCATCTTTATCCATCGAAAAAAGGGTGGGGAGATTACGGGATTTTCCGCATTTCCTCTCCTTTATATATCGCCTCAGCAAAATTAATCTGCCGCATTCTTGGTTGCGAGGCGACCTCTTCAAAGTAATGAGCGGAGAGCCCTGCTAGTCGTCCGTAGATAAAGAGGACTTTGGCAATTGTTGGGTCAAGACCCATGTCAGCGACGATCGACCCGATAACACCATCAACATTTATTGGAAGACTCATCCCTCGAACCTGTTCGAATATCGTACTGATAATCTTTGAGAGTTGTACATGTTCACTAGCAATACCGGTTTGAGTGGCAAGATTCCACAGAACATCACGGCGAGGGTCCTTGGTGTGAACTCTATGTCCCATGCCTTCCACTCGTTTTCCCTCTTCAATATACTCTCTCATGAGATTGCGCGTGGCTAAAGAGACGTCTATTTTCTCTTTCTTTGCTTTTTTTATACACTCGTTGAAGAACTGTGCAGCCTTCGCACCAGCGCCGCCATGAACATCGGTGATAGCACCAACACCATGGGCGACAGCCACTTCATATGGTGCCCTCGTTGTTGCAGCGATAAGAGTGGCCTGAGCAGATGGTGGGGTTACTCCGTGATCAACACATGCAACAATCATAGCCTCAATCAGGCGAGAATGCTTCTCGTTAACCTTTGAATTTCCTGTTATCGCACGATAGATGATATATGAAAAAGGTTCGTTTTCATTGAGTTTTTCCAGGGCTTTTTCAGTGCCATATATTCCACTGAGATATCGAGCGGCCCTGCCAAGACAGAAAATGGTTTTTTTCACTGCGCCATCTATCCCTTCCTGTGGAAATGCTGCTAAACTCTCATCTAAAACAAGATATTTTACAAGCGTCTTTGAAACATCCTCATTATGAAGCCGTGTAATCTTTGGCACCGGTAGTTTTGCTGCAGTAACCGCAATTTTTCTCATTTCTTCTAATGTTTTTTTATCAGGAAATTCGCCTTTTATCAGAAGATACGCAACCTCTAAGAAACCCTTCCGTTCAACAATATCTTGTAAGGGATAACCAGAAATTAACAGATTATTTGGCATCACATTTGTGATTAGGGTACTCCATCCAGGTTTTTTTGCTGGGGCATCCCATATCGTCTTCATTTTCTTGTAGTAATGTTCAACATCAAAATAGTTTTTGTCGTTCAGTTTTGTTTTTACTTCTTCGATGAGATCATATTGACTGTTCGCAACGGGTACACCGGCTTGTTCAAGAGCATGTTTCTTTGATTGGAATGTCCCGTAGGTTTGTCCAGGTGAAACAATCGCTCCTGCATGACCCATGGTTTTTCCTTCAGGGGCATGTGCTCCTGAAATCAACGCGACCATAGGTTTTGGGTATTTCTCCGGGTGTTTCTGTATATCTTCAGCGAGGAGTTCCTCTTGACAGCCTCCGATCTCACCTGCTATTACGACGAGATCAGTGTTTTTGTATTCCATCGCCAGAGGAACAAGATCACGGAAGGTAGAACCGATAGCGCCGTCTCCACCAATTCCTATCACCGCGTTTTGAGCGATACCAACACTTGCTAATGCATCTGAGAGATGATACAATATAGCGCCACTGCGAGAGATGATGGTAACACCTTTTGGCCCAAATTCCTCTGTTGAAACCTCCTGTGGATAGAACACATCAGGAAGCATCCCTACTTTGATTCCTTCAGGAGGAAAGATAACGCCAGGTGTGTTACCGCCGACAAGCAGCGTGTTGTGTTTTCGTGCAGCGACAAGAATATCCCTAACGTCTCTCACAGGTATGCCCTCGCTGATGAGGACTACTACGGGTATCCCTGCTTCGATAACCTCAATCGTTGCATCTTTTGCGGTAGAATAATGCCGCCATATGCTTGCGACCGCGATATTTGGATGTTCCGTAAGACACTCCGAAATAGTGTTGTAGATGGGGATAGTCTCTAAAAGTCGTGTTCCCCCGCGGCCTGGTGCTATTCCCGCAGTAATCGCTGTTCCATACTGCTGCATAAGTTCCGCATGTCGCGTCCCTTGTCCGCCTAGACCCACGACAACGGTCTCAATCGTACGAGTGTTTCGTATCTTCTTCGCAAGATCAGGGCGTCTTTTTTCTATGATATGATACAACATCCCTTCATCAGGGGCTATGAGTCTCATATCTTCCACCCCTTGGATTCAAAGGCTTTTTTTATTCCTTCACGGATCACATCAGCCATAATCCGTTGATTACCCACAAAGATAGTCACATTCTTCATCACATCCGGGTTTTCAGCCTTTGCTTTTTCAAGGAACGTTCGAGCGCTTGGCAGATCGGTTCCGACCATTCTCCCAAAAACAGGTATCATTTTTTTTCCGTTTTCATACCGCTCTTTCACCGCTTGTACCATACCGCGAATGAAGATATCACAACTTGAAATCCCGCCAAACCGAGAAGTCACAATAAGATCCACATCAGAATTATCCATAAGAAGATGAAACATCTCTGCAACCTTATTTTGGGTTGGACCACCGCCGCTATCCATGAAATTCACTGGGACTACTCTGTCGTTAAAGAACCGTTTTCCAATGGTAGCAACCTCATCAATAGAAAAAATCCCGTACCCAGCACCACCAGGGATAAGACCCACATACAACTTGTGAGGATCCTTTGCATGGTTTTCAGGAAGAAGATCAATATAAGGAAAACCTGCTGTTTGCGCTCGAAGTTCGTTTTTCGTCCGCTCCGCCACATCATGTCTTTTTTCCTTGATCCCCAGCATCTCCAGAAGTTCAACCTGTCTGAAAAGAGCGTTATCATCCAACACCATTTTTGCGTCTGCAGCGACAACTCCTTTGGATGTTATGATCAGTGGATTAATTTCGCAGAGTTTTGCATCAAATCGTTGATACGTCGCATACAACTTAACGATAGTATCTACAAGTATATCCTTCAAATAATTCATTTGAGGAAGATCTTTTAGAAGAGAACAAACAATATCCTCTGCGATCTTTTCGGGAAGTTCGCGACTGTTATCCGGTATTTCCCTCTTTATAATAGTCTTTGGTTTTTCTCTTGCGACCTGTTCAATGTCAACTCCCCCCGATGCACTGACTATAACTACGTTGTGATACGTAGCAGGATCCATCGTGACACCAAAATAACATGCGCCCATTTCGTCGACAACCTCTTCAAGAAGGATACATTCTACAGCGAGACCCTTAATTTTTAATTTGAACAATTCTGAAGCGATTTTTTTTGTCTCTTCCATGTTATTAGCTTTTTTAATGCCACCCGCTTTTCCCCTCCCGCCAACAAGAACCATCGATTTCAACATGACAGGATACTGTAGCTTCATTGCATCGAGTTCTTCTATAGAATGAATTACACCATATTGTTTCGGTATGGGGATTTTCATTGTATCAAAAACTTTTTTTGCTTCATGTTCGTAGAGTTTCATGCTGCAGCCTTCTCTTGTTTTGTGGTTGTTTTTTTTATTTCAAAATCAATGAAATCGCAATGATGAACAATGATTGCCTCAGGGGTTCTGTTCATCGTGTCACCCTCATGGGAATGCGCAGCGATGATATGGACGACTTCCTTCGGTAAACCGATTTGTTCTGCGAGTTTTGCACCAGATTCTGGATGACGCATCGTGTTTTTCTGGTTTTTTACAACCTTGCCGTTGACAATTGTGTACTCTAAAAGTTTTCCGACATCATGTAACAATGCACCTGCAATCAAATAATCGTTGTTTAAGGATTCATCTCGCGTCTCCATCACATTTTTTGCAAGTTTTGTGATTCGTTTCGTATGATCAACAAGCAAACCAGATCCTTCAAACAACAAGGTGAACGGAATATCATTAAGATCGTTCCATTTCCCTTGATCAGCTGCAGTCTTCCAGACAGTGACAACACCTTCACGAATTGCTTTGTTTTTAATCCATTTTAACATCGGAAAACAATTATGGATATCTTCTTTTTCAATCATAGCAATTACTCCCCCAAAACATTGTATGGTTCGCCGGTAATCAATATCATTATATTAAAATGCTGCTCATCCAAAAAAAAGCAAACTTAAAAGAAAAAAACAGTTTTTTTATTTTATTACCTCAACAGTCCCCTTCTCCGTATCAATCACGACAGTATCCCCATCAAAAATCTTCTCAACATCCACATGATCAACACAAGGAATATCTGCAAGAATCACACCGGTTGCAACAATCGTCTCTGTCTCCTTGTTGATAATCGCTTTTGGGGCAACACCGTTTTTTTTAAGCCCATAAATCACATATGATCCAACTGTGGATCCTTTTCCACAGGGAAACACGAGGATTTTGTCTTTTACGCTTTTTCCCTCAAGCGGGCTTCCTTTCTCGATCACCATACCGGTTTTGATGTCAACGCAGCCGTAAAAACCCATCGGTTCTTTTGAAACTAGCGCTGTACCTTTTACGTTCCCTGGTGAAATCACCCGTGCGTTCATGCAGTCACCTTCTCAATCAAGCTATCAACATCTGCAAAAACCACTTGTTGTTTACAGAACCCCGGTAAATAATTTGCTGCTTTCCCTGAGTTTACCCCAGTCGTCTTATACCCCATGTCTTCGATTGGGGACACGACCATGCAGGTATCTGCAACAATCTGCCCGCCTGCTTTTTCTATGATCTGTGTGAAACCCATGCGGTCTGCTGCTTCTTTCATTACTCGTGAGGTACATACCCATAATGGTTTCTTCAGTTTTTTGCCTTTGAGTTTTTCTGCAACCGCTGCGATCTCACGAAGCGATGCATGAGGACATCCCAGGATAACAATATCCGGCTGTTTACCAGTGTTGAGTTTCTCGTAGGTTTCTTTGAGTTCTTTTTTTCCAAATGTAATCGTCTCAAGGTTTTCTTTTTTGATTAGATCAGCTTCTGGTGTTAGTCCATTAACATGGTACAATCCAACGGCACCTGATGCTGCCATCGCTGCACCCAACGTCTTTAACTGATCTGTATCTGCATCTTTTATACCCGTGAAATACGGGGTTTTATCTTTCACCATCTTTCCGACATAATGCCCAAGCGCACCAAAATCAGAAGAAAACGTAAGATCAGCTTCCACCTTGATATGATAATGAGGCTGCCGGTTCTCCCAGAGATGAAAACCATAGTTTGGTGTCCGTCCAAGAAGCGCTGCAGCAAGCGCAGAAGGGCCTCCTTCACGGTTTGTTCGTGCACCAATCACCGAGTTTGCAAACGAGACCGCCGAGGACTCTGACCAGGCGATATGCTCACGGAACCGTGGCAGGTTTCCAGCTAGATACGGTGTACAGGTAGCGGTGACAACGATTCCCATCTGTTTGAATGCATTCATGATTCGAAGCTGGTTTTTTGCAAACTGTTTAGGGAACCCTAGTTTCCCCCAGTTTTCAAGATCCATCCCTGCAGGGTTCAAAAAGGTAAGGACTTTTACTTTTAATCCTTGTTTTGCGATATCCTCAAGAAACTCGGTTCCAGGATCAGCGATTGATTTATAGGAGACACCAGCGACCTGAACAGATCCAACAGGGATCATTTTATCAGCACCGTAGATTTCCCCGAGTCGAACGAGAAGTCTGAACATACGTTGAGAAACTTCGCCTTCTTCACCAGCAAGGATCTTTTCTTCTTCTTTTGTGAGATACATTATATTTTCCCCCAGTATTGAATCGGTTATCTGTTGTTTGTATTTTAGTGTTTTTGTCCATGAAAACAAATTGTCTTATCTCGAAAGTACTTCCTCCTAGAAAATAAATGATTATGATTTTAAAAAAACTGAATCAACAGAAGATACTAGGGATCATCAGAAAAAGAGATGCGGTCTTGTCAATTACGATGAAATTTTTTTTAATACAGAGAAACGCAGACAACAAACTATTAGTCACGTGATGAAAACAGGAACACTCTGGTGACACGATTGGGAAATACTAGGTGACAGAAATAAAAAAAAACCCAAGATCCACAGAGATGGGAAAATACCAGGTTTCCTGATGAGGACTCTACAAGGTTATGTGTCAAAAAAATAGGTCTCAAAATAATAGAAACAAAAAGAAAAACAAGAAAAAGATAAAAAGAAAAAAAGGATGAAAGAAGAGGAGGCGGAAGGGGGCGGAGGCGGAAGATGGAATGGGATAGGACGGGAGGGGGATGTGATGAGATGTTTTTTTCCGCTGAACAATATCAGTATCGTCTATATTCATAGA
>JAPKYE010000108.1 GCA_026394495.1 Methanobacteriota archaeon | reverse complement strand
GATTCTTATAATTATGAAATGTAATATTTCGTAGATCAATATTTGTATTTAAAAGATATGTTTCAAAGTTCCAGCTTGCCTGTCTGATTTCTTTTGGTCCTTCAGATGCTCCTCTGCGAAAGGACGATGTCTGATCGTAGGGTACTCCAAAAAGTATGAATTGTGCATCTGAAAACGATGCGTTTGCATCAGCAAAATATGTGGGAAAATTCATAGGAAAATCTGTTCCTGTTTTTTTATGGACGGGTGATTTTACGTTTCCCCATCGCTTGGAAATACAATATTTCTTTGCCCTGTTCCAGCTGGCCTTTGAACTCCTCGGGGATCGGCATATCAAACATTTCGTAGGTTTCCAAATCCATAAGCTGTACGGAGTCTTTGCCACTGAAAGCAACGACTTGTGCGCTGCGTTTGTCAATCATTGGGACAAATACCTTATGTTTCACAGGATGAACTATGCTTCGTTTCGTTTCATCGAAAATACCGACTGCTTCTATGCGTGCTTTAGCTTCGCCATGCTTCCCTGGTTTTGATGTTGAAATACTCTGGATTTTGCATGGTTCATCATCGATAATGACGTAGCGACCAACTTTTAACTCTCTGACTTCAGCCATCTCTTTCATATATTATTTCCCTCATGTGGTACTTTATACACGATATCTTGTTCTCTTGCTTTGTTGATGAGTTTTATGCCGACATCATCACCGGCTTTCACCATTTTTACTTCTGTTTTATGGATTTGCATGCTCTCTATTTTCTGGGTGAAATCACTATGAGCACCAACAACGTGAATTGTGTCCCCTATTTTAAGTTCTCCATTGGTTATCTTGATTGCTGCGACGTTGATATTGGTAAAGAAATGTTCCACGACACCAATCTTTTCTTCAACCATTTTATAACCACCATGAAATGAATCTGTTTAGGTGTACTTATATTTTTTATTTCGGCCCTTATTGGTTTTTCACCATCTCGTAGATTGCTCGTTTCCCATGTTTGTTACAGGTGAATCCTTCCCAGCATTGATCCCAGGTCATCGGGTTTTTACATACTGGACAGGCAAGGGTATCAATGACTTCTCGCTGGGCTTTGATCCGCGTGGTCATGACTTCTGCCTTAATTTTTTTTCCAGGGTCTAGTGAATCCATCACGTATACAATTCGATCCGGTGGCACAAACGGTGTGTTGTCTTCTTTCATGCGTTTTTTCCGGTACGCTTTCATCTGGATTTTGTATTTTTCCATCATTGTTTGTCTTCGTCCCATAATTGTTCACCGATGGTTTTTTTTGTGTCCCTGAATAATGTTTATGGTTTTTAACCCCTTTCCTTATATATCATGTTTGTTATGAACGTTGAAAAACTTATAATTGACCCTGAGATTCGTAGTATTCTTAAAGAGCAGGGTATTGCTGAGTTATATCCTCCGCAGGCTGAGGCATTGCCGATTGCATTGCATGGTGATCATTTGGTTCTTTCTGTTCCTACTGCTTGTGGTAAAAGTCTGGTTGCGTATCTGACTATTGTTATTCGGTTGAAGGCATTGGGTGGAAAAGCTTTGTATGTGGTCCCGTTGCGTGCGCTTGCTCGTGAGAAGTATGATGAGCTTAAAGAGTTTGAACGTCTTGGTTTTAAGGTGGCTCTTGCGACCGGGGATCTTGATGATTCTGATCTGTATTTATCTCGTTATGATATTATTGTTTGTACTTCTGAGAAAGCGGATTCGTTATTGCGTCATGGGATTAGTTGGCTTTCTAAGGTAAGGGTGCTTGTTGTTGATGAGATTCATCTTATTCAGGATCCGACGCGAGGTCCTACACTTGAGGTTATTATCGCTCGGTTTAAGGCGTTGAACCCAGATACTCAGATTCTTGCGTTGTCTGCTACGATAAAGAATGCTGTGGAGCTTGCGGATTGGCTTTCTGCTAAGCTTGTTTCTTCGACATGGCGGCCGGTCCCACTTAAGGAAGGTGTGTGTTTTCGGGATAAAATATTTTTTAATGATGGTTCTACAAAAAAAATTGATAATGTGAAGAATGATTCTGTGGAATGGCTTATTGAGGATTCGCTTTCTACGAATGGTCAGGTGTTGATTTTTGTGAATGCTCGTCGTTCTACGGTGTCGCTAGCAAAGCGGTTATCGCCACTTATATTTAAGAATCTGTCAGAATCTGAGAAAAAAGAAGCAAAAAAATTGGTGAAATCGTTGCGTAATGATATTTCTGAGGTTACCTCGGTTGAGACTTCGCTAGCTTCTTGTATTGAGCATGGGGTTGCGTTTCATCATGCAGGGCTTGATAGTGGCGAACGCAGACTTGTCGAGCAGGGGTTTAAGGATCGTATCATAAAATGTATAGTGGCGACGCCAACGCTTGCTGCAGGGGTGAATACGCCTGCTCGTCGTGTGATTATTCGTGATCTGTGGCGTTATGATATGAATTTTGGTATGCGGCCGATCCCTATTCTTGAGTATAAGCAGCAGGCTGGTCGTGCGGGCCGACCTCGTTATGATAAGGAAGGTGAGGCTATCACGATTGCGAAGAATCAGGAGCAGAAAGACCGTATTTTTTCTGATTACATCCTTGGGGAAACAGAGCCGATTTATTCAAAGCTAGGTACGCAGCCTGCGTTGCGGATGCATGTTTTGTCTGCGATTGCGACGAAGTTTGTTGAGGATGAAGCGGAGATTGAGCGGTTTTTGAACAGTACGTTTCTTTCGTATCAGACGGATGTTTCTCGGTTGAGAGCGGAGATTGATACGACGCTTGGTTTTTTGCTTGAACATCAGTTTATTGAGCCGCTTGGTAGTAAATATGTGGCGACGTTGTTTGGGACGCGGACGTCGTCGATGTATATTGATCCGTTGTCTGCGGTGCAGCTTAAAGGTGCTTTGGAGAATGCAGAGAAAAAAGAGGCGACGTCGCTTTCGTATCTGCATGCGATTTGTTCCACACCTGATCTGCATGCGTTGTATTTGCGGGCTAGTGATACGTGGGTTGATGAGAAAGCTGAGTTGCATCGGGCTGTGTTTTTGCTTGATCCGCCGGTTCGTGGGAGCTCTGAATATGAGTGGTTTTTAAGTGCATTGAAAACTGCGTGTCTGTTGGAGAATTGGATTGATGAGGTTTCTGAGGATAAAATGGTTACTGCGTTCGATGTTGGACCTGGTGATATTCATACGATCGTGGATAAGGCGCAGTGGTTGTTGTATGCGACGCGGGAGTTTGCGCGCACGTATGCATTCTCTCAGGTGTCGGAGATAGGTGATTTGATTCTGAGGGTGCAGCATGGCTGTAAGAAGGAGCTTGTGAATTTGGTGTCACTTCGTGGTATTGGGCGTGTGCGTGCTCGGGCGTTGTACGGTGAAGGGTTTAAAACTATTCATGATTTACGGGATGTGCCGCTGCAGAGGCTTGCTGAGATTAAGACAATTGGGAAAACCGTTGCTGAAAGCATTAAGAAACAGATCGGTGAAAACGCAGAAAAAGGAATTAAACAACTAAAAGAATTTTCAATTCATAGGTGAAGAGATGATTAGAGTATTTGGTGCAACTGGTGTTGTTTCTGATGTGGAAGAACTTGTAGAACAGGCTCTTTTGTTTTCTAAAAAATATTCTGTTGTTGTTCAGGTGTTGAATGCGGATATGGTTTTTGGTGAGAATCATCTTATTTCTGCGTCGGAGCATGCGATTCGGGCGATGAGGCAGAAGAGAAATTCGACGAATTCTGTTGCGATGGAGGTGCTTTTGTATGCGTCTGGTGAACGGCAGATTAAACTAGGTATTCAGAAGATGGGTGTACGATCTCAAAAAAGTAGGATTGCGTTTGTGGTTATCGATCAGGTGCCGGATGTTTCTGAGGCAAAAGGCATTTTTTCTGATGCTGACATCGATATGATGCTTAAGGAATTAGGGTTTGTTCGTGATGATAAGGTACTTGAAGGGGCTAGAGATACATTAAAAAACTTTGGTTTCACGGACAAGGAAATGAAGACTGTTGTTCCTGCGAAATATGGGCAACTGATCCTTGAAAGGGTTGCCATGGTTGACGTCATAAAGTAACAGAATGATTATTGCCCGTATGGGGTAGCTTGGATATCCTAGAGGCCTGCGGAGCCTCAGACCCGGGTTCGAATCCCGGTGCGGGCGTAATATTATTTATCATGGTTAATATTAACTCGCAACAATTTCAGCATTACAAATATTTATATACACAAAAACATAATAGTATCTAAAAAAATGATATATGGGGGATAAAGGTATGAAGAATAACAATTTTTTCAAAAAGAGCATAATTTTTGCATTACTTTTTTTGTTCATTGGGACAAGTGTTCTCCCGAGCATTAGTACTCGTGTTACAATGCGAAACGATTTGGAGACATCAGGTAACGATACAAAGAGGCAAACGCTCGATGATTTTCCTATTCAAAGGATAAATCCATCGGAAAAAAAATTAGGAGCTGAAGTGAAAAACGATGAAAAACAGGGGTCTCTCCTAGTAAAACTGGAGGCGAAACCGTATAAAATCACAGAGAATGAGAAAGTGGAATCAGAAATTGAGATGGAGGGATTCGGATCGATTCTCGTTCCTGGATGTCCGAAACTTCCGTCGAAAACATTTTTAATCGCGGTCCCACCAGGTGGAAACGTTGTTTCGGTGGATGTAGTCAGTGAAAACCATGAAGCGATAGCTGGGCTGTATCATATCATCCCTGCTCCTCCGATATTCAATGATAAGGATATCATAGAAAACACCATAGGTGAAAATGGGTATTCATCTTCTGATCCATATCCATCGAATGTGTACGAGTATTTGGGTATGGGACAGCTGAGGAAATATAGTTTTGCTCAAATACAGTTTTCTCCGATAGTGTATACTCCTGCGACAGGAGAACTTCAGATTTATAAGGAACTGACATTAAAAATTACGTATGAAATTGGAAAAAAACTATCCGATGAGGCATTATCAGATACAGTAATGGATGATATAGCATCTGATATCCTTGTGAATTATCAGGATATGATTCCATCGTATATCTCTTATACAGCATCATCTCGCTCGCAGACATATGATTATGTTATTATCACAAATGATTCTCTGGAGAGCGCTGTTGCAAACTTAGTGAATCGGAAAGCATTGTTAGGATATTCTGTGAACGTGGTAACAACATCGTGGATATCTTCTATTTATTCTGGTGTTGATTTGCCAGAGAAAATCAGGAATTTTCTCATCGAAAATTACGTTCTATGGGGTATTAAGTACGTGCTCATCGTAGGAAACCATTTGAGCATCCCTATGCGATATTGTTATCCAGATCGTACCAACCATACACATGAGGTACCGACAGATTATTATTATGCAGATCTCACCGGTAATTGGGACAGTGATGGAGATGGTTTTTATGGCGAACGATATGATGATAACGTTGATTTCTACCCGGAGGTATGGGTAGGAAGGATTCCTGTTGATAATTATAATACGGTGTATGATATCTGTGAAAAAATCATTGATTTTGATCGCAATAATGAAAGCTGGAAGAAAAACGCATTATTGCTCGGTGCTATTCTTAATTATGCTGATGAGGATGGCAGTGGATGGCAGAAAACAGATAGCGCTACGCTCATGGAGAAGTGTTGGAGCGATATTTTGGGACCTAAAGGGTATTCCCGGACAGCAATGTATGAAACAGAGGGATTGAGTCCTTCTGTTTACCCCTGTGATTATCCATTGAATAAAACAAATGTTTTAGCACAATGGCCTGAAGGATATGGAATATGTACGTGGGATGCCCATGGAAATGAACAAGCTGCATATCAGAAAGTATGGGGAAGTGATGATGGTGATGGTATTCCGGAAAAAAATGAAACGGTCTGGTATCCATTCATCGAATCAAATGACAGTATCGGTTTAAATGATGACAAACCATCGATTGTTTTTGCGGTTTCATGTGATAATGCTTACCCTGAAGATCCAAACAATCTTGGAGTGTCACTTCTAACAAAAGGTGCGGTTTCCTTTGTAGGAGCAACACGGTTAGCATGGGGAACTGTTGGATGGGCAAATCAAAATTACGGTGGATGTGCGTCTATTGATTATTATTACTATCAATATTTGGTAAATAATGGACAGAAATGTGGAGATGCATTGTATAATTCTAAAGTGTATTATATTAATCATTTTGACTGGTGGGGATGGCAATGTTATGACAATATGTACGGTTTTTGTCTGTATGGTGATCCATCGGTTGGATGTAATGCTTCTTCGAAAACATTAAATGTCGGTGGCTCTGGGCCAGGAAATTACACTCATATCTATGAGGCAATTAATGCTGCCCAGGATGGTGATACGGTGTTTGTTTACGACGATTCTTCACCTTATCATGAATCGTTTGCTATAAGTAAATCTATAGAACTGATTGGTGAAAATAAAGAGACTACGATTATTGATGGATATGCGGGTAGTCAGCGTGGTGGCAGTGAAAGGATCTATGTGACTGCGGATAGAGTGCGTATTAGTGGATTTACTATTCAAAATGATGGCCCTTATATGTCTCCGGGGATCTATGCGATATCGAGCAACGATACTATTACAGGAAATATTTTTGCAAACAATTACTTTGGTATAATGGCATCGGGTAATCCGTATGATGGGGGTGGATTTAACTGTATATTTACTGATAACATGTTTATATCAAACGATACTGGTATACTACTAGGAACTACATATTACTGCACAATTATGAATAACACATTTACATCAGGTGGTATCTCATTATTCGGCGAATCCCTTCTTGAATATACAAGCCAAGTGATAGAAAAAAATACAATAAACGGGCGCCCTATTTATTTTTATAAAAATATAAATGATGTGGCAGTTCCCAGTGATGCGGCGCAGGTGATACTTGCAAATTGTACGAATTTCACCATGCAAAACCTCAATCTATCAGGGATTGATCTTTGTTATTCCTCGTATAACAGAATTGTTGGAAGCACTGTCGGAAATATCAATTTTTATGGAATTCTGCTCTGGCATGCATCAAATAACGTTATCGACTTAAACAATATATCTGGATCTCCAGAATCATTAGAATCATTTGAAACGTGTGGAATTATGCTTTCTTATTTGTCAGATAATAACATACTTTCTAGGAACAATATCTCAACATGTATGACTGGTATTGCTTTATCCGATGGTTGTAATAATAATTTTATTAGCGATTGTTCATTTTTTAATAACTCCGTTATAGGATTGTATTTTTATGGTTCTGGCGGCACCCAAGTCAATAACTGTTCGTTTTTTAACGGCAGCATCTACATCGAAGGTGGAACAATTGAGAATTTTATGATCCAAAACTTCGATAACTGTACAGTAAACGGCAAGCCATTTTATTACATTAAAAACTCATCAGAAATAGATATTCCTTATGATGCAGGGCAAATTATTTTAGTAAACTGTTCAAACATTCAACTTTCAAATAGAATATTCGAAAATGTTACATCTGGAGTAGAACTTGCGTTTTCTGAAAATGTGACGATAAACGAGTGTATCATTAAAAATTATAAATACACTGGCCTCTTTATTTATAACAATAATAATACATTCATATCAAACTGTCATATTTTTGATGATTCTCTTTTTTATGGGACTGGAATTGGCTTAATGGAAAGTAAAAATACCATCATCACCGGATGCTCTATTTATGATAACCCCTGGGTTGGAATTGACATACGTGATCCTCAAGAAAATTCTGACAAAAACCAGATTTCCAACTGTATTCTTACCAATAATCATAATGGCATTGGAATGTATAATGGAAAAAATTACGTAATCAAAAATTGTGTCATCTCTAACAACTCTTACGATGGAATTCGTATGGATAATAGCAATGACAATACTCTCCTTGAAAACATTGTTGAAAACAATGGAGAGAATGGAATCAGTCTTGAAGGGGAGTCAAACAACAATACAATATCGCAAAATATCATCAAAGAAAACAATAGAGGATTATCGATAACAACTTATCATCCATCTATTTACAATCAAATCTATTATAACAATTTCATGAATAACACAGTCAATGCATATGATTATGGAACAAACATCTGGAATCAGAGCTATCCTGATGGGGGGAACTATTGGTTCGATTATACTGGTATGGATGCAAATGGCGATGGAATAGGTGATACACCATACAATATTTCTGGTGGAAGCAGCCAAGATTTGTATCCGTTCATGGAACAAAATGGTTGGTTATTGCCTGTAACAAACTTCACATATACTCCAGAAAATCCAACACCTACAGACATAATTCACTTCACCGATAAATCATATGACCGAGACGGTACAATTGTTTCCTGGTTGTGGTATTTCGGAGACCAAAATTATTCTGATCTGCAGAACCCGATCCACTGTTACTATTTTGACGGTGTCTACAATGTAAATCTCACTGTTACCGATAATGATGGAGCACAGAACACTATCCACAAAACAATTAACGTGTCAACTCCAAACCCACCATACACACCAAACACGCCGAACCCACCAAATACAGCAACCGGGGTAAATATCGACGCAGATATCTTCTGGACTGGAGGAGACCCAGACCCTGATGACACTGTCACCTATGATGTTTACTTCGGATCCACTTACCCCCCCACAGCAAAAGTATCAAGTAACCAAACAGCTAACATCTACACCCCAGGATTAATGAGTTACAATACAACGTATTATTGGAATGTTATTGCATGGGATAACCATGGCCTATCAACCACAGGTCCAATTTGGATGTTTACCACGCAACCACGACCACCTTGGTGGAATACCAACTGGCAATACTATAAAACTCTCAATATAAACAACCCTAACAACGACTACCAAATGAAAATAATCATCGGTAAATCAACCAGTGGAAACACCACATGCAACGGACATTGTAAAGATGATTTTACTGACATTCGTTTCATCGACACTGACCAAACCACAGAACTACCTTATTGGATAGAAAACTTTACATCAGGTCAACAAGCAACCATATGGGTCAAAACACCCACAGACAGTCAAACTGACCAAAAAATAATTATGTACTACGACAACCCCAATGCAACCACCAACAGCAACCCCAACACAACATTCCTATTCTACGACGACTTCACAGGCACAAACCTCAACGCCACAAAATGGACACGATACACCAATGGAACAACAACGTGCACCGTATCCAGTGGAACAGTTGCACTACAATCAAGATATGGTAACTCAAATAGACAAAGCATACGATCAAACACTATTTTTGATACCGGTATTCAGCTCACATTTCGATACAAAGAATCCTCGCCCCGATATCAAGGGATTATCGGTGCTTCGACAAAAATAGACTCTACTTACGCTGCATATACAGATGGAAGCTATGCATTTGCTAACATAAAAGGCGGATACAGCGACCCATCACGCTTCGCGTCTCGTTCTGAAGGAGGATCTGAAACATCAACAACCTACTCCCCCTCAGAAGCAGGAGACACCTGGTATGTTGGAAATCTCAAAATAGGACCAAACAAACAACAATACACAAGAGATAACACAATTCTTGCCACACACGTCACCTCGCTTCCCTTAGGTTCATACAAAGTACACATCGGAGAAATTTCACCATGGGACCTCCCATACACACTCACCATTGATTACATCAGTGTTCATAAATTCGCAGACCCAGAACCTCAATGGGGAACCATAGGAATGGAAATACCACAAAACACACCCCCAAATTCACCAGCAAAACCATCAGGACCAAACAACGGATTTACCAACATGACATATATCTACTCAACAAACACTACCGATCCAGAAGGTGATCAAATCTTTTATCTATTTGATTGGGGAGACAATAGTAGCAGTGAATGGCTAGGCCCCTACAATTCAGGAGAAATTATTTGTTTTAATCATTCGTGGATGTCACAAGGTTATTACCAAGTCAAGGTAAAAGCAAAAGATATATATGATTATGTAAGCGAATGGTCTGAGCCGCTTACTGTTTTTATCGTTGAAGGATTCTACATGAACCTTAACAACTTCCCAATGTACCCGGCAATTGTAACACCAGGTTACCGTGAGATGTGCGGACCTGCGGTTGCGCAGATGGCGCTTAACTACATGTGGTGGAACAGCTCAAACTATTCAACGCCACCTATGACCTTTGACAACCAAACATGGCTCTACACCACGGGTTATGCCAATAACACAGACGCCAACATATCGTACCTTGATACCCAAGGACTCTGGAAACTCCTCCAAACCTATCTACCACTCCCCTACGCTACCTATGGATACAACTTTGCCCAAGACGCAAACACCAACCAAACATATATGCTCAAACAAATCTGCACCTGGATCAACTACACTATTGGAACATATGGTGGACACAAACCAGGACACCCACTGAATGTTCCAGCACTCGTACCAACCTATGGAAATTACAGCAACTGGATGGCAGTCAGAGGATTCCACAGTGATCAACCCGCGTATCTACTCCCGAGTAATCTTACGATTTATGGGTTCTGGGTGAACGACCCCTATCCGGAAAGCCTTGGTGGTATGGGTGAAAACAGCTACAAAACCATCACCCAATGGAACACACAATACTACCAACCACTTGTATCCAATGATACATACAATGGAAAATATGTTGCGATCTGCGAACCACCAGAAACCAAGGATCAAACTGTGGTAACCCTTGGATCATCACCTATGCGATTCACGATGGAACAAAAACAACTAATTGCACAAGCACAAAACCTAGGCGTAAAAGTATCACTTGACATCATCAATCAAGCAAACCAATGGATCATTAATGCTGCAATTGATGGTGTCAACGAACAACTTATACCCTATGACCCTGAATTTGCAGCGACATTCACCCGAACAGTAGCAGGTGTTCCCCTCTATGTTGACAACTTCAACGGCGCTGACTATTACCTAGTCCCCTTCAACATCCCACTGAAAAAACAAGTTGCTGAACCACTACCGATACCTCTTGATCCCCATCAGGTGATTCCTGAGATGACCGCAGAACCAATCATTCCACTGGCCGAAGACGAGGTAATTGATGCGGAACCCATCCTAAAAACCGCTACCACCGTCGTTGTCATCATTGATGCAAACGACGGCAGTTTCAAAGAAGCATCATGGACGCAAGAACCCGTGAAATATCTCCCGATCTCAAAAGAAGACGCACAAAAAATAGTCTTACAAACAATGAAAACTTCGAAAGGGAATGCAGAAACCTTCCAAAAAACAACTAGCGAACTCGTCTACAGAGAATCATCGCCATACTATCCAGACTGGAAAATTATCATGAATAACAAAGTCATCTATGTCAGTCAACAGGGAATAATATTATAAACAAAATTCGAAGCATACAGAAATATTTATGGATCAACAGATAAGACATACTGAAATGTGACGTCATTTACACGTTAAAATCCCAGTGCGGGCATAATATTATTTATCATGGTTAATATTATCTTGCTAAAGTGCAATAAGCTGATTCTGTTTTTCAATCCACGTACCTCGGTAATGAAATCCAGATGATATGTGAAAAATGTTATAAAAATTATCGTTTAGTAAGCATTTAAATTAACATAATTATATGGGGAGTGCAATAACGGAGGCAAAATAATTATGGATAATCGTCGTTTAATTAAAAAAAGTTTGGTTTATGGAATAATAGGTATTCTGATATGTACATCAATTGTTCCCTTGATAGAATACGTGCGGGCAGATGGACCAGGATATGAGATTGCTCCAGGAACATTAATAAATCGTGTTCCTGAACGAATATTAGCAAGAACATCAGATGGTGTCATGCATTGTGTATACTATCGTTCAGATGGCTCTCATTCCCAAATTTATCATTCGTTTTCCTCGGATTATGGTGTAACATGGACTGAGGAACCAGTGACTAGTGGAAATTATGATCAACAATATCCTGCTATCGCTGTTGACTCTCAGGATGCTCTCCATGTAGTTTGGGCAGGCTATCATTCTGGGTCACCCACCGTTCTTCAAATTCGTTATTGCAAACGGATTTCATCCGACTGGCAGACGATAGAAAATCTGACGAACGAACCGTATCCACAAGATGAAACATCGGCGATCGCCATCGATGGCAACGATGCTGTTCATGTGGTCTGGTCCGGGATAGCTGGCCCAGACCCTGCTTGGCCTCATGTTCGTTATAGAAAATATACAACCTCATGGGGGCCAATTAATGAGCTTCAAGAAGCGGTAGGGTATAGTGGGTTGTGTGCAGCAATCGCGATTGATAACAACAACTATGTCCATGTTGTTTGGGAAAGCGGTGGATACCATCATCAAAGCTCCTATCATCTTGTTTATCAACGATATACTACGTATTGGGAACCTTATGAGCCTATCAGTATAACTGATAATAACCCTGTTGGCAGGGCTTGCATTGCTGTTGAAAGTAACGGTGATGTTCATCTTATAGGAAATACATGGGAGGGAATTGCACATAAGGAAAAAACTTCCGCAGGGTGGCAAAACGCTGATCTTCTTGAGAGCTCCTATACGCTTCTTTCTTCTATCTCTATAGATAGCCATGAATATCTTCATGTTGTCTGGCAATACAATGGGAATATCAAATACAGGAAATATACCACATCGTGGCAACCAACAGAGACGATTATTTCAGAT
>JAPKYE010000123.1 GCA_026394495.1 Methanobacteriota archaeon | reverse complement strand
ATCCATCTCTGTTAACATCACCACGTACAACAAGTTTTGTGTAAGCGTATATACCTGAACTACTAGTAATATCAATAAAAGTTGGTGAAATCATCATCCGTCTGCCATTATAATTGTTCAGCTCGAAAGATTCCTCTATCGTATTCTCAGGGTCAGCGATAGCAACAACAGAATAATCTCCATTAACCGGTGGAGCAATATCGGATAACGTTACTGATTGAATTTCCCCGCCTGCGGGCACCACACTGAAAACATGGCTTCCGAGGAGAATATTTGTTCCTGCGTTCTCATCGATGATATCTACATTTACTAAAACATTATGGGCATCTCCTGTGCCAACATTGGAAACATTAATCGTCAGTTGTTGCGTGAAACAATCGTAATTTACTCCAGAAGAGGAAACAGTCAGATCCGGTAGATTATCATTATTTTCAGGGTAACCAAAAGACTGAAGGGCAGGATCACCCAATAAAATAAATGTCTTATGCCACCAATCATAGTCAGGACGATACATAAACTCGCCGTACATGATAGCCTTCCCAAGGTGAAATTCAGCGTCATCAAACATTGCTGCTACGATTTTTTCACCTGGGGAAGTTGATGAAATATCTGTTGATCCGTAATAGGCGACTGCTCCCTTATTTTCTATATTGACAAATTGTTCGCCAAGAGAGTCATAGTCCAAATCTGCTGTCGAACAAGCAGTCGTCAGCACGATCGGGAAGATAGTGTTTGTAAGTTGAGGGAGGCCTGAAGTAGAAAAGATTTCCCAACCATACTGCCATCCGTGTCCAGTATAAGAGACGATATCCTGCCCGTCATTTATTGCTTCAACGATATCTTGAGAGTCGTTCCCATTATACGCATGAAGGTATGCTGTGGTAAATCCTGTATTGAACACCGTATTATACACTGGTTCTCCGCTTACACATCCTCCTTGAATAACTAATGCTTTTTTGAAAAATGGTTTGTCAGATAACTGATGCTGCTCATAATATACTATCTTGTCGTATATACTCTGGATTTCAGCCTCGTTTTCTACGGAGAATCTCCCCATAGCCATATCAGCCCAGTCATCACTTCCAGCAACGCAAACATACCATTTTTCATCATCCATTATTAGGGACATGCCAGAGAGGATATACGGTGTCTGATGTGAAGGCACACGAGTTTTATCTCCAACGATAAGAAGGTATTGCGGTGCGGTCTGCCAATTCTCATATGTGTATTGCACAAAATCCTTAATTGAGTAATCGTCTCCGGAAGCATTTGGGAATTGAGCGTAGATATCACTTGTTTGTACCACGACGACATCCAGATTACCATAAGTGGCCCGATAATTCACAAAATAATCGAGTATGGGGTTTGAGAAGAAATCCTGATGGGTGATCACCAGATAATCACAATCTATTGTGGTATCCCTTAGCTGAGACCCGGTAATAAAAACAGCTGATCCTCTTGTTGCCGACTGCGTTTTCTGAGAGACACCGTTATTTTCTTCATAATTCATCGCTACTTGCTCAATCAACTTCTCAAAACCTTTTGTGGTATCCCGTTTTGCTTCAATCATCGGATCCACAGACCATCCCACGGTGATCGTCATACTATTCGTAACTTCTACAGTTCTTAATGATGGAATATATGAAACAGGATACACGTTAAGACTGACCATGCGTATCGAGCGGAAGGACCCAACTTCCAAAATCTCAGCCTGG
>JAPKYE010000125.1 GCA_026394495.1 Methanobacteriota archaeon | reverse complement strand
ATTCATCTGGGAAAACGGAAATATAAAGGACCTCAACACCCTGCTGCTTTCATCACCTGGTTGGACCATCCATGATGCATACGGGATCAATGATCAAACAGAAATCGTTGGCAACGGTACTCATGACGGATATATTCGAGCGTTTCTCCTCACACCTGATGTAACACCACCGCCAGCACCGATGATTTCGTCAAGCACCCATCAAAATGAAAATCAAAGGTACAGCAACAACGATCCTCTGTTCTCTTGGACAACACCCTATGATGCATCAGGTATCAAAGGATACAGTTACACCATAGATCACAATGCAACCACCATACCCGAAACACTTCTTCAAACAACAGAGACTTTCACATCCTACACCGATCTAACCGACGGCATCTGGTACTTCCATTGCCGTGCACAGGACAACGCAGGCTACTGGGGTGCAACAGACCATTTTCAGATAAAAATAGATACAACGGTTCTCGCACCGGTGATATCATCCTCAACGCATCCCGTCGAAAGCCAATGGTACAGCAACAACGACCCAGTGTTCAATTGGACTGTCCCATCAGACCCCTCAGGTATAGAAGGATATAGTTATGATCTTGATCAGATACCTTCCACTACACCAGACACGGGTATTGATACCACCGGTACCACAAAATCATACATAGATAAACTAGATGGTATCTGGTACTTCCACTGTAGGGCAAAGGACAACGCGGGAAACTGGGGACCAGCAGATCACTACCAGATCAACATTGACACCACCGCGCCACCAGCCCCGGTTATTTCTTCCCCTACGCATCCTGATGAAAACCAATGGTACACCAATAATGATCCACAATTCACCTGGGTTCCCCCATCGGATCTCTCAGGGATTGCAGGATACAGTTACATCCTCGATCAATCCTCTGCTACAACACCAGACACAAATCCAGAGCCAGCGGGTACATCTAAATCCTATACTAATGTTGCTGATGGAACCTGGTACTTCCACTGCAGGGCAAAAGACAACGCAGGAAACTGGGGACCAGCAGATCACTATCGTGTACAAATTTTGGCGTCCATGATTATCTCACCTACAGGCTATAGCGACCCCTGGGGTGGATGGAGAGACGAAAGTTATGCGTACGATGGAAACACTGATACCAAAGCCTCAAGCAGCCAATACTATATCGCACAATGGACTGAATATCTGGAATTAACATTACCTTCACCGATTTTCTGTAGTAACATACGGTTTTGGGCATGGTATGATGCCAGTCATTGTGATCTTATCGATGTCGATGTATTGGTTGGTACTACGTGGTACGATGTTTATCAAGGAAGCTACTCAAATTATGCTTGGGTTGAAAAAGCGGTGGATCGTGATGGCGTCATAGAGGCACGGGTGGCGTTCCATGTCATCAAAGGCACATGGACATACGTAGTAGCAGATCTACATGAATTCCAGTTTGTCACCGGGCCAGCAGCACCTATTATCTCTTCATCGACACATCCAGATGAAAACCAATGGTACACAGGAGATGATCCCGTGTTTTCCTGGACGATACCTTCTGATCCCTCTGGTATCGCAGGGTACAGTTACATCCTTGATCATTCCTCTTCGACCGTCCCAGATAGAAACATTGATACCACCGGCACATCTGCATCATATTCTAATATCGGAGGAGGAACGTGGTACTTCCATGTCCGAGCACAAGATAATGCGGGATACTGGGGAGCAGCTGATCATTTCCGTGTACAAATCTTCATTCCCGGCTGGATTTCACCCAATGGATACAATGATCCGCAGAGCGGATGGAATTACGAAACACGTGCCTACGATGAGAATACAGGTACATCGGCCGACAGTAATCATTATTATTTAGATCGATGGACTGAGTGGCTTGAGCTTACAGCGCCAGGGCCTATTGTAACAAATAAAATACGGTTCTGGGCATGGTACCATCCAACTTACTGTTACCAAGTAGCAGTCGATGTATATAGTGGTAGTAGTTGGCAGAATGTCTACTCAGCAGGAACTTTTTCAAGTTATTATGAGATATCATTCAGCCCCCGCACAGTGACCGCCGCTCGAATCGCATTCCATGTCAGAGGAACAAATATAGTCGCTAATCTCTATGAATTTGACTTCTACCAATCAGGGTACTCCTTTGCTATGTGGTCACCATTGGATCGTCTCTTTGCACCAATGTACGGTAACCAACAATGGTATAGTAATGCAAATCAATAATAGCTGGATAGTCTGAAGAAGAAATCCACATAGACTATTACGAAATTCTCATCACTTGTGATGTTTAACATCCGTAAAGTATATAATTTTCCTAAAAAAAGTGAAAGTATTTTGAAGAATTTCGAACAAGATACGATATAAGATATGATTGATGTACGAAATACTCATGTAAAATTACCTTTGTTCGGTATTATAGAGAAAATTTTGGGTCAATGGGGAAGGGATGTAAAAATGAAAGATGATCCAAATCATTATACATTTCCCCAAAGACCCGAAGTATGTTTATTGTGATTATGCTAATATAATTTTTGTTGTATTAAATGCATTACTCTATGCAATTCAAAAGATTTTGAATACAAATCAAAGATTGCAATATTTTTATCTAAGTCGTTTATCTTTTATAAATATATCAACTGCCGGACGTTCGTCTGTAAATGTTATACCTTTTTCCGCAATCCTGAATTCATGCCTGGCGATTTTCAGATTTGTGAATCGTAATTTTTTGATTTCCAATATTCTATTTGTGACTCTATCAATTTGTTCTTTATTGAGTACAATTAATCCATCTGATTTCCGATCGCTTATTGTGTCGAAGGTATCTCCGGTTCGTTCATGGTATTTTTGAGAAATTGCAACTGTCGTAACCTCATTTTTTTTGCACAGACGGATAATGTGTTCAATGTTTTTCATGGCAATATCATAAAAGGGAAGACGCTGCCAACCCCACTCTGTCAATGTAATGATATTAAAAGGTGAAAGTGGTCCGCATGCAATGGATGATAGATTATCGAGCATCATGCGATCATAATGATCTTTTTCAAGCAGATGTTCGATTTCATCAATGGCTTTCCATTCACACAATGTCTTCGTGTCGATATAATGGATCTTCAACATATCCTCTTCCATCATTTTATCGAAGTTCCATTTGAACTGTATTGCTTGAGATATGATGCCGTCTGCTGGACGATCGGTAGCAATGAGTAAACATTTTTCATCGTTTTTCAACCCTGCCCACAGATACTGATATGAGAAAATAGTTCGTCCAGTACCGACATCTCCGGTGACAACGATAAAACGATTTTTGGGAAAACCGCCATCAATATAATAATCCAGTTCATCAATACCTGTGTTAACCCTCCAATCTAGCTCTTTCATTTTTTTCCCTCCGCCTAGGTTTTTGTATCTGTAAGGAGATTAATCCCTCTATAAATAGGAATGAGTGTCCACTTATAAAATTTATCGTTGAATTCGTTGTGAAAATGTCGTTATGTCAATATGTCGCAATAGGTTAAAATACTATCAGTAATAAACACCTTATAACTAACTTATCACAAATATTGGTGGTGAATTTATGGAGAAAAAAAATGATTATTTCAAAGAATTAGAAAAACAAAAAAACCTAGTTCACTGTATTGACTGTGATACAAGATGGTTAACTTGGGACGACAAGATTGAAGCATGCCATTATTGCAAGAGTAAAAATGTAGTGTTATATATTAACGCAAATTCATTGAAAAAGAACGATGGCGAACAAAAAAGCGAACAATACAGAGGCATACCAATCCCAGCGTAGATAAGTAATAAGGCCCCCGATAGATCATTCATCTACAAACATTAACTAAAGTTATTATACTGATTAACTCAGGTCCTACGAAACTTGAAAATTATTTTATTGCACCAAAGCCGGAGAGATGAATCAAGAAGCATATACTAGGAAATTATTTAGAGAAAAAATATAATAATATTTACCTGATTGAACAAGTTTTTTTCCTATACATAAACTATTTCTACACCCTAGTTCATGTATATCTATAGAGGTGGGTATGCGATGAAAGATGACCCTATTGCGAAGGTTCTTGATAATTTGATGAAGTTTGATGACATTCTTGCTTGTATGGTTGGTCGTCGTGGTATGATCGATAGTGTTTTACCAAGTGACGGCACAGATAGTTTTAAACCTGAAATTATGGATGTTTGGGATGTAATTAAAAGAGGAATGGATAATATATTTGTAACAATACAGGATATTTCCTCTATAGGATTAGAAGAAATCACATATAAAATTCGGGGTTACGAAGTATTGTTTTACGTACTTCCAGACACCGAAAACGCGTTAGTTGCTATAGTTCCATCCCTTGCTAATAAAGGATTAATTGACGTTGAATTGACGAGATCTCGTCAGAGAATACAAAAAATATTGGAAAACGAAAAAAAAGGAGAGACCGAACAAGCATCTGCTGTATCTGGGTTATTGCATGGTTGAAGAAAGTGTTTTTTATCCTCAAAAGACTGATACTCAGAAGATAGAAACAGATAATATGAGGATTAAATCATCTGTTGAAGCAACTCTGGGTTTTTCTGAAAAATGGGATGCACGAGAAGCAGGCCGAGAAGTTGCTGAAAGTGCAATTCAAAATTTGACCGAACCCCCCAATTTTTTTCTGTTATTTTCAACGATTCATTACGAAAAATACGGAGGTTTTAAGAATTTTTTAGATGGTGTTTGGGATGTATTACCAAAGGGGACTCCACTAATTGGTGGAACTGTTGCTGGGTTTATGAACAATTACGGTGTTTATGCACAGGGCGCTACTGCATTAGCAGTGTCGTGTCCAGATATGGATGTAGCTATAGGATATGGAAAAAATACAAAGAGAAATCCGAAGGAAGCAGTAATGCATAGCGTTAATATGATTAAAAATGATTTGAAATCATCTCCACATAACAATAGATTTCTTTTTAATTTTGTTTCAGGCACTAGCGTTATGCAGATACCAGGACAGGGAAATAAAAAAGTTGTTGATTCGGGATTTATGAGTAAATTCGTTATGCTTGCTTTTGGTATGTCTCAATATTTATTTCAGAAAGGTTTTGGTCGAGAAGATGAGATTTTCGAAGAGATCATAAAAAAATTACCGAAGTATTACATGCTTCTTGGAGCATCAATGGATGATTATAAAGCGATTAAAAATTATCAATTTTTTAATAATAATATTTTTACTAATTCTGTAGTAAACATTGGTATATCAACAGATTTGAATTTCGATGTTTGTACAACTCATGGTATGACAGAAACAGATAAGAAATTTGAAATAACAAAGCTGAGTAGAAACAAACATATAATTCATAAAATAAATAATAAACCCGCTGTGGCAGAATTATTAAGATTATTAGATTGGCCTGAGGGATTTCTAACGGAAAAAACAATGATGCATAGAATTCTTTATTATCCTATATCTCTTAGAAGACATGGACGGGATGTACCTGCGGTAATGGCAGGCATTCTTAAGGAATCTATAATAACGCCTTGTGCTCTCGATGATGGTGAAGTTACAGTACTTACAGTTAGTGGAAAAAATTTGATACAAGCAATGAGTAAAAATTTAGATTTTTTTAAAGAGATGCAACCAGAATTTGGATTATTTTCAACTTGTATCACTATTTTCGAAACTCTTGGCTACAAAACAAATATTCTAAGAGACGAGTTATTACGTTATTTTAATGAAAAACCTTTTTTAATGTTTTTTAGTCCGGGTGAGGGTACCTATTCACCTGCAAAAAACATTACTTATGCTAATATGTCCTTTAACACGGTAATATTTGGGCATAATCAAAATATGGTTATGTAACAATTTTTGATTAGCCTATGTTGTTATCTTTTTCTGAAAATTTCACGTATAATTGGTAGGATTTTTGTATGGTCTTCATACATTTCTCTAGAAAGGTTATTCAATTTATTAATATATTTACCAACCAAATGATTTTGAAATCGTATCAAATAGTCGTTAAATGAAAAATCATTAATTCGAAATGCTTCGACAATCGTTGAAGCTGCTACATCCCCATAAGATAATGCTAAGTGAATGCCACCTGCTACAGCTGAATCTATTCCTGCAGCATCTCCAACTAATAAGATATTTGGTTGAGATATTATACAATCTTTTTCATAAATGGCTATAGGATGACTAGACCAAGATTTAGGGTTCATATAAATATTTCTGGCTTGTAACTCACGAGTAAATATTTTTTTTAGGCTTGCTCTTTTTTTGTTGGGAAAAATATTAAAATCACCTATACCATGATTCATAAAAGGTTGATTTTCTTTCGTACATGGAAAATGCCAAACATATCCCTGTAATCCTTCGGAGACCGGAGAAAAATCTATTGTAACGGAGTTCTTAGAAAATTCAGGATCATACTCAGAGTTTGCAGGTGAAAAGATTTCGATAGTGGGGGCAAGGTGTTGTTTTTTAAGAGGTTTTATACTGTTACGTACTTTACTTAATGATCCATCTGCACCAATTAAAACCTGGATTTTATATTTTCCTCGATTCGTCGTTACAATCAAAGAATTGTTATTACGAACTACATCTATGAATATCTCATTTTCTAACAATTTTAGACCCCGATTCATAGCTGTTTTTGCTAATACATTATCAAAATCAAATCTCCTTATAATACGGAAAAAATTATGTTGCTCATGATAATAAACTTCTTTTCCTAAGCGGCATTCCATAGTATGAATTGGAATAAAAGGCACATTAATTTCGAGATTCAAATGTTCCAGTATTGTTTCTGTCCATCCTCCAAGTGCACCACCACATAATTTCTCACGGGGATAGTTTGCTTTTTCAATCAAAACAGTTTTTGCGGCAAGATCAGGTGAATATTTATGAAGATGGAGCCAAGTGGAAATCCCTGCCGGTCCTCCACCAACAATCATGATGTCGTAATCATTTTTAGTTGTCATTTTTTTCCTCTGTCCGGGTTATTGTTTTTCCAAAATTCGTCAATTCCTTCAACGTGAATCCATATTTTTCTCCCCATTTTTCAGTTTTCCGTAAATGTTTGAGATCGATAGATCCCGCATGATTTTTGCGCTCATCTTCCATCGCTTGCATGATTACTTCAACAATGCAAGCAAAGTTTTTTCCAACGGGCATTCCAGGAATTGGGATTTGGGCAGGAAAATCAACCAGACCTCCATCAATACGACAAACATCGGGACGCTGCTGACAAACTTCATAGGATAAATTTGGAGGTTGGGAAACATCAACAACGATCACATGTTTCTTTAGATGTTCTGAGCGGAGAAGTGCGGTTGGATGACTCGTTGCGGTCACGACAATATCTGCGTTCCTTATTGTGTTGAGATCTACGGTGGTTGAAAAATTCCCTTGCAAGCTTTTTTTAAGATTGTTTAATTTTTCTTCTTTACGTCCAATGAGTATTGAC
Organism: Methanobacteriota archaeon; assembly: GCA_026394495.1. Lineage (GTDB taxonomy): Archaea > Thermoplasmatota > E2 > DHVEG-1 > DHVEG-1 > CAIYYQ01. The sequence goes on along the minus strand of JAPKYE010000125.1, from coordinate 15,830 downwards.
TGTTTAAATTGAGGGACAAGAATCTTTGAAACTGCTTCGCCGATCACCCCATATGCTCCCACAATCGCAAGAACCTCATCTGATGATTCTTTATGAAAAAATGTTAACGCTTTCATAACGGTCTGGCAGGTTACTGCGGCTGTGTAGCTATCGCCATGATTCACAAAGCCAGTATATTCCGTCTGTTGAGTAACCCAAACACCGCCATCGGTTACAGAGGTAGTAAGTGCACCCAGTTGAATCAAGTCTACTCCAAATGAATTTTGAACAAACACAGCAGCATCTAAAATCTTTTTTCGAACAATATTTTGAGGTAGTTCCATCATCTGTCGTGCTGTAAGTAATAGACCAGTGATATATCCCCGTGTTCCATGAATATTCAATTCAGGGGAAATCGCTAAATCTCCTTGGATCCACGATTTTGGGAACTGGTGTATGTCTTCTTCAACACGAAGATGGCCAATGGTTGCAAATTTCATATTCGCTAATCATCCTTTTGACATAAATAAATTTATTTCTTAAAAGTACCTATAAGCTGTGCTTCTGCTATAATGTGTTTGGAGATTGTTTTTTCTAATTTCTTTTTATTTGTCCCTGGTTCAAGATCAACTGTTTTATCAAGTGCATAGAGTTTAAAGAAATAGCGATGTATTCCAAATGGAGGCGAAGGTCCTGCATATCCATGCTTACGAAGTGTATTACTACCCTGAGGATAGATGATTTTTTCTCCCTCCGTAATTTCCGTTGTATTTGGAGGAATATTCCAGATCAGCCAATGGACAAACGTTATTAATGGCCCACCAGGATCATCCACTATTAGAGCGAGACTTTTAGCATTTTTTGGAACATTACTAAAAATCAAAGGTGGAGAAATGTTCTCTCCTTTTCTAGCATATTTAACCGGTATAGATCCTCCATTTTCAAACGATGAGCTAGATAATTCCATATCTTTTTTTCTCCAAATCAAAATCTTACAACAACTATAGTCCTTAAAAATATATTCCAACTCTTTTTTTAACAAATTTCTTTACTTTTCAAACAGCTTATTTTATTGCTGCTCAAAAAGCCGGACAGCAGGATAGGCTTTTGCCTCCATGGGACGACCTGGCTCGTACACCAGTTTAATATGGCTAATATACCGGACAACAGTACCAGAAAGGATATCAGAAAGATTTTGTGATGCTGATGTAAGCGGTTTCATTACACTACCAGAAAAGTTTTCATTCTGTTCCTCACCAGAATAACTAAGGAGCGCATCCCGTTTCTCGGGAAGACACCAGCCTTTCTTTACAAGATACTGTAAGAGTTGATTCCATCGAGTTTCCTGATCAAAGCGATCCGGGGCAAAAGAACATTCTATCCCAATCCTTGGGCCAATACCTGTTTCAGTGACATCAAAACTGAGGACGAAACGATCTGCTTTATTCTTCAAATCAGTAATCAGTGATGTGAATTCTCCTTTCGTGTCAGACCAACCAATCGCATGAAGATAGGGAATAATTTGTTCTGGCTGCACTTTGTTAATATAAAGGCGTATGCCTTTTGTTGAACGTGATAGCATGGTGCCAACCTGGAATAAAGATGCGTTTGATGGCATTTTGCGTAGGCAGTTCTGTAAGCCATGTTCTATCGCTTTTGATACTTTATGACCTGATAGAAGTGGAAAAGCAGTAGTGATAAGCCATTCGTAATGAGAAACATCATTTGGGGATACGTTAGCGGGTAGGCTTGTAGGTCCAAAGAAAACACTAGGAATAGGCACTATTTGTGGATTCTCAGGCATATCGAATTCTAACCAGAAACATTTAACTTTATTTTTAAGTACAGAATTTGGATTTGCCCATGCTGTGGCAAAATCAGCGATATGTTGCCATTCGGGATGGTTAAAAAAAGAATCAGGTAAATATCCGCCATGTAGGAGATTTTCTAGGACTATACGATCGTTTCCCGTGCCTGAGATCGCAAATGCCCAATCAGCGCGTGACTCTGATTTGCCAAGGCGGCATTCAAACCCTAAGAAACTCGTCACATTTCCAGGGAAATATTGAGCAACAGAAAGGATGTCATGTAAATTCTCGGGAGATACCAGTTGAGATAAATGTGATTCGGCTTTGCATAGATACGTGCTCGCCAGGATGTTTTTCAGTGGGAGATGTTTGTACATTCTGGAATGTTCCAGCTGATATGTTTTGTAGGTTGTGGACGTGAGTATGTTTTCTAATCCCATTTCTCGCGCTGTACCGAATGGTTCGAATGCTGGATGAAAATCAAAGTATTTTTCCACGATCGTATTCTCCTCTTGTTGATTTCATCTTCTCTGTATGATAAATACCTTTTTCGCAGCTACATATGCAAAGGAATATGTCGGTGGGCCGCCTCCTTACTTAACATTATGGTAATTATTGATTATTGGTAGTTTGTGTTTGTCTGAGGTCGTCCGAATAATCGGGCACCAGGGTATGCCTTTGCTTCCAAGGGATGGCTTGGTTTGTAGCAGATTTTCACATGGCTGATAAATCGAACAAGAGCACCAGAATAATTTTTCTCAGGGAGTTTTACCGCAGTCATGTACGATTCAAGAGAAAACTCATGACTCGCGTCTTCTTGTTCAACACCAAGGAAACCGAGCAGCATCTCTTTTTTTTCTGGGAGACACAGCCCCTTCTTGATTAAATAATCAAAGAAACCAGACCAGCGGGTTTCCAGATTGTAACGATCCGGGTAAAAGGAGCACTCGATCCCGATTTTCGGGTCAATACCGTCTTCGGTGATACCGATGTGAAGAACAAAGCGAGAGACCTCCTGTTCGAGTTCTTTGATCAGTTTTAATCCCTCGCCTTGTTCATCGGTCCAACTCAATGATTTAAGGTAAGAAATAATCTGGGTTGACTGTATCCGGTTAATCACTAAACGGACTCCTGCAGATGAACGGGAGAGCATGACACCAACGTTAAACAAGAGTGAATCCTTTGGCATGTGTTGAATCGCGTCAAACAGGTGTTGTTTCATTTTTTCTGATAATGGTTTTCCTATTAGGAGCGGCAATGCTGTGTCGGCAAGCCATGCATATTTTTGAATATCCTTAGGAGCATCAATGCGTATAGGAACTGTTGAGATGAAGACGCAGGGCGCTGGTCTTTCGTTTGGTGAACCTGCTGTATCGAATTCCAACCAGAGACCAAGAACCTTGTTGTATAAGATTGAATTTGGATTTACCCATGCAGCCGCGAATTTTCCTACGTTTTGCCATTCGGGTTGGTTTTTGAAGGATTCAGATATGTTTTCGTCTTGGAGGAGACGGGCAAGCGCCTCACGTTCTCCTTTCTTTGAGGAGACTGCGAAGAGATAATCAGAGCGGGCATCAAGATTGTTTAATCGGGTTTCAAATCCAAAGAAGCTGGTGATGTTTTCTGTGAAATGACTGGCGAGTTTTTTAATTTCAGTGAAGTTCTGAGAAGAGATCAACTCTTTAGATACAAAGGATTCAATTGAAGACAAGTACTCAACAGGGTGAGTGTATTTCAATGAATGTATGTCCTGGGAGAAACTGGGGATTTCTCGTTTTATTTCTCCAAATGAAACGTTTTCAGGGAGCATTCCCTCGTGGTTCCATTCCTTTACATTATTCATTTTTCTTACCTCAATACTGTAAACTACCCTGAGTAACATAAAGCCCCATATCGAGAAATTCCGTCAAAATTCTAAAACAGGCTATTTTTTTCTGTTTTTGACGGAAATGGGGTAAAGTCCCAATGTTATTTATGACAATAGGCAAATCGTTGTTATACTGCCCAAAAAACATTATAAACCCTCTGATAGATGCTACTTGCGAAGAGAGGATGTCATATGATTGATGATGAAATCGCAGATGTTTTAGATAATTTACAAAGATTTGATGATGTACTTGCATGTATGTTTGTTCGTTCAAATGCAAACGATGTGTTGCCAAGAACTGAACGTTTTAAACCAGGTGTAGAAAAAATTTGGAAAGTATCAACTCATGCCGTAGAAAAAATCTTTCGTACAATACATGCTATGGAACCGTTATCAGTGCCGAAAATAGAAATGGAATTGAAGGATTATTATGTATTGCATTTTATATTCCCTGATAAAGAGAGCATGCTCATATCTGTAATTCCTAGAAAAACACGAGGTTTAGGGCTGATAAAAATCGAGATGGAGAACACCCGTAGAGATATACTAAAACTTATAGGTGAACCTGTTATTCAACCCTCTAAAGAAGCTCTTGCATGAACGGTTCGAAGTTCCTTTGAAGTAATTTTACATGATTAGCAGCCTAGTACTGTTCTGACCGTCATCTTTCATCAAAAGACTAAGTAGCGATGATCAAACATTCTTTTAGTCGTTTTAACGGAAGAAAAATATATTAAGCAGATTCGTACATATATAATGATGCGGGAGAAGCAGTATCTGTCACCACGGAAAAAAAACAGCTCCAATTTTTGCATTTTTTCCACCTCCAAAGCTTCTCCCGCTGAAGATTTTTTGTTAAAGAAATACAAGAAGAAATGAAATCTTTCGTTTTCCATATAATTTGTTGACTATTATCCGTAAGTAATCAGATAGTATGATGTTCCTAACCTTTCTCTCTTTATTCAATGAGTACGCAAAAAACATCAACCGCTCCTTGTAAAGTTAGTATTTCGATAATGCAGTGAGAAGAGCCTACTAATTATATTCTTAGATACCCTCGTAAGAATTCATCCCATGCTGTGTTCTGTGAAAATTGTAATTCTTCATATGGTGATGGTATTTTTATTGGATAGATACAATGATTGTATAATTGCTGTGTTTGAGGGAAGTAGATACTTAATCCATATGATGAGTTATCCATTATTGTTGTTTTACTCGCTAGTATGGCATTTTTCATTGTATCCATGATATGACTGCAAGCGATTTTTATTCCCTGGTTTTCTGTTTTAGTGTAGAGAATCTGGGCAAAATCATAGAGATCAATGTATGCGTCATAGGCTAAAATTTCTAAAGAAATATCGTCATAGAGAGGATGTCTAGTAGGGCGATATAATAAATAACTTTTAGGACTATATTTGCCGTACTCTCTCACTTGGGATCTCGCATTTTGTGCCTCTTCTCTGCAGTTTTCATTATCTTGATTTAAAATTAAAATGGAAGCTAGATCATTCACTGATTCCTCTACTTCATCTAATTTGCTTAGGTTCACTGCAGAAAGGGTGGTGTGGATCGTTACAACATGTAAAAGCGGAAAAGGAAGCGTGTTAAACAAAAGACGAACTAGATTACTGGAAAGGGGAACATCATGTGGTGTATAGTAATTAATGATGTCTTTGACAAATTCTTCTGGTGTCATATTTGTATGGTTCTTTAAATTCCATAATGAGTCAATGCTGGGCCATATTTGAAGTAACGGATTGTCTTCCTCTGTGGCAACGAAATAATTTGCATATGGTGTTATTTCAGAGGCTACTTCAATCATTCCTGCTAAACACGCAACAACTGATACTACATCTAATCTTTTTTCACCGTTCTTGGTTATTTCTTGTAATGTTTCCTGAAAATCAGGCATTGTAATGATAGATACGTCTGTATAGGGCCGAAGGGGAGGTCCGAATTCAGGGCAAATCCCCTGCCAACCTGCTCCAACTGATACAATCACCAACCCGTAATGTTTTGCTGGATATGCATTCATCATTTGTCTGCAGAATAGGCTTAATGTATTTTTATCAGCCATATTTACTTCATCAGGCCAACCAAATTGCCCACTGATATCCTCTAATCCTCCTCCATTTTTTACATAGTATAATTTTGTGTCACCCTGTTGAAAACCATCATAAAGAATCACAATGTTGAGTTCATCGTTTGATCTTATTTGTGTGAGATTTTGGATAAACATTTTAGCGTTATCTGTCATTTTATTGTCCGCAGCAAAGTAGTACATTATTGTCCAATTGGTAGAATCATTGTTCAAAGGATGATCTAAATCTTGTATACCTGATAATTCAGTATCTTTTTTCAGGGGTTTACAAAATGAGGTGTCTACTATAGCAGTTAATGATAACAACAGTAGAAGAAATACTGTAGCGAAGATTTTTAATATCCGACGATTTTTCTTAAACATTTCATTACAATTATATATATGTAATAACTTTATTATATAACTTATCAAATATTATGATGGGGAAATATAAACAGATCCTCACTTATAAGACTATCAGATATATTTTTAGCATGGAAAATTCAGATTGTCTTCTATATTTTAGATTAAGAAATACATTGATGTTAGTCTAAAAGATCTAGTATTATATAAGGAGAAATGTCTGATTATGCATCTTGCTGAGTAGATACCGGAAACTCAAAACAATCCTCTTGTTTCTGGAGAACAACACTCTTGAATAACGTATGATTGTTCATATCCCAGTCCTGTACCTCCGGGTATACATTTAAGAGTATTGTCTCTCTCCGCTAATTCGTATTGAAAAATTAATTTGTTTTTTTATAAATGAGTATGTATTTTGGATGTGTTGTATATAAATGAAAATGTCACTAAATATTTATATATAAACATTGGATATTATTATGAAGAAATAGTTAGAGGCAAACATGGAAGATCGTCTCATTGGTAAGAAGGGATTTGTTCTTGCAATCATCATTCTTTTCGTCAGTGCAAGTACTATCATCCCAGCAACTGGACATCTATTAAATAATAATGCCACTCTTTTATCAAAAAAACAGATCGTTGTTGATGAGACCCTTTTTGATAAGGAGATCAATTTTCTCATGAAACTTGGCCATATTCCATCGATGTCTGCGTGCCTTATTAAAAATAACAGTGTTGTCTGGTCAAAGGGATATGGTTATTACGATATATCGAATAAGAAAGAAGCATCCAATCATACGATATACATGGTTGGTTCGATTTCCAAATCATTTACTGCAACGGCTTTACTGCAGTTGTACGAGCAGGGATTGGTGAATCTTGATGACGATGTCAACACATATCTTCCGTTCAGTTTACGGAACCCAAATTTTCCAAACATTACAATCACGGTGAGAATGCTCCTTGCGCATCAATCAAGTCTAGTTGAATCATTGAGCTATATCCGTAATTTTTTCTTTGAATATTCTGAAGATTGGTTAAAAGAATATCTGGTTCCTGGTGGAAGTATCTATGATCCCTCCGTATGGAGCAGCCAGTATAAGCCTGGAGAAAAATTTAGTTATGCGAACATCGGCTTTGAGCTGTTGGGTTTGATTATCAGACGGGTAACAAATGAATCGATAGATACATACTGTACGGAGCATATTTTTGAACCATTGGGGATGGATAACTCCAGTTATCATATGACTGACTTTAATGTAGGTGATCTCGCAGTCTCCTATGTTTGGAGGTTGGGCGCATATATTCCGTTGTCTCAGTATGATATCGGTTCTTCTGCCGCAGGCGGTATTCGAACCACTGTTTTGGATCTGTCTCATTTTCTTATTGCCCATATGAATAACGGGGTATACAACGGCAGTAGAATCCTCAAAGAAGATACCATCAATCTGATGCATACGATTCAGTATCCAAACACCTCTGATTACGGGTATCAATATGGTCTAGGATGGATCATAGATGATCAAGCAAACGGAGATACCTTTGAAGGCCATGCCGGGAGTGTATTTGGCGGTTTAGCCTATATGTTTTATCGGGCTTCTGATCATGTTGGATTTATCTTTTTCATTAACATGAACAGAGCGTTTAGTTTCGTTCCCCATCCCATTGAAAGCTTTTCATTAAAAGGGATTCAGTTTGCTTTGCTCAATAAAGCAAATGATTATTAAAAAAAGATGAGAGTATATTGACCTGGTTTGTGATTCAAAACATCATAAAAGATATGTTTTTATAGAAACACGAGTTTTGAAAACGTGATTCGGAGAGAACGAACGATATGAAATGGTATGTAGAATTTTTTATTTTGTGTGTAATCGTCGTCATACTTTTCTATTTGTTTGGTAGCCAAAAATGGGGAGATTACAGTGTTGTCATGGCTGTGGCATCAGGTTTTTTGATCGCAGGCGCTTTGTATGCAGAGTACTTTGCTGTGAAACAGGAAAAAAAGTTAGAACATGCAACTGAAATAGAGAAAGCGGAAATACAAAAAAAGATCAATAAAACAAAGAAAATTTTATGGATTTTTCTTCTTGCATTGGTTGTTGTTGTGGTGTTACGATCGCAATATTTGTCTTAATATGAAACTAAACGATAGGCGGCTTTTAACCAAACTCATAAAGCCCCGTGCGGGATTGTATTTTAGGGGCAACTAACAGGAAAAAATTGTATGACGAGCCACCAAAGTGATACGGAAAAAAAGTAAACTTTACTTATTTAACCTTCTTTGGATTCAATATTGATTCTATTATTTTAAAATCTTTTTCAGATATCATATCCTGTACGCCGAGTAGAAGAGCATCTGTTATTGCTAAAATAGCAACGTTTCTGTCTATTTTCTCGTGTGAAAGTAATAACGTTATATCACTAGCACCTTTACGTATTTCTGGTTCATATTCTTTTTTGTAGATTTTATCTAGTATATCTAAAAAACATTCATTGAAGTAAATGTCTCGTAATATCTTCATTTTTCTTTCAAGTTCATTTCTAGGTTTTCTTTCACGCATTTTATTTCACCTCTCATATTTTTCTTTCATCGTTTCACCTTATCATTATTTTCTCATATAAATATTTTTCTTCCTTTAAAAATGTATCCTTATAGTTTAAATTTAGAGAGCTCCGTGCGGGATTGTATTTTTGAGGGTCTCTAACAGGAGAAAAAACGCTTCAGATAACGGGGATATCAACAACGATGGTTAGTTTTTGGAATGATGTGGATAACAATGCTTTTTCTGGAATTTTTTTCCAGCCATTTCTTCTCTTTTAGAATATACGATTCTTGATTACAAGATAATGGGCCATGTTATGTAAAGGTATTATAAGTACTATATAAGATACATTGAAAAACCGGCTATGGCAGGACCTTTTTTCGGGATTCAAGAATGAATCGTGCACGCTCATGACGTAGCATCTCGAAGGGTGTCATGCATTTGACATTCAAGCCAATGCAGACCATGGGGATTTTGATTCTCTTCGTAGAGTTGTCAGGTTTTTCATGGGTAACAACAGTATAACTGTGTGCTAATGCGTAAGCCACCAAGTAGTAATCAGCGACTTGGAGGAATGTGTTCACAGCAGCAGGATGATAATTCTGTGAGGTCGCCCAGGTGCTGACCGTGCTTAAAGCAGGAATAGTAGCGGTGTCAGGTACGAGAAAGAAGGTCTGCCCTCGCGGAGCAGCCCAAACAGAAAGTTCATCAGCGCCTGCAGCGATTTCGTCACCGACCTTTTCAATACTAAAAACAACTCCTTTTTTATTTTGATCAATCAACCAATCCCAGAAGGCAGGGCAGAAATCAAGTCCATAATGGAGGTTCTTTGCTTGGATGAAAACATCTGTGTCGATGAGATAGGGCATTAAATGACCCCCACACGTTGACCAAGGTTCTGGAATGTTTCCTGTTTAGAGAAACCGAGCAAATGGAAAGCGTCACTGTAAAGGGTTTGTCCTTCCAATGTGCTGATGACGAGGGCTTGCGCGAATCGTCTGCTGACGCGTGCGATCTGAGTCAGGTAGAAATCGCCTCCTCCTCCACCCGGTATTTTCTGTAAACGTTGCAACTCGTTTTTGTAGGCCTGCCACATCTGAGTTTGATTCAAACCGCCAGCATCATGAATTCGGCGTAGAATGACCAACGTGCTAACCTTAAAATATTTCGCGAGCCTATTCATCTCTTCAGGTAGTGGATGATCTTTGCAGTATTCTTTACGGATTACTTCAAGGGGAACCAATAGTTCGGCTGCTACCTTGTTGCACCATTGTTCGATCTCGTTGTTAGGCACCTCGGATGCTTCAGCATCGGAAAGTGCCGATCTTCCGAGCCATATATGGGCTATTTCGTGTGCAAGGGTGAACATCTGAGCGGCCTTTGTGTCAGCGCCGTTAATGAACACTAACGGTGCGATGTCGTCCGAGAGAGCGAATCCGCGGAACTCTTGCGGATCCAGCTTTCGGTGGTTATTAGAGCCAACAACGCCGTTCACCATCACAAGGATGCCTATTGTGTCGGCTTGAACAATGAATCGTCGAAGCGCTTCCGTCCAAGTAGGGACGTTACTTCGTTCATCGATATCCATGTCGAGAGTTTGACGTATCTCGGTTGCAGTGCGCACGACGTCGTCGTTCAACGTGACTTTGCCGACAAATGGAAGTGGCTCGTCACCCATGGATCGTGAGAAATTCCGATACCACTCTTGCCGCTGCTGGCAAAGATAGATGGTCTCCAGGAGGTCTGGACTGGGTAAGCATTCTTGATTGTTGATGATTTTGCGATAATCTGGGATCGGCACCTTTTCTTCTAGCGGATGCGTAAGGAAGAGGTATCCAATAGGCGTGCTTGTTGCATTAGCGAAATTTTCAAGTTGCTTTAGGGTTGGACAGCTGGTTTCTCCTAACCAATTATTAAGTTTTGGGAAACGTGCAGCTAAGTCTTTCGTATTTTGGCCAGAACGGCGTATAGCCCATTGAAGCATTTCTGGTTTGATTTCTACGCGCTCCATGTTATCAATCCTAATCACTCCGCCTGTTGTAATAATTCATAGATATATATACGGAGACTATTTTCGAAGAAGAAGCGAGCATATAAAAATATCGCTTTACTTCCTCCGGATTTGACTTTAAAGAACTAAAAAATGTCCTATTTGGCACATATCCTACAGCTGGGGATTGAATGATCTGCAATGGTCGAAAATATATGTTAAAGCTAGATGATTACTATATAATTACTATAGTAAAATCTGAAAAAGTTTATTAGGGTTGAGTTAACTAAATCATTGCTGTATGGCAGAGAACCAAGTCATCTCCAACATCAGCCGTGATCCTTTGGACCGCATCCATCATTACCTGGATGATTTCGTCCAAGCATATACTTCTGGGTTTTTAAAGTTTCGCATCGGTAAACGATATTGTAGGCCCTTCCGTGACCAGGAGATAGGTATCAATCTGCGGAGGGCTATAGGAAAGATTGCTAACAAGGTTGAAAGTGAAAATTCACAGGAAATATCTAATTTTTTTTGTATTTACATCGGTCTCATCATGTTAATCACAGGCGTAAAATAGGCAGTCAAAATGGCATCGAAAGCGCATATAAAATGCATCCCTGAGCGGAACTCTGTGGATAATGAATCTGAGTTACGTAATCGCTATCCAAATCTAGTCTATTTCAAGGAGAAAAACTGTGATGATTGTGACAAAAGATGCGAGATTCCGTCCATGGAAGTTTTCGCCTGTATGTTCGAAAAATTATCGAATAAAAAAAACAGAGGGAATATGGAGGCATGATAAAATGAAGATAGAAAACGAAAAAAATAAAACCTTATACATACAAATAAGCTCAGCTCTATTAAGAACCGTAGTCAGAATCATTGGAGGACTAAAGGCAGAAACAGCAAAACTCTGTATCACACCAACGAGGATCAATATCATCGCCTTCGATAACGCAATGGTGGCGATGATGTTCCTGACATTGGAACAGAGTATTTTTGAAAAATTCCAAGCTGCTCAATTTGAGATAGATGTAGACTTGAATCGCTTAAAGGAGATCGTAAATCTTGCAAGGACAGACGATCTCATCACAATTAAATTTGATTATAAAAATAATCAGTTTGTTATAAATTTAGGCAATTTAGAAACGCGCATGGGGATTCTTGATCCCAATGAAGCACTGAACACGCCTCCATCGTTCTTGAACCAGTCGGGTCAGATAGTATTACATGTTGATGAACTAAAAAGAGGCATCGCTGCTGCCGAATTTGTAGCAGAGTCAGTATCTTTGAGTATTGATCCAGAAAAATTTGAACTCAAAGCAGAGGATAATGCAAATTCAGCACACCTCACCTTGTCAAAGAAAGACCTTGTAGAACATGAGAGCAATGCAATTCATAAGAACACTTTTTCAACCTACCACCTCAGCAACATAATCAACGTTCTGAATGGAGAATATTGTATACGACTCTGCTTTGGCAATGGGACGCATCTGCAACTCGATTATGATTTCTCGGAGAAAGGTCATTTGACATATGTATTAATGCCGCGGGTGGAATCATGAAATTAAAGAGGGGGATTTGACCTATGATTTTAATCAAATATTTAAATTTTATATATAAATATATTACAAATAATTTTAATATTTGTATTATGAGAATAGCCATGGCTATTTTCATTGCTACACATATATCAATTTTTTTAAAACATTTTTATAATAATATATTTTTTTATATTATTTTCGAGGAAAACCAAGGGTATCCTTTCATACAAAAAGGATTCCTTTGTCATACAATTTTAAAAAAAGGAGGAAAAAACATGAAAGAAAAAAGTAAGAAAAAAAGGCAGATGAAGAAAGCCATTGTCGTTGCAAGAAGTGCAACCTCAGAACCAACAGCCGCATTGAGCATCAACGCACAGCTGCGCTGGGCCAAATCGAGAGCAAAGGAACTCGACGCTGCAATATATTATTTGTTTTCGATCTGTGGAATGGGTGCAAATAGTTTTTTTGAAGCGTATTCAGAAAAGATACTCGATGCGATTCGCCAACAAAGAATCGATTATCTTGTTGTATATGGTCTGGATCGTCTGACGAGAAACTTAGTCCAGGGAACAGAATTTCTGAATACAATAGTAGAACTGGGTTGTACAATTATGACATCTACTGATATTATCGATACAGAATCTGTGTTGCATATGCCCGATATGGAATTGGCTTTTTCTGAGTACAATACAAAAAAGAATTGTAAAAAAAAGCATTTGATTGGGAGGATGTAAGATATGCTACGCAAAAATATGTTTACAAAAAATGTAGTTACCATGTTCATTATCATTTTATCGAGTAGCTGGATGGTGTTGGGGGACATCATGAATATGGCACATAAAAAGACGGAAAAAAATCAAGAAAAACTCAAAAAGAAATGCAAAGAAAATGATAAGATAGAAAAAATGGTTCAATTGAAACCAAAGGGTATGGGACTCTACAGAGTGAGTACATCTAAACAAAAAAAGGGCACTAGTCCCGATATACAAAAACAATGGGCTGTAAGAAGAGCAAAAGATCTTGATGTTGATCTTAGAGATGAGTTGAGCATCTTTGATGGAATTAGTGGGGTAATATTTCTTAAAAAATATGAAAAAGAAATCATTCAAAATATTACAGAAAAGGGCGTCAAATATATTTTTATCTATGATTGGAATCGATTCACACGTAAACTTACTCCAGGTTCAGATGTTCTTGATAAGATAATCGCAGCAGGAGGTTCCGTCGTAACTCCTTCTGAGATTATCGATAAATCCTCTAACCTGTTTATGCCTCAAATGCATATGGCTTTTTCTCAGTATCAGCGAGATAGTATTGTCAATAATGGACGATCAGGTCAGATTTCACGTCTGAAAGAAGGAAAATACCCGTTTAGATTTCTTCCCATAGGAGTTAAAAGAGACGAAAACGACAAAATCTATTTTGATCATTCCTTCGATGTTCTTATCCAATATATCTATAACACATATTATCAAACTAAGACCGACTTCGTTACTATTGCATCAACATGTAATAAACAGTACGATAAACTTCTTGAGAAACCATTGAGTGCTAGCCAGGTAAAGGGAATTCTTACCAATCCGATTTACATCGGATTTGTCCTTTATGAGAGCGTACGATATGGTAAAGATGGCAATAGCACGATACCAAATCCCCGGTTGATTGCTGTTACGAATGATATTTTCGATAACGTACAAAAAAAAATTAAGGAAAATATGAAAAATCGGAACAAATACGAAACTCCGCTCAAAGATGTATTATCTGAACCAATTGAAACCTATGGTTTTGACGTTGTCCTCAATAACCTAGATGATATGATCATCATCCGGTGTAATAAGTGTAAAAAAACTGACTTATATCATGTGGGAGGTGATGTAGTCAGTGGTCACTTCCTACCAAAATATCAATGTAAGAACTGTCCCCATCAATTTCGTTTCCCTTCGGTCACGCAGCTGAAGAATCTACGATGTGTTGATCCTCGCCGTTGCCCTCGGTGTGGCTCTGCTGATGATTTTACCGTGACCCGTAGTGTATTATCGGATTATTTTCAAGTTATCTGCAATAAATGCAAGTACACATGGCTTGCACCGGTGACTGATGGGAAATTTAAAAAATTGTTTGATCAACAGCAGGATGAAGAGAAATAAGCGAATTGTAAAAAAAGAGATGCGATTCACCCCTTTGGACGCAAAGGTCTGGTGATTGGACAGGAGAGATACCCTCTTCTTTCCACTATGCAGCATATGGTTCGATGAATGAGGTGCGGGGTGCTAAGACTTCACCGCACAACCTTATTCATCGGCCATATTGTTCTATACGCTGACCGCTGACCAGGCGGAAAAGCGGTTTCATCCACCTAATCAGCATATAGGACACCGGGTTCTGCATTTTCAAGCTCTTCCATATCATCCAAAAACAGCTTGTAATTATTGATAAATTTATCGATAATAAACTCTTTGCGACTGGTGGGTATTGGTTCACGTTTGTTTCTGTAACGAACATTTTTAGCTTTTTGGAATAAACTCTTGCTGATTATCTTCAGTTCATTTATTTGATCAGTCACGCCAGCAACCTGGTAACAACCAAGGTATATTTGATTGTCAAGGATATATTTAATGACGGTTGCAGACCACCGGTCTGCCCTTCTTGGTTTGATACCTTTTTCATTCAATTCAAAGGCCAGCTGAGGCATTGATTGAATTTTTATATATCTTTGAAAAATCATTTTCACGATCTTTGCTTCATATTCATTGACTGTCAAATATCCATCAGTATTTTTGTTATAACCATAGGGAACGATCCTACTCGGCCATTTATGCTGCATAGCCAATGCATGCATCCCCATGCATGCCCGCTCTGATATCATTTCACGTTCCCATTGAGCGGCGCTAGCGAGCGTTCTGAATACAAATCTTCCTGCCGAGGTGGTTGTATCAAGACTTTCTGTCAGCGAACAGATGCTTATACCCCAGTCACGAAGCTGTTTTTCTACATTAACGACATCTATCAAGGATCTGCAGAATCGGTCCAGCTTCCAGAATATGACAACATCAAACTCTCTTTCTTTAGCCCTTTGCATCATTATACTGAATCGAGGACGATCTATTGTTGCTGCATTTTGCTCTTCACGAAAAATGAATTTTACCTTCCATCCATTTTGTTCACATCTTTCACGGCATAGCTTAATTTGTTCGGGCAGGCTGTAACCACGCAGCTGTTTGCCAGAGGAAACTCGTGCGTAAATTGCCGCAATCTTTGGAGCTTTTTCTGCATCTTTAAGGTCATTAGAATTATTCAATGACTGATTGTTATTGTTCATTGTGTGCATCTCCGAAATAAGGTCTGCATTGTCCATATTTCATGGTCAGTATGATCGGTAGTGGAATCATTGCATTTCTCATTCGATCACCCCCCGAGGTAGCAATGGCCCCAGTCTCCTGAAAATAGCTAAACACAGTTCGGTCTCCGACAAACCATTTTCATCGATTTTCAGTTCCCTGGCAAAATCATACGTTGATAGGATTGAATTGGTTGGGCCAAAATAAAAAAAATCTTCCAAGAGTTGTTGAACAGACAGGATTTTTAGATTTCTAAGACTTATGTTGCACATACCATGGCAGAGAAGACGAGATCTCAGAATAGGAATGATCTTG
>JAPKYE010000082.1 GCA_026394495.1 Methanobacteriota archaeon | reverse complement strand
TGTTTAAATATCTTGTTAAAACTGGAGGGTGTCAGTAAAGAATTTGTTTTCTAAGGATATGATTTTAAAGCAAGAATTCCACCGATCTCTGACCGGTGGTTAGAGAAACAACAATAAAACCTGTTTTTATTAGATATCTTTTAGTGGTGGCAATGCTCTTTAAAATTTTCTCCTGGTGGTGCCAATTTGCTGCTCATTTGTATCAACAGCCTAAGAAGCGAAAAATTTTTTATAGGGACGTTCAATTTGAAAAGTACAGATAGTTGGGTCCAAGAAAATGGATGTGACGTATGGGAGCGTATACAAACATGAAGAAACTAAAAATATTTGGAACGATTGTGGCTACAATATTTGCCATATTTCTCCTTTTTCCTCTCTTTTTTTCCTGTTTGTTCGAAACTCTTCAAAAAACCTTTCATTTTTCTAGATACCTTATATAAATAAGGAGAAACATATATCAAATTTATAAAAAGGAAGATATTTATACAAGCCATTAAATAATGATTGATATGAATTACATGAAGGTATTTTGTATAACGATAGTTATTCTTTTTTTAATACCTTCGATAACAATAGCACAAAATAATATTCAACTATATGCAGAACAGACTTTACCGCCACAGATGCAGTCAACATTTCTTAATGATTCTGAAAAGATAAACGAATATACATGGTCTATAATGCGATATGATCATCCTCAAAACTCTATCAATTTTGGATTGATTGAGACGCCAAAACCAAGTACCGGTGTCATACTCATCCCTACAGATATTATGTCGGTGGATTTATGCAAGGTTGCCGTACAGATGTTTAACGATGATAGAATGAAAACATTACAGACTCTTGTTTCGTTTGATAAGGAAAATATGAGGCAAACGACGCAAGCAATGATACCAGGCTATACTGAATGGAACGCTCCTTTGGCTTTGATGTTTGCCAATCGTAAAGAAGCAGCTCATGAGATGTTCTATTTAGGAAGACGATGCATTCGTGGAACCATCGTTGGAGATTGTTATGCTCAAGCTTCATTTAACACAGCCGTTCTTCGACTTTGTGGTTTTACACCCGAAGAGGTTTTTAACGTAAAAATCCCAGGTCATGTCATCAATGCGATTAATGTGGGAGAAAAGTGGTATGTACTAGATAGCACTCAGGATGCGGTACTATATGATTTTTATAACTTTTCTGATACGATACGAAGTTTTGAGAATGATCGGTATTATGTCTGTTTTGGGGATTCTCTATGGAATTATTCGAATAATATGAATGATACGCTTTTACATACCATAATCGGAGGTATCCTTCAAGTTTTTGGAAATCCTAAGCTCGGTAATAATGATTGGAATTTAGATGAGTTTATTCAAAAAGCAGAACCAGATCCAAATATAGCAAATATTTCATTATTCTATACAGTCAAAGATGCAATTGGAGAAACAATCGAAGAGAAAAGTGAATTCCTGGCACAGATAAATCACGAATTTATCACAAACCATACAAATCCAAACAATGAATTACCTAACCAATATAATCGAGCATTGTATGCATATGGGCTTATAGAT
>JAPKYE010000129.1 GCA_026394495.1 Methanobacteriota archaeon | reverse complement strand
ATCTTTAATTTTCTTGCAGATCTGGGTCTTACTCAAGCCCACATCAAACGTATCTCGGAGGGAGAAGACCTTGGAACCTGCATCAGCACCTATGCGGCAATTAAAATCGTTCTTACCGCGTTCATGACGGTGATTATCTTTGCAGGGTTGTTTATATGGAAAACTTATTTTCATGGAGGATTCTACGACGCAACCACAGAATCGGTCGTTATCGTTTTTATCTTCTTCTATATTTTTTCAAATTTACAACAAATAGCAATAGCAACCTTCGAAGGAACACAAGAAATAGCGAAACGAGAACTTACCAGATCAATGGGAAACCTCGTGAAAATCCCGCTCATGCTCCTTGTAATTCTCGCAGGTGTAAGCATAGCAGGAAAAACAATAATATCTTCTCCGGTCAATTGGCCTCCTGTACTTCAACCATTTCAACAATTCATCTCAGTTCATGCCGTAGGTTCACTGGCGATGACTTATGTGTTTGGAACGATAGCGATATGTGTCATGGGGTTGTATCTTCTTAGGGGGTATCGATGGAAAAAACCAAAATGGGTTCTCTGTAAAAGATATTTCTCTTTTGCATCACCCCTCCTGGTTGTCTCCGTTCTTGGGGTAATATCCGCGAATGTCGACAAGATTTTGATTGGGTATTTTTGGACTGCAAACGAAGTTGGACAATATTATTCAGTTCAACAAGTACTCCAACTTGTAAGTATGCTTCCTGCGGCTGTATGTACTGTGCTGTTTCCTACAATATCCGAATATTATTCTTCACAATTTTTTGAAAAAATAAAAACAACAGTTCGTTCAGCAGAACGATACATTTCCATGATAACAATCCCATTGATTGTTCTTATTCTTATTTTTGTGAACCCGGTTGTTGACATTATGTTTAACAGTGCATTTCTCCCAGCAGCATCTGCACTTATTGTACTGATGATGTACGCATTTATCTCCGGCCTATCTACCCCATATTCCTCGTTGTTTAGTGGTATGAATCAATTAAAGGTACTAGTAAAAATATCAGTTGTAACCTGTTTTATTAATATACCCTTAAATTATTTTTTTATTCCCCAAGAAGGTGTTCTCAGTTCATTTGGAATCAACGGACAGACTGGCGCAGCACTCGCACTTTTCTTATCTTCTTTTGTTGGTTTTATTGGATTACGACTTGAAGCAAAAAAAACCATGAACATCCAATTGATGCAGAGTTATACCGTACGACATATTCTAGCAGGGTTCGTGATGGGGGGAATACTATATGTGTGTAATAATTTTATTCCATTGGTTCGTTGGTATCATCTCATAACGTTTTTCTTTGCCGGGTTAGGAATATATCTCCTTGTTCTTTTTGTTCTAAAGGAGTTTAACAAACAAGATCTACAGTTTTTTTTAAATTTAATGTATCCAAAAGAAACATTTCGATATATAAAATCAGAATTACAACAAAAGAAAAAAACATCAAAGTAAATGCTCATCAATTATTTTTGTTGAATGTTGTATAGTTCCCAGTACTTTCCTTTTTGACTAAGTAATTGTTTTTGCGTTCCATTTTCAATAATTTTCCCTCCATCCATCACATATATGACATCTGCATTTTGAATTGTTGACAATCGATGAGCGATAATAAATGTTGTACAATTTTTTGAAACTTCATTGATCGCTTTCTGTACAACGTTCTCAGAAACATTATCTAACGAACTCGTAGCTTCATCTAAAATAAGTATCTCTGGTTTTCTGATTATAGCCCGAGCTATTGCTATACGCTGCTTTTCTCCACCAGATACTTTCATCCCACGATCTCCGACGATTGTATCATATTTCTCAGGTAGTTTTTGAATAAAATCATCGGCGTTTGCTAATTTTGCTGCTTCAAATATTTCTTGATCAGTATATGTATCTCCAAACGCAATATTTTCTTTGATAGACGCATTATAAATAAACGTCTCTTGACTTACGTATCCTATCTTATCTAGAAACGAAAAAATATCATACTCTTTTATGTTTGTATTATTTAGATATACTCCCCCATCATTGACATCATATAATCGTAATAATAAGTTAACAATAGTTGATTTACCTGAACCTGATTGTCCAACCAATGCTGTTATCTTATCTTTTTGTATTACTAATGAAAAATTGTTCAAGAGAACGTCTCTATCTTTATGAGCGAAGGTAACGCTTCTAAATTCCAGATCTGATTTTAAAGATGTAAATTGTTTATCTCCATTTTTTATTTTATTATATTTTTTGTTTTTTAACAGATTAAAGATCGATTCTATTGTTGGAAGACCGTTCATTAATTGCATTCGATAATTACCGAAATTAGCTAATTTCGGTAGGATTAAAAAAACAGCGAAGGCAAATGTTCCTATAAGTGGAATTGTTGAAGCAAAACTCGCCGGAGATGTCAATTTAATAAAGATTACAGTACCTCCTATTGATAGATATAATACGAGAATTAGTAATATTTCTGGAACGCGGCCCCAAAAAACATTTTTTCTATAGTAGTACCAATATGCATGTATGA
The DNA here is from genome assembly GCA_026394495.1 of Methanobacteriota archaeon. Taxonomy (GTDB): domain Archaea; phylum Thermoplasmatota; class E2; order DHVEG-1; family DHVEG-1; genus CAIYYQ01. The sequence continues at coordinate 22,346 of JAPKYE010000129.1, read as the reverse complement.
TATCATCAAACGATTTTTTCCAGTATGGGATTGTTTCAAATACTTTTATTTGTTTAATACCACTGGTAAATTCACTGATAGCAACCGTTTCTTTTTGGCTATATTCAAATTGTTTCATTCCTGATTGATAGTTTATTCTTGTGCTCAAATATTTAGTTAGATAATAGTATCCAATTCCACCGATAATAATTATAATTGTGGCTTTCCAGGACATTGAAAGAAGTAGCATAAAAACCGTTATTGACAGTATGAGTTCTACAAAAACACTTGATATGATATTTAATAACTGTGCAATAAACGTAGGTGCAGTAGCTATCTGGTAAAGTATTTCACCTTGCTTATTATCAATAAAAAATTGATAATCTGAATTAACACATTTATTAAAAATTTCCTGCTTAATATCAAGGACAATCTTTGAAGTAATTTTTGTTGAAAAGAAAAAATAAACTAATTTAAAAATAAAAACAAAACAAGCAAGGATAACAAACAGAATACAATATTTAACGAGAGTATCATTAATGGGTATTATTGTTAAAAATCGATCAACAAAATTTAAGAAAGGATTACTAGTACTTGATGATCCTAAACTATTTGATAATATCGGATACATTATTGTTACATTAAAGGTTTCAAATATTCCAACAAGGGCAGCTAACGTAATTAAAAGAGTAAATTCTATTTTATATCGACTGAGAAAAAACCAAATGATTCTTAACGTATTTCCTTTTAATTTCATCATATCAAACTCGAGTATCTATTCTTAGATTTTATGTTAGATAGGACTGTTCTTTATCAATTGAATGAAATTCATTTATTATATTGAAATCGCAGGGGCTATTATAAACATTTTTAGCAGTATGTTCGAATAATCAATAAGGAAAACAATCCATACATTAAGATAGGAATCGAAATTATATCGTTAGAATTATCCGTTATCGGCGTATTGTTCTATTTTATCATTAATAATAATATCAACAACCTCTCGAACGATTCCTTCACCGCCTTTCTTGACACAAACATGATGTACTATTTTTTTTACGTCGTTAACCGCATCAGACGGACAACATGAAAATCCTATCTTTTTTAAGAGAGAGATATCGTTTATATCATCGCCAATATATACAGCTTCATCAAATTTCAAGTTATATTTTCTCAAAAGTTCTTCGACTTTTTTTAATTTATCAATTACATTTATATGAGTTTCTTTTATGTTTAATTTATCCGCTCTTTTAAGGACGATATCACTATTTTCTTTTGTAAGAATTACAGAGATAACCCCATTTTTATCAAAATCTCAAATCCCATACCATCTTTTGTATTAAATTTTTTTAAAAATTCTCCGTTTTCTGAATAAAACATTGTAACTATATTATCATCAAAAAGATCTTATTTTGTTTTTTCACGATTAATTTGTTTATATATTTTGGTTTTAAACCAGTTCCAGGACCTTTCACTTCTAAATCTTCTTTTTTAATTATGTGTCCTTTTTTAATGGTCCTATTGATCACAATACTTTTTGCTAATTTTTCCCTGACGGGTACTTCGATTTCAAGAATTTCTTTTTTAGCACTCCCTAGCGATTTTTCCACTTTTCTAATAGATACTAATAGATCTGAGAAACCATGCTGTTCTAGAGATGCCGCATGATCAGGTCCACGCATCGTATGATCTAAAGTAAAATGACGTTCAACAAAACATGCACCTAAAGCAACTGCAATTAATGAAATAACATGTCCAGATTTTTCATGACCTGAATAACCAATGGGAAAATCGTATCTTTTTTTCAGAGCATTAATAATGTTTAAATTTGCATACTGGTCATCAAAAGGATAAGCGGAGATACAATGAAGCAGTATTATTTGATCCGTATATTTGATAATTGTTTCAACGGCTTCATCGATTTCTTGTAACGTGCTCATACCTGTTGATAATATAACCGGTTTCTTTTTCTGAGCAATATGTTCTATTAGCGGTAAATTAGTTACGTCTGCTGAGGCTATTTTATATGCTGGAATATTCAATTTTTCCATGAAATCTGCACTATCAATATCCCAAGTGCTTGCAAAAAAATCAATCCCTAATTTTTTACTGTATGTTGCAAGTCGATACCAGTCATCATCTGATAATTCTAAGTTTTTACGATGTTCTCCATAGGTATCACCAAATGAATTTGGTCCCGAGTATGGTTTATCTAAGCAAGTCTTGATTAATTATTTTTCAATCTGATTCCATTTTAAATGTGTGTTATTCGGAATGTCTTTATTGGTTTTTTTACCTAATATTTTCTCGTAGTATTCAGCTTTTATTTCTCCGGTTCCCGGTCTTTTAGTCCAAATATTTTCCTTAGTGAGTATATTCCCTTTTTTTATTGTTTTTGTCGAAACAACGCAGGCATATGCAAAGTTTATTGTAGGTTTTTCTTCTTTCAATATTTCTTTTTTTCCACCGAGTGCCATATGGATTGCGTTGCAGCCTGTTATCAAATCATTAAGTTCTTTTGAAGTGATAGACATAGCGTTATCAGGACCGGGCCATTTTTTGTTAGACGTGAAGTGTTTTTCCAATATTGAGGCTCCAAGTGTAACTGCAGCAAAACATGTGTAGTTTCCAATAGAATGATCGCTTAAACCCAACACCGCTTTTGGGAATTTTTTTCTTAAAATGTTTAACGCACCCAATCGAACTCTATCGTATGGCGTGGGGTATATTGAGGTGCAATGCAATAATGCATACTTTATACTGGCGTTCTCAAAAATTTTCACACTTTTTGAGATGCTTTTGATATCGTTCATCCCGGTACTGAGGATAATTGGTTTTCCAAATGAAGCAATATGTTTGATAAGGGGATAATTATTGCATTCACCGGAACCAATTTTATAAGCAGAAACACCCATTTTTTCTAAACGATCTGCCGCTGCACGTGAAAAAGGCGTACATAAATAAATCATACCAAGTGATTCAACGTATTTCTTTAATTCAATTTCTTCCGATTCATTGAGACTGCATCGTTCCATTATTGTATAAATGGATTCTTTAGAATTTCCAGGTATAACTGTTTTTGCAGCTGGTATCATTTCATCGTCTATAACATGTGACTGAAATTTTACGCATTCAGCTCCTGCATTATGGGCATCTTTTATCATCTGTTTTGCCTTGTTAATATTTCCTTCATGGTTAATACCGATTTCAGCAGTAACAAAGGGCCTGTGATTGTCTCCGATTATTCTTTTATTGATCATTATTGTATTACTCATTTTTTTCCTCTTTTATTTTTTATGAATATACTTAAACAAAATATTTAATAAATAAGTGTTTTTTAAATACTATATTTAAATGGTTCGAAGCAATCGATATTTTTTTCAATCCATTTACAAGTAATTTCTAATCCTTTTTCCAGTGTGATTTTTGGCGCCCAATTACATCTTTGTTTCAATTTGTCAGCATTTGCAACTAAACGTTTGACTTCACTGTGTTTTGGTCTTAATCGGTTTTTATCCTTAGATATTTTAACTTTTTTCCCAGTAATCTTTATTATCAGCTCTATCAAATCTTTTATCGAAATTTCTCGTCCACTACCCGCATTAAATATTTCTCCCTCTACTTTTTGTGTTTCAGCCAATTTTATAAAAGCATCAACTGTGTTTTTAACGAAATTAAAGTCTCGTGTTGGTGTTAAATCACCCAATGTAATATTTTCTTTCCCAGAATACATCTGAGAAATAATCGTAGGTATTATTGCCCGTGCGGATTGGCGTGGGCCGAAAGTGTTGAATGGACGTAAGATAGTAACCGGTAAATCAAATGAATAATAATAACTCAAGACAAAATTGTCAGCAGCTATTTTAGATGCCGAATAAGGAGATTGTGGTTGTAGAGGATGCTTCTCATCAATGGGGATATATTGGGCAGTGCCATATACTTCACTTGTTGATGTATGTATAAATTTCTCGATGTTTTCTTTAAGTGACGCATCAAGAAGATGGGCAGTTCCTTTGATATTGACATCGATATATCTCAAAGGTGATCGGTAACTATACGGGATGCCGACGAGGGCAGCCAAATGAAATACAATATCACAAGTTTTTACCGCTTCTACACAGCTTTTTATATCAGTAATATCTCCCCGATGGATTTCAATTTCCTTGAGCATATCTGGTGGTAAAAATTGAAGATTTTCTTGTGTTTCATACGATTTATATGTTACAAATGATTTTACCTTTGCATTTTTTTGAATAAGTTCCTCAACCAGATGAGAACCAATAAATCCTCCAGCTCCGGTAACTAATACTTTTTTTCCATTCCAAAAATTACTCATAATTTGTCCTCCTAAACATTGTATCATATTCTTTTTTCGCTCTTGAATAATCATTAAGATTTCCAATATCAATCCAGTATTCAAATAAAGGGAAAACCCCAATGGGTAATGATTTTTGAATTAATTTTTTAATCAGATCAGTCATATCAAAATTAATATTTTTTTGGATATATTTTAGAACTTCTTTATCCAATACATAAATACCGGCGTTACAAAGAAATTTTTGTAATGGTTTTTCTTGCAGACCCGTTAAATAACCATTATTTACATCAAAAACCCCGAAAGGAATATCGACCGTATATTCTTTTGCAGCGATAGACATTAACAAATGGTGCTCTTTATGATATCGAATTAGACTCTCAATATTTGTTGATGTTAAAATATCTGCATTTATTACTAGAACTGTATCAAATTGCAGGTCTTTTGGTAACAAACTTAATGCTCCAGCGGTCCCTAATTTTTTCTGTTCAGTAATATATTTTAAATCCATTCCAAGTTTAGATTCGTTTTTAAAATAATTCTTAATAAAATCTGCTTTATAGTTTAAAGAAAGATACACTTGTTTAATATGATATTTTTTTAGGTTTAACAAACATTCTTCGATGATAGTCTTATCCTTAATTTTTATTAGTGGTTTTGGTGTGCCCCCTGTCACTTCCTTTAATCTTTTTCCTTCACCACCCGCCATAATAACTGCAATAACATCAGAATCATTGGTGACATCTGAAATAAAAATTCTTTCTAATAATTTTCCTTTTTTTAATAACGGGATATGTCTAATCCCATAATCAAGAATTATTTGATCAATGTCTTCTAAATTTTCTCTTGTAACAAAATGATACGAAGTATTCATCACTTTTTCACAATTAACGTTTACATCTCCACCTTTAAGAATAAAACGTCGGACGTCACCATCAGTAATTGTTCCTAAAAGTTTTAACGAGCTATCAACAATAAAAGCCACTCCTTGCTTATTTTTATCTATTACTTTTAAAACTTCTTTTACAGAAGAATTTTTATTAGCAATGAATTTAGTAATATCTTTTTCTGTTGTAATATGCGGTTTCATAATTATCTAGTACGTTATTTTTTTTTGAATTAATTTTTTATTGATCTCAATCGAAGATAGTATCTCAGCAATTTTTTTTCCAGCGTCACCCTTTCCATACGGATAATAACTTTTTTTACATTTATTTCGAAATTCTTTATTATATAAGGCTTTTTCTATTGATTTAATAATCTGTTTTTTATTGTAATCAACATCAATAACATTATAAGAACGTAATCTCCCTTTTTGTCTTTTTCCTATATTTACAAATGGACAGCCAAATGCAGGTGTTTCCTTAATTCCACTTGATGTATTACCCACACAGACGCCTTCACCAATTCTCCCGCACAAATTAAGAATACCATGATAGTAATATCTACCCAGATGAGGTACGATTACAAAATTTTTAATTGATTTATATTTCTGTAACTCTTTGATTATTTCTTTACCGCCGGCATCGTTATTTGGATAAGTGATAATTATCTGAACACCTTTACTTGCGAAATATTGTAATGCTTCTAATGAAGGTCTAATCTGAGAGAGTACTAATTCAGATTCAGTTGTTATTGAATGCTGAGTAAATAGAATAATAGGTTTTTTTATATCAATTGGTAATTTTTTCTTTATTTCACCATATAATGCAAATTTTCCTTGTAGAATTAAATCAATACTTGGTAAACCAACATTATATATACGCCACTTTTCTTCACCCAATTTCTTAACACGTTTAGCTGCATCTTGATTCGTAGTAAAATGCAAATGTGATAATTTTGTCATCGCGTGTCTGATAGAATCATCGAGTGCACCTCCTTGAGTAATATCACCACCTTCAATATGGGCAATTGGGATCCCCATTTGAGAACCAGTTACAACTGCAGCTAATCCCTCATATCTATCTGCGTACACAATTAAAAAGTGAGGTTTGAGCTCCTTAAGAATACCACTTAATTTAATGATGATGTTGCCGATCGCCTGAGTTGTCGCATAAAGATCATCGCCATTCAGTTCACATTGAAGTTCCTTAAAAATTTTTAATCCGTCTTGTTCTATCTCATGTTTTGTATAACCAAAATTTTCGTCAAGATGTGCACCACTTATAAGAAGATAATACTCTAATTTAGGATGTTTTGCTATAGCTTCAATTACAGGGTACAATAAACCGTATTCTGCTCGGTTAGCTGTAAAAATAGCTATTTTTCTTTTTTCTTTTTTCATTAATGTTCATCTGTCTTAAGATGCTAGGATTTATAAAGGTTGGGATATCTATTACCGCCATTGAACGTTGCGCCCCTTTACTCCAATCTGGTTTATCCCCTAAAAAGCGCCTTTGCCTTCTCCAAGCTACCCGTTGCAACCTCAGCAAATCGCCCAACTATCTGATCCAAACCACCATAGACACATCGAACATACTCATTGATCTCGAGATTTGCGACAATTGCATAACCAACACCATCTTTCTGAACCATTCGTTCAACATTTCCATCACCCCGAATTCGACGAGCATGCCGACGCATTTTTCTAAAATCCTGTTCCAGGATATTGTTCGTCCTTGGCAATCGACGCACCTGCTGCCTACCTTTGATCTCGACGATAACATTTGGGACGAATAATTTCTCCCGTCGTTCTGCAAGCAACTTCGAAATACCTTTTAGCACTTGCTTGAGCGAACGATCACCACTAGCATTGCCCTGCGCAACAAACAAGGTAATACTCTTCTGAAAAATATCGATCATCCTCCGTCCATTCTCAAGTCCCTTATCAGACAAACACCCCTTTGTATCCAGTGGGATTGGACCATTCCGATATCGCAATGCACATCGTACTCGTTCAAACCATTTCCACCGTTCCATGATCTTGAGATATTCTGTATGTATCCTCCCGTTCACCGCAGGCGGTGGCCTGAGAAGAGCCAAAGCATCACGAAGACGACTGAAACAAGGAGAACAGCTGTTGTCTTTTGCCCGATTCAATATCATTTTGCACACCTTTAGCCGAATCTCTTCATACCGGCGATAAAAATCAACTGCTGACAAAGAAAACGGGCACACAACCCCATTTCCATCTTTCTTATACCCTAAACGATACTCAAGAAATCCAACCGCTATATCCCTTTCTTCAGATAACCCCTACTTGAGGAATTGCCGTTGCAGAACCCGCAATCTCTTTTTAAACGTATTAGGGCGAGAAATCCTCGACCTTCAGATCGAAGGATGAATCACCCACTTGTTTTCCTCAAAACATCTAACACCATTACAGCGATATGTGCTCTTGGATGGGCGCACCCGCTTTCAGCGGGTGCCATTGAAAAACCCGTCCAGGAGAGCAAATTTGTATGGAATTGATTAGCAGTAGCCATAGCATTGGCCAGAATCTGTACCACCTTGAATGGTGCCCCAAGTACAGTTACAATATGTTTAGGCAAGCGGACAATAAAAACCTTTGCGAAGAAATTTTACGCGAGATTGCACAACGACATCACATCAAAATCATTGAAATGACGGTAATGCCGGATCACATCCACATGGTTGTCGAAATACCACCGACCATGAACATCTCGGAAGCGTTTCACAAACTCAAAGGAGCATCATCAAGGGAATTTTTCAAAAGAAAACCTACATTTTGCAAAAGATACCCTCGAAGACACCTTTGGAGTCCAGGAAAATTTTATAGAACTGTCGGTGACGCAGATGTAGACACCGTAATCCGATATGTAAAAAACCACCGAATTCAACAAACCTCTTTGGATATCTTTCCATCGACGTCCTAACGTACCGGAACGGAAGCTCCGGCATTTATGCCGGCCGGAGAGGACGTCACAGCCATAAATCATTTCAATTATTTTTTAGCGATAATGACCACTCGATCTGTCTTTGTCATCCATTTTGTTTTATTTGAAAAAAATCTTCCATAAATACAATCAAAAATTTTGTTAAGTGCCAAAAGGGAAGCTCTGGCATTTATGCCTGAGAGGACGTCACTTAATAAATATTTATTATTTATTTTGAATAACATTGAAAAATATTGTTCGGGTACGGATGAAATATTAATTATTTCAAATCCAACGTTTTGCAAACAATATGTCAAAGAAGACGCTGTTGGTATTCCTTGTACATGATTTCCATATCGCGTGAATAATGAACGACCATCTGAATAATAATGACTTGTACCTTGATGAGCTTTAATAAAAAATATTCCATCTTCAGATAATAGTTCATATATTTTAGTCAGTGATTTTTTCAAATCATAAAAATAATAAATCATTTCATTACATGAAATAAAATCAAATTTTTTTTCTGATAATTCAATCGGTATTTGTTCTGGAAAAAACCCTTGATAAATTTTTAATCCTTTACTCATTCCATAATCCACTAAATTTCTCTGAGGCTCTAATCCATAACATTCAATACCGAGTGTATTTAAAATATAACAGAATCGACCTGTATTAGCACCAATATCTAAAGCGGTTCTGATGTTATAATTTCTAATGATATGTTTTAATTGTTTAAATAAATAATCATTTTTAGATATCGGACTGGTGGGGTTTTCAATTTCATTACCCACATTCCGCACTTAGCTTATGAATAATCCCAATTATCAATTCATTTTGCCGTTGTTCCCATTCAGAGCCGCTCTTTTCATTGCCCCGAGGCACTTAAACGTCTCGTAAATCTGTTTTTTCCTAGTAGTTATTACGTTCTATCCGATATTTGAGACACAGTACATCCTTTCATACTCTACTCCGAACAATGCAAGTATTTTCCGCGTTTCCTCCCCCAGATTCATCACTTCAAGTCGTCCTCCACCATGATCATCGTAGAGAACGGTGACACCTTCAAAAATCTGAAAAATCCGTCGCATCGTCGGCGTCTTCGTTGGTTTACCCGTCTGATCCAGGAGGGTTTCATCCATCTTCTTTAACGCCTCTCGTAGTTTCCGCTCTGCGATCGCATAGACAAGCAACGCCAGCCCCATGATCATCACCATCGCCTGTATCCGCCGTTCTGTTTTCAAGAAAACCGCATGGGCAAAGAACAACGGGTCTTTCAGAAATCGAAATCCTCGTTCCACCTGTTGTTGATCCTTATACGCTTGCAGTGCATCTTCGTCAGTGAGTTTTTCAGTATCCAGTTCTTTGGTTGCTACGATGAACTGCCCTAGACTACGTTGATGATTGTGCATTTTTTTATCATCCTTTTCAGCTGTTGCCATTATCTGATAGACTGTTCTGGTGTCATCGGTTTTTGGTCTTCCTTTGCCACCGTGTTTCTTCCGTTGTTTCTCCACGAGATGTATATCCTGGGTGCGATGGTATTTCCATTTCTTTGATAGTTTGTTTAACGTTGAGAGTCCATCTTCTCGACATTGAAACTCTTGATGTGAGAGATGCCAGAGCAGTGTCTCCACCTGCTCTTTTTCTTTCTGGATTTTCTTTTCCAATGTTTTCTTCTCCCGATCATATGCCTGCTTGGAGAAAACAACGATCCATCGTTGCGGTATCCCGGCATACGTCATCGTGATGCTCTGCAGAGAGTACCCTTTCATCGAAGTTGCTTTCATCGTCTCCGGATTTGAGTTCAAAAGAGTTTCTTGTGCTACAAGCAAGCTTTCAGGAACCCGAGTCAACCACATAATGTCCGGGGGAAGCGCCTTAATATTCGTCTCCGTGTAGAATGCACTATCCCACACCCAGATACGATCCTTACCCCATGTCTGCATAAGCATCGTACCATATGTCTGGAACAACTCCCGGAAATGATTTTTATCCGAGGTGTTTCCACTGAGTCCTTGGACAAACACAGGAAGACCTTGTGAAGTCACCATTGACACGACAAATTGCTTCAAATCAACACGATGATCTTTTGGATACCCATAAGTAATCTGAATCGGAACTATCTCATCATCATGCTCGTATTTGCCATGAACGCTCATGCTCGTAGTATCGCTATGAAAGAACCGATCATTTTTGGTATACGTCTGAGCAATAGATGCTACACACATGAAAATCTCTTCAAGACCATTAGCAGATAATTTATCTAACGTCCGCCCAAGAACATCATCGTTGAAATCCTCTGCAACAAGCCCAGGGCTGATGAGCAGTTCGACAGGTTTGTTTTTCATGAACTCCGGGAACAGATACAATGGTTTATCAACAAAACCTAATGCGTTGAGAACCATGGCGATAACCGCCTGCCCGCAGGTTACGTTCTGCCGGGAATCCACTCCAACGATGCGGTCAATCTCTTCTGCAACTTTTATCTCCTTACAAATCACAGATACAATTCCTAAATGATCAAGATTTTTACTTATGTGCACCTTACATCCCTGAGGATAGAGATAATTAGAGAAATAATAAAACTATGTGCGGAATGTGGGTCATTAGATATTATATCGGAAAAAAAATTCTGAAAATTTTCATTATAATCCGCACGAGGACTTGGATAAATCATTCCGCAGTTAATACATTTGAAAAAATCTCGTGTTATTAATTCAGAACCATGAATTTTTTGTTTTTCTTTGAACATTTCTACATTTTTTGTTGAACAGAAGGGGCAATCTTCATTTTTATGAGAAATAATCATTTCAGTTATAGACCTATCTCCGATAGTATTTAAACCCCCATTGGGGCAAGTTCAATATCGGCATCCTTCATATTAAAGATATCGACAAGTTCTGTAGTTTTCCCATCCATTCTTGTTAACTTCCGATATATCTTTGCGTCATTTCCTAGTAAAGAAATGTTCGTCACCTTAAGGCGTTCCAAAACCTCGAATGCTTCGTCAATGCTTATGTCAACATCGTGCTGCTTCAGTATAAATCTCATTACCGCACGTATCTGATATGCGAGCACGCAGATGAACACATGACCAAGAACATGCTTCTTCGTATATACATACTGGGGCTCTATTTCTAAGATATCCTTCAAGACACGGATTGCTTTCTCAATACGATCTCATTCTCTATAGCTTTCCAGCATCTCCAAAGCAGTCATACTGGTTTCTGTTGTTACGAATACAAAGACGCCGTCCCACTGTTCAACCTTCTGTATCTTCTCTTTTACCCGCCAGAACCTGAATCCGTATCCCTTTCGGTCTCCTTGATGTCTGATGTAACTCCCAACGGAATGTTTCTTGAGTATATCGGCTATCCTTTTGTCTTTATCTTTTCGTGATTTTACCTTCCCTTGAGTTATAGCTCGTATGTGCTTGGTAAGATTTTCTTCAGCAGCTTGAAGTCTATTCTCCCGTTTCCTGTTTTTTCTCTTGAGTCGTTTCCGTTCCTGCTTGGGGTATTGTTGTTCTATTTCTGTATAGATTGTATTACATTGCTCAGGGGTAAGTCCAGTGAATGTCTTAAACACCTTTGGTTTTCTTGTTAACTTTTCATAACTCAACATTATTGCATCCCATCCTATGAAAAAGAGGTATGTTATATGAAGTAATAATTGTTATTGTGCAAAAGGTCTATTGGACGTATTGATAATCGCTCGCCAGAAGAACTCCACAACATAGAGAAGAAACTGCGTGCATTGGACGATCCGAAATCGTTGAGGAAATTCCGTGCACTTATGGAGATAATGGGGCATTCACGTTCAGTGTTAGATCTTGATGCCCTTTGCGTGGAATCAGTTTTGGACGGGCCTGTCCTTGCCCAGCATGGTGTATGGAATAGACTCCATTCGTGATCGGTTAAGGATTTTCCAGGAGCAAACTGAACTATAAAACAATCAAAAATCATGTGCGGAAAAACTGTCTTGCAAAAGGAGGGAATTTTGTTTTTGAATACGTTTTATCCTCGCGAAAGTCTATTGTTATAATGAGCAAAAATGGTCTTATTTTTGTCCATTTTGCTCTTAACCGATCACACATGTGTCTTATTTATATACTGTCGGACTTAGGTATAGAATACCACCATTTCTAATGCAAGAAATCATATCTATTTTTATAATTATTTATTGTCACTGTAGTAATTTTATGAGAAATAAAATAGGGTTGTACCCCCATTGCATTTATCGTATTTGTTTTTTGGAGGCATAATTTTCAGTAATTATTCCGAAACAATTTTTTCTCTTTTTTCATTTGCAAATTTTTTAATTTGATCAAGATCATGATTCATCACCATTTGTCTAAGACCCAATAATTCAGCATCATTAAATTTTGTTAAATTAACAACGAAATCTAAACTAACATCATCTTCACATTTTTTAACAAATTCTTCTAATGAACCGAATTCATTTAATATTTTTTCTTTGCAACGTTCAAATAACCCAGTCATTGGGTATGGTGTAACAAAAAACGGGCCACATTCTATATTTTTTTCTTTAATAAATTTTGTAATATCATAAATAGATTGAACCGTCTCATTAGGATATCCCATTGTAAAGTTTGTTATGGGATATACACCAGTTTTTATGCATTCATCGAATACTTTTGCGTTTCTCTGAGGAGTTGATCCCTTTATGATATCAATTTTTAAAATATCGTTATTCATGGATTCCAATCCTAAATCTAAATATGAACAATTTGCATTTCTCAATATCCTTAAAATATCTTCATCCAACACATTAACGTGACCTGATGCACCCCATTTTAGTTGTGGATCAAGATCAGTCAAACCTTCTTTTTGAAATGCTTCACAAAATTCTATTACTTTTTTTCTTTTACATGCAAAATTTTCATCAACAAATGATAAAAAATCAACCGCATATTTTAAACGAAGATGTTTGATTAATCCTATTACCCATTTTATATTATAATATCTAATTTTCATGCCTTTTGATTCACTATCGATCTCATCTGAGCTGGAATACGTTCTTGGTTTTCCCGAAGACAAATCAATACAAAAACTACATTGAAATGGACATCCTCTTGACGTTTCAATTGGTAGTCTTCTCTTACATATCATAGCTTCCGGAGAAAGCGGAATTTTACTATAATTAAAATAAATATCTAGAGGTAAAAGATCATATTTAGGATATGGCAATTTACTTAACTCTTCTTCAGATAAAAGTTTTTGGGCTTTCGTTCGTATGATTTTCTTTGACCTATAGAATATACCATCAACACTACCCCAATCTTTAGATCCATAATTTTTTAATATTTGAACAATAGTCCTTTCTCCCTCACCAACTACTAAAATATCAATTTCAGGAATCCAATTCATAAGATGTTCTTGTAAACTTGTGGCCAAACCCCCACCAGCGATCAATGTCGCCGATGGAAACTTCTTTTTCAATAAATGAAACATCTTCTTTTGCCAGGTATACGTTGTAACTAAATTACCAATACCAATGATATCCCATTTTTCATTTTGAATTTCATTAATTATCTCACTATATGAAAGTTTATAGATGTTATTATCAAATATTGCAACATCGTGACCTTCTGAATCAATAACTCCTGCAATATGCGCAAGCCCCAAAGGCAAATTATAAGGAGGTTCTTTTGGTCTAATGACGGGATTAATTAATAAACATCTTAATTTATCCATATTTTTTAATAGCCTCCTCTAATCTACAACCGATTATTGCCCCCCCATGTAAACTTCCACCCTCCGTGGCATTAATAATTCGAATGCCTTCTTTTAACATAGATTCAGATTGTTCTATTAAATTGTTAATATGTGATTTCCATGTTAAATCAGTATAATATTCAACATTAAAATCAGGATTGAATCCTTCTACAATAAATAGTTTTTTATATTTTTCAGGGGTCATTGTAGAATCTATTTCTTTTACAACGGGGTAATATGCAGATTTTTCTATCGGTGTATCTTTCGTATATCCCATATCTAATCCAGTTAATATAATGTTTTTAAAACCGAGATAATATGCAAAATTTAAACAAGTAACTCCGACATTACCTCCGGAAGACAGGATGGAAGTATTTGTCATATAACTCACTGCATTAGTAATAGACGCAATGATTTTTGGATTATCCATGATGGGTGTAAAAAAATGAATATCATTTGGAAATCGATTGACAACATTTGAAGCAACCGTAACCGCCATAATACCAACAGTTGATATGTTTTTGTTTACCACATCGTCATCAAAATAAGGGAGAATAAATTTTCTATGGCCATCCACACTAATAACATACGAAGGTTCGATACCAGCCTTTAAAAGAGGAATTAACATTCGATCCGTAGAAATAATCGTTTGTTTTTTTATTGTTTTTAAAATTTCTATATGATTCTTCTCCTTGAAACTTGGACCTGCACCGACAACTATTGCAGTTTTACTATTCACTTTTGGTATTTTTGAAATGTTTTTACTTTTTTTTATCTTTGGAATATTTTCTAATAGATTTTCCATCCAGAGTTTAAGATTCGCACTTAAAATTCTTCGGTTCATTTGCTCAGGGATGCTTAAGTTTTCATCTATTATCTCTTGTGTTTTTTGATCTGGATCTTTGAATAATTGATCGGTTTTTATTACTACAAATGATCCTCTTGCAGCAATCCCATCCCATATGTTTGCTGGGATTTTTTCTTCAATCTTATTCTTTTCCCAAGATTTTTTGATATAACTCATATGAATCACTAGCTATTTTATTTCATTTTCATCTCATTCATAATTGCCTCAATTAGTGTAAAATCAAATTCGGTATCGATATCGAAAGATCGTCCATATGGCATGACTATTTCAGTGCATTTATCACCGATAAGTTTATTATCATTCATGAGAACATTTCTTTTGGTTGCCCATGCAGCACCATTTGCAATGAATAAGGTATCAAGATTTTGTCGTACAGTTACTTCTCCTGCAATAGTATAGCCAAGAAAAGAAGTTAGCCATCCTTTATTATTTAATTTCATCATCCACCAGGGATATTCTCTTACTTCACGTACAGTTACTGCAGAATCTGCATTTTTTTCTACAAGCTTCTTAATTAAATCATCGATATCATCTGAATTTACTAAAGGTGTTGTTGGTTGTAATGTTAATACAATATCTATTTTCTTTTTTTCCTCATTTTCTATAAAAGTTACTGCATGTTGAATAACAAATTCAGATGGAACATCTTCAGAGATATCTGCAGGTCTTTTAAAAGGGACTTCAGCGCCATATTGTCGAGAAATACGGGCAATTTCATCATGATCGGTCGAAACAATCACTCGTTTAAGATATTTTGATCCTAACGCAGCTTTAATGATATAATAGATGAGCGGTTTTCCATGAAGTAAACGAATATTTTTTAATGGAACTCCAACAGATCCGCCTCTCGCTGTGATTACACCAATGATATTTAATTTGTTAATATCTGTCATATTTTTTATTCTCCCGTATTAAATCGAAATAGCGATCATATTAGCAGTGTTCTATCTTGTTATCACTCTAAGTTCTTTATCTTGTAAAGGTAAAGATATTTTACTTCCTCCGCACTGGGCAGACTTATGGCAAGCTAATGATAATTCAAGAGCAGCCATACCATCATACCCGGTACATAAACTCTCTTCATTACGTTCAATTGATTCAATAACATCTTCAATTGCAGAAATCATATAATTTTTCTTTTTCACCGTAGTAATCATTTGAGATATGAGCTTATTTGGTGTGTTGTAATCGATATGTGTTTTTTTCATGTCCGGGGTCCATAACTCAAGATTATTCCCATCGTCCCAAATTTTGACCCTGCCCATTGTGCCTTGAATATCTATCTCAAAAATGAAATATTGTTTTTTACTACTTCCAATGACCGAACCGATTACACCATTTTTAAACTGAAAATAACTACTACCGCTTGGATCGTTTTTTTGATTATCCTTTGTGTCTTTCTTTGTCTCAATTGCTGCAGCAATCCAATCAACATCTCCTGCTAAAAATCTTAACATATCAAACATATGTGTTCCCATAATCAATAACCCTGAAGTGAAATATCCTGATATCGATGTCATTTCCCCTATTTTTCCATCGTTTATGAGTTCCTTGATTTTTTGATAATATGGATCCCATCTTCGTGTATGATTAATTGTTAATTTCACACATTTTTTTTCGCAGATTTTTATTATCTCATCTGCCTCACGTAATGATGTTGCAATGGGCTTTTCACAAAATATCGCTTTAACTCCAGATTTTGCAGCAATGGTAACGATTTCATGATGCATGACTGTATTTGCCGCGACACTTACAATGTCGAGTTCCTCTCGTTCAAGCATTTCCTTATAATCACTATAAACGGATTTAATTCCCCATTTTTGAGAAAATGTACGAAGATTGCCCGTATTAATATCGGCAGCAGCGACAATTTTTGTTTTTTCATTTGAAGAATACGCTCCTACATGGGTGCAGGGATGATCTCTCCATTGATCTTCTTCAAAAAGACTTGCAATCCGTCCGCATCCTATGATTCCGACTCGATACTTATCTAGCATAATCAATCTTGATCTCTTCTCTTTTTATTTTTTTTAATTCATCCAAATTTGAATAGATTTTTTCAATTGAATTAATAATATCTTTCATATCGTTTATTGTTGCTGGATTGTACACATGATAAATCCAGATAAATTTACGATAAATCAAATCCTCAGCTACATTGCATTTCAATTTTGTATAATCAATTTTTCCTTTATAGAATGGACATGTAAATGGACAACCGACTTTGCCGTACGCAATTCTTTTTTGGAATAACGGATGTTCATATAGTAATCTGAGATAGCCGGTACTCACTGGAATTCCTTCCATTTTAAGAGCTTTTACGAAAACATCTCTTGGAACACCTGTTTTTTTTTCATCATATAATATAGGAAATACATGAGACACATACTCTACATCATCTGGTATGAAAGTAAACGACAATCCCGGGAATTTAGAGATGTTTTTTCGGAGATACTGGGCATTGGTGTTTCTAGCTTGGTTTAATTTTTTTAATTTTTTTAATTGTTCAATTCCTAACGCTGCTGTTAACTCTGTCATTCGTAAGTTATAACCTATGCAATTCACTAAATCGTCTAAAGGAGAGTCATCGTTAAGAACGGTCTCTCCGTGATTTCGAATCAATCTGCACTTTCTCGCAAAAGCGGGATTATTTGTGACAATCATTCCGCCTTCTCCGGTCATCATATTTTTTGTCTCCTGAAATGAAAAAACCCCGAAATCTCCGATAGTTCCAACATATTTTCCTTTGTATTTTACGCCAGGAGATTGGGCACAATCTTCGATTACGATTAGATTATGTTTTTTTGCTATTTTCATTATTTCGTCCATATCTGCAGCATTACCTAATAGATGAACAACAACGATAGCGCGAGTTCTAGGAGTAATTGCCTTTTCAATTTCTTTTGGATCTATACAGAAGGTCCGAGGATCAACGTCAACAAACACTGGAATGGAGTTAAACATTAAAATTGAGGTTGCATTTGCAGTAAATGATAAACATGTAGTAATAACTTCATCTCCGACACTTACATCAGCTGAAGCTAAAGCAACAGATAAGCCACTTGTCGCAGAATTAATACAAATCGAATAATCAACTCCAAAATACTTTGAAAAATCAGCTTCAAATTTTTTTACTTTGTTTCCACCTAAAAAATTCCAATAAAGAGCTTTATATTTTACAGCATCTAGACTTTTCATTCGTAGAAGTTTTTCAACATCGAAACTTGGCCCGCCTGCATATCTTGAAAATTCTTTGTTTTTAAAAACATCCAAAATAGAATCGATTTCTTTTTGATCGATTACTGCATTCTTTGGAAAATCTTTTGATCGGATAGGTTTTCCACCAAAAATAGCTAATTTTTCAGTCATAATCTACTCGCCTTTTTATTTTAATAATAAACTTTTTATTTTAAATGTACAAGACTAATTTTTTTATTAAATTTTTATATTTCAGCCTATACAGCAACATTACAATTTCGATATTCATAAATTATTAGTTTTTATACCTTCCCATTATTAAAAAAATAATCAATCGAAGATTAAAAAAATCTGTCATGATTTTATTCTATATCGTTCATCTACTTTTCCATATTTAACATAATGACGAAGAATATTTATCGGATCTGCATTAAAAATATTATATTCTTTAAGTTCAGGTATTTCTGGAATTGTTATCGTTCCAGCAATCAGACCATCAATTGTTTTAATTAAACTTTTTCGATCTCGAAACACTAATTGACCTTCATATTTAGTAAGAGGATGAAGGTGATTTTCTGTTGTATCATAATATAACCCAGGGATTCCACAGAGTAACGATAGTGTTGTTGTGCTATTCATTCCCATCGAAACATTCACATCTGCCGATCTTAAGACATCCGCTATAAATACATCTTTCCAATAAAATATTTTAACATTCAATTTTTTTAGTAAACTTTGATTTTTTTCATCAAGATTAAACTTAGGTTTAAACACTACCTGGACATCTGGTTTCTTCTTAGCAATATCAACTATAGTTTGTATAAAATCTTCGTATACTGCAATTGAATAATACATCTTATCATTACCCCAATCGGAATCATAAAATGCAATTACTGGTTTATCGATATCTAAACCCATCTCTTTACGGAGTTCTTTTTTTGATGTATCATTGTAATTATTTGATAAATTGCAGCCAATGCAATATACGTTTTCGCATCTTGATTGTCTATAATTGTTTTCTTTCATTATCGGTCCCCACAAAAAGAGATCATTATGTACAATATGTTGATGTGAAGACTCGATGCCTACTGTAAGATCTGACCAATGATATAGAAATACTTTAATTCCAAGTTGGTTAGCCACCATCGTACTTACAATGTCATCATAATCGTTTATGCTATGATGATACGATACATCACAGAATGAATATAACCGGTAAGAATCTATGGAATCAGATAAGAAAATTGCAAGATACGGCAACAAAAAAGACGAACTTGTCAAAGATCCGAAAATATAACACGGTAAGAAAAGAATATTGTTTTTGATATGTTTGAAAAAACGCGAGTTAATGTTAAATAATCTATCCAAAATTATAACGTCGTAATTGCGTTGTTTTGCTTCTTTATAGGCTTGCATTCGACCGGGTTCGTTTGTCCTACTTTTGTAATAAACATAATCTGATTCCTTTATTATATTTCCATCAACTAAAAAATTATCCTGGAAACCTTTTTTGTTTGGATTTAAACTCCATACCAATTCTTTTAGCACTAGTCCTTTTATAGGTTTTCTACGAACTGGCTTAATAAATAAACTAGAAAAAATACCTGCCATTATTGCTAAAATTCCGGTGCCGATATAGAGCATTGTTAGTAAACTAGAAAACCGATATTCGCTGTCCTTAAGATATTCTTTGGCTAATGCTGAGTGAAGTTTTGTTTTTGGTAGTATCAAGCAAAAAGAACACTCATTTTGCCGGATTAAAAATAAATCACGCAAAAACTCAAAATGAAATATTGACAGATGATGCTTATAGAAATTGACGGTCTTGTTGGTATTAAAAACTTTATTTTGTAAACATATCAAAGGATTTTTTTCTAGTTCAAGCTCATCATAAAGTTTAGTTTCAAAGACAGCTTGTTTATTTAATTCATAGTACTTGCCCTTATATCGACCTATCACGTTTTTAAAAAACTTTATTCGTGAACTAAAGAACAGAGGCAGAGGTATTCGCAATGGTTTATCTTCACAAATAAAGATTACCTTGCGAGTCAAAAAAGCATATATTGCATATGCTAGACTTTCCCATTTCCCTGAGACAATACCGTAGTAATTCGTTTGTTTTTTCATTTTTTAACTACCTTCGAACATATTATTAGTGATAATTAACGGATATGCAATACATTATATCGGATATGAACCCGCCGCATCATATCAAGTATTTTTACACGGAATAAAAAAAACACAAGCATTAATATGATTCTTTCCCAGATGTTCATTTCAATTATCAGTATCGTTTTCATATCCACTTCATTAGGGCTATTTAACAATTTGAAAATTAAATTTTTATAGTTTAATCTGCCCACTGCTCGTTTATATAATTTCGCATCAATAATTTTTTTATGTAACAATTTAACAAATATTTCTTTATATAATTCAAAAGTTATTTTTCCAGTAACATATGTTTTTTGAAGAGCGCCAGTATGAATTCTGTATTTGAATAAAGGAGTTCCAAGATATTTAATCCTGTATCTTTTTGCTACTCTTAACCACAATTCGTAATCTTCTCCAGTAAAAATTTCTCGACTTTCATCAAAAATACCCACGTCAGTCAATACAGATTTTTTTACCATTACTGAAGAACAAGCAATGGTGTTTTCAATCAATAAATTATTCAATGTGAAATATCTACTCGACGATTTACCCAAAGATTCTGTTTTGCCGTGTTCGTTGAAAGAGAAACCATTTGTACATACGAGACCAATTTTACCATCCCGTTCGAATTCTAATAACTGTTTTTCAAGTTTTTGTGGTAACCACAAGTCATCATCGTCACAAAATGCTATGAACTCCCCCCTTGCTTTTTTAATGCCAAAATTTCTATTTACTGCGATGATGCCATTGTTTTGATGTTTATAATATCGTATTCGATCATCATGAAATAAATATACAATATTTTCTGTGTTATCTACCGAAAAATTATCAACAATAATCAGTTCAAAATCCTGAAACGTCTGTCTTAGGATAGAGTCGACTGTTTCTTTTAGTAATTTTTCTCTATTGTACGTAGGTATGATAACGCTGATTTTCATAACAACAATCTCGATAAAAAATTGGTAAAAATTCTTATCTTTCTTTTTGTATCTTTTTTTCACACATCTTTAGTGTATTGAGAATTTCCTCTTCATAATTATCTGATGGAGTGAATCCTAGTTTTTTAATTTTTGAAATGTCGTATTGAATCGCAGTGTTATTTTCTTTTAAAGATTCTTTTGAAACGATGATCGGCAATTGTTTTCCATACTGTTTGTAGTATATGGTGCTAATTCGTTCGCACATTTCTCTGATGGAAATGGAATAACCTGAGCCGACATTAAAGAGTCCATCTCCCACTTTTTCATACGGTGTCGATAGCAAGAGATCTACAGCATGCAAGACATCACGCATCGGAATAAAATCTCGATGTTGTTTACCTGAAGATTTTAATTGCAATTGACCGTATTTTATCGCTTGATAGCAGAGATCGTTTACTACTAAAGTCCATCGGTCAACGTCTGCAGTTAAAGGTGCGCCATAACTATTCGATAGGCGAATGATTATAGTTTCAAAATCATAGTTCTGTCGAAATTGGTTGACATATAGCTCAGCTATATAATGTGTTATAGAATAAGGATGAACTGGATTCGGCAATTGTTTTTCTGTGATTTTCATTCCTTTAATAGGTCCGTATACATGGAATGTAGAAAAATACATGAATTTATTGATGCCTATCTCCTTTGCCACTTCCAAAATATTTAACGTTCCTTCTGCTGTTATTTTCAAGGCTTCGTGAGGATTTGTTACTGACATTATTTCGTTTGTTGCTGCAAGATGAATAATATAATCAATATCTTTACAAACTTCAATTAGTCTTTCTTTATCCAATATATTGACATTTTGAATATTGATATTTTTCAAAGAATCCGGAATTTTGTATATCTCTGGATAGGTCGTTAGAGTAAGTTCATGAATATTTTTTTTAAGTAAATGATCTGCTAACCTTCCGCCTAGATAACCAAGACCGCCGGTGATTAAAATATTCATAATATGTAGCCCTCAATATTAATTAACCTTGTTTTATATTCCAATTGTAAGGGATTTTATTTTTAATAGGATCGTGACGGGATATTTCCTTCGGGTCATATGAAAGA
Organism: Methanobacteriota archaeon; assembly: GCA_026394495.1. GTDB lineage: Archaea > Thermoplasmatota > E2 > DHVEG-1 > DHVEG-1 > CAIYYQ01. Next base: position 222 of record JAPKYE010000129.1, on the reverse strand, counting down.
GTAGAACAATTCGCAACAATCGACATCTCTGTTCCCACACCTTTGAATCCATTCCATACATGAGGCGGAATTGTGACGAGAACGTAATTGTTTTCTCCCATGAAGATCTCCATTATCTCTCCTTTTGTTGTGGATTTTGGCCGGTCATCATATAAAACCAGTTTAATCATCCCTTTGACCACCGCGTAATTCAACGTCATTTTCTTATGGATATGCCAGGCT
>JAPKYE010000056.1 GCA_026394495.1 Methanobacteriota archaeon | reverse complement strand
ACCATTACTAACAGAAGAAGCACCACTATTTCCATAATACATAAGGATGTTTTGATCTGTTTCAATATCTGATGGTGTCTCAACCCAGAAAATAGCATAACTCCCGCTTACATAACTCTCCATCCAATAATCCAACTCAGTAGTATTATCAACATCTATAAAGCGTACATCCCCAAAATCATCTCTGCAATGACCATCACAGGTTACGTTACCACCGGAACTCTTAGTAACATTAATCTGCATCTGATAACTGTTGTTAGCATTACTAATTTTAAAAACTTTATAGTAACCCCAGTTCAAATTCCACCAATTCCAAGATGAATTATCAGATGAATATTGATACCAAAGAGTAACATTATCTAAATCGGAGGATCCCGTGGCATCGATTACAGATGAAAACGTTTCTACTTCGTATGGGCTAATAGTATCAACTGATGTTTCTATTGACTTGGTGGTGAAATAATACCATCTGCTGATGTTGCTTAATGCATCTTTTACATAGACTTCCCAGTAATATGTTTTGTTATAGTCGGCAAAGTCTGTGAATTTATAAGATACTGTACTATTTGCAGATATACTTATGTTAGTATGTTTATTTATCCAACTTCCACTAGCATTTGTTGACCACGTAACATTAAGGGTGTCCCCTTCAGTGTCATTTGCCCACATTCTACATGTTGGTTGCGTAGTTATACCAGTAGTACCATTTGGTGATGGGGTTATAAGCGTGATACTAGGTGGATTGTTCGTTGTAAAGCTATATGTTTCATTTATCCACATTGTTCCATCTGTTACGTTTACATACCAATAATATGTAGTCCCCGCAATCAATCCTGATATATTACAGGAGATGCTGATGTTGCCAACGTTATTACTTGAGTTACTGCCGATGTCAGGGCTTGTATCAATAGACCAGTTCATACTATCACCATCTGGATCAGAGATAGTTACATTGATTATGTTTAGATTTGTGAGAATTCCTTTTGATTGGTCTGTTGGTTTTTCGTTGCTTAGCTCAGGTGGATTATCTGATGAAGTTATAAAACAGTAGATTTTTTCATTGTACACATTTTTGTCATCAGTTACATTTACTTTCCACCAGTATTGTACATAGTACCCTGTTGCATTGCTGTAGTTGTCCCATACAACACTAACAGGATTTGTGACGCTAACACTATTATTAGTTTGTTGTAAAACCCAACTCCCAGTTGTATTTTCATAGAATCTTACAGTAACTGTTATTTTATCTTGATCTGAAGCAATTATCATACAAGTCGGTTTTAAAACACTGAAACTTCCATTTACAGGATAAGGAGAGCTTAATTGCGGCTGATAGCTGGTAGTGAAATTGTAGGTTTTGTTCGTCCAAGTAGTTCCATCTGTAAGGTTTACACTCCACCAAAACTTAGTCGAATGGGAATCTACCCATGATGTGTTTGTGGCTGTATATGTTCCATTTCCAACTCCACTTCCGCCCCCATTTGTTGTGTTGAATGTTACCCAGCTTCCACTAGCATTTGTTCTCCAGGTAATGTTCATCTTGTCTCCATTTAAATCATTGATTGTTATATTGAAGCTATCTGGTGGAATAGCAATATTTGTTTCTCCATCGCTAGGAACTGGGTTACTGCTGGTTGGAAAGCTTTCTTCATTCCCAAAACTATTCCACGATGGAGTTGGGGATGCATATTTTCTGACTCGTACATTGTCAAATCTTGAAGAAGTTCCGTAATGGTTCTGTAACGATATCTCTCCTGCAGCTGAATAATCAAAATCAGTGATGCTTTTCGTTTGACCAAATGCCTCGAGGGTAAATGACGTGCCACTGACCGTAATTTTTATAGTCCCCCAACCGGTTGGGCACGCAGTTCCAGTGGCAGTCCCTATTATTTGCCATACACCAACAGTGTAGGGTGGTTTCAGAAAAGAGAGCCCTTCACCGCTTCGTGCATCCATTCTTGCTTTATAACCGGTATCTGCTGTTCTGTTTCCTCTGAAGGATACTTCAGCGATGGAGTCAGTTCCGAGCAGCACGTCTCCTTCGATAATTCCATTGAGAAAACCTGTATACGTGGTATTTGACCCAAGATTTGACCATTACTAACAGAAGAAGCACCACTATTTCCATAATACATAAGGATGTTTTGATCTGTTTCAATATCTGATGGTGTCTCAACCCAGAAAATAGCATAACTCCCGCTTACATAACTCTCCATCCAATAATCCAACTCAGTGATGCCATCCTTGTCGACAAAACGTATGTCACCAAAATCATCTCTGCAATAACCGTCACAGGTTACGTTACCACCGGAACTCTTTGTGACATTTATGATCATTTGATAGCTATTATTTGCATTGTTGATATTAAGAGCTTTACGGTAGTTCCAATTGCTATCCCACCAAGAACTTCCCTCAAAATCAAATCCACCACGGTCCGAGGAAAACACTAGATAACTAATGTGCCCAGAAGCACTTTTACTGCCAGACTGTATTTCCTCCCAGCTGGGAGCAGTAAACCATATTCTTACTGTTTGAGGACTCTGAAGATCAAAGGAGTTGGTATATACAAATCGATTAAACGCCTCTGGCTCAGAAGGAAGTTCAGCGATAAAATGGGTAATGTTCTTTTCTTTTTCAGTTCTAATCGAATTAACGTCACACACCGTAGAAACTAATGTTTGCGAATGAACTATTGGTGAATTAATCTCAGAGAATTGTGATTGAGATCTCGTCTGAATGTAGACAGGTGGTTCAAGAATCTCGATTCTCTGGAACGTCAGGGAATCTGAAAACAGAGGGACAAAGGTGACACTGTTATTCTGCGGACCGTCGATTATGCGTTCCACAAAAAAACTGGATCCAGGCACAACCTGTTTTTCCTCATGGTGCTTATCAATAATGCAGATGGTATCTAACTCTGCTTTCTCAGAGGTGTTCAGTAGGTTATTTTCATATGTGTTTTTGATATCAAAAGAATAGTATGAGCTATTGGTTTCATTTTCACTTAAAGAATTATTTTCAGAGAAATCGTTCTGTTCATCTGATGTGAACAATTCAGTAAATTTGCTTAATATATCGGTATACTCTTCTGACCACTGATGCGCTGCTGTCTCATTAACTATCTGCTCTGCGTACGACCATGCTCGATAATAATATAGTATTGAGTGATTAATCTCTTCGTCGATGTAGCTTGTTTCGGTTCCGTTGTAGACGAACACGCCGGTGGTTCTGTTAGCTGGATAAGAACCAACTCCGCGAACGATATAGGTGGTGTTTGCATTATCGCCTTTTTTCCATGATAACTTAATACAAGACTGATTTTCAACAACAGCTGAGAACTGAGTAGGTGGTGCCGGAATCACAGGAATCTGGGTGTTTTCTTCTACAATTTCTTCGGTAGTCTCATTTGTCGTTTCAAAAGGGGCAACATCACACCAACTCTCTAGTATAGTGTTTTCGTAACCTGCGACTGAACAGAAAACTTGATAATTATGAATCCCGCTGTTCTTGAATGATCTACAGTAGATATATGCTCCATCGGTATAATTCATAGGACGTAAGGTTGTCACCTCTTCACCGGGAAATACAATTTGAACGGTTGCATTTTCTATGGTTTGATTCATGCTATTGCACTGAGCATAAAAGGTGATTGTCTCGTTTATATATCTTGATTGATTATCGGTGTCGTCCCAGACAATTAGGTCTACCCCAAATATTGTGGGTTCATCACCCGACAGGACTGTAGAAAGTGCAGTAGATAACAACAGTAAAAGAACGATTGAGATGACAACGATTTTTTTACATCCCTCAAATTTTTTCCCATCAAAACCAAATGCCATCCCCGCTTTATTTCTCACATCCGCTGTATGTATCGAATCAGTCTGTGATTCTTTGAATTTGCTTCGATGATAGGTGCATGAACTTGATTGAATCAGGTCTTGTTTCGTAAACGACACATGAGTTATATCTGTGGTATCTGTGTTTTTTATTTCATCTGATTTTGTCTCGTGATTTCGCAGAACTCCATCAACAACGGCATCGATGTTTTTTTGTTGTACCATCATTCTTTTTTTATGGTCAATATACACTTTCTCTTCTACGAGTGGCCTCGTTCTATGATGATTTGGCGGTTCAAATACACCGATAATTGTTGAAAAGAACAGACAAAAATTACCGATGATCACATTCATTGTCTTCGTTGAAGTTTCTTTATTATCAACATAAATTTTTATAGTCCACTTCCCAGGATCTGCCTGGGTAGCTAATCCAATATAGAACGAGTATGTTGTATTTGTTTTCGTGCAATTGGACGCAATGATATGCTGGGTGTCATGACCGCTAGCGTCTCTCCATGTCCCTTGGTTGTACTCCCATTTATAATAATTTTTTATTGATTGGCTTTCAGGATCTGGAATGGCATCCCCGCTATAGGCAAGGATATAGATGTTATCTGTTTCCTTTTCAACGGTGACATCTATGGTAAAAAACGCGCCAGCGATCAGTATTGAGTTTTTTATGGATGCATGAGTATGGATGGTGGGTGTAGTAATTGATGATGCTTCGAGACAGATGAAACTAGTCAGTAGCAATGGTATTAATGTAAGAAGTAGTACACACTGTATATGTCTACTACTAGCAAGCATCCCTTCCTTTTTGTGCATCCTAGGTTTGATATCTGTTTTATATATTTATATCTTGCTTGTGGGGGTTGATTGTTCTTTTGAAGACTCCCAGGTGTTTTTAACTTCGTTGATAACCACTAGACCACTGGCCCATATCGTATTACCACTGGATTGAGAATATGACCCTGGCTTAGAGATAGCCAACGTCTTAATCTTTTTGCATCGGTGGTAAGATGACATCAATTTATGTTTTAAGGTCAAGTTCATCGGAGATGCTCTTCGAACTAATTTTTTCCATAAGAAAATCAGTTGATATATAGTAAAATACTTTAGGAATGTTTTTATTTGGAGAGAAATATTTATATGTGATTAAATATATAATACAAGTATGAATAAATATATTTACATGCCTTTAAGTTTAATACTTTTACTTATTATTACTCCTATTGCATCATCCATTCCTTATACTAATATTACTTCTGAAGAAGCATTTAACATGGGATTGAACAAAAACACGGTGTTTATTGATGTTAGGGGGTATAAGGATTTTATAAAAGAAAAGATAAAAATGCCAAGAGTTTTTTGTACTCCTTACTGGTCTTTGTTTTCTTATAAAGATGATTTTCGGGAGGGTATGGGGGATCGAATTACATTGACGTTATTTAGTAAAATTTTAAAAAATAAGAACGTAATCTTTTATTGTAATATCGGAAAAACCAGTGAGGACATTACGAAACATTTTCTACTCTATGAGATGTTTAGCGATTCTCGGTTTTACAATTTGATTGGCGGAATAAAAGCATGGGAAGAAGCGGGATATCCCGTATCGAAATTTTAACAGTTAAACTCTACACGTAAGGGCATGACTTCATTATCTGTTAATGTATGAATGATGGTACTCTTTTCTTCGTAAAAAATCAAAGAAAAGGCTTTGCTAATAACCACTAGGCCACTTAGCCCTCACAGGATGCGAAATAAACTTGTTGTTTTAGTAGTTTGCTGTAAAGATGCACCTTAGTTTCATCCTGAATTCATTATTGAATAACATTTAAATAAAGTCACGTATTAGCACTTTCCCTTCAAACGTCAATAGTCAATGAGGAGAACCCATGGTATGAAGGTTGTACGAGAGGGCATAAAAGTAAAAATTCGCTATGAGGCGAAACTTGAAGATGGAACCGTTTGTCTTACAACTGAAAAAGAAGGACCCATGGAGCTCGTGGTCGGTGAAGGAAAATTTCTTATAGCGATCGAACAAGTTTTACCAGGGATGAAAGAAGGGGAGACAAAAACCATTGTTCTTGATGCTCTTGACACATTTGGTCCGCATCTTGACGACCTTCTCCTTGAAGTACCGCGGGAGCTTTTTCGTGATGATGTCACCCTTGAAATTGGTGCACGAGTAAAAATCGATACCCCATCAGAACGCTCCTACGTAGGCACCGTCATAAACATAAATGAAAAAACCTTAACACTTGATCTGAATCATCCCCTAGCGGGAAAGACACTTGTCTGTGCTATCACTATTGTTTCTATTGAATGATATTTTTTCATATAACGAAGAACACGTGTATCATTTTTATTGATGAAGAATCAGCCAGGTAAGTCCTATTTTTTCAAGTGCTTTTGGAAAATCGTGATAATCTAGGGGTTTTTGGATGTACCCATCTACATTAAGATTTAATGCTTCTGTATGATCTTGTTCATCTTGCGACCCGGTGAACACTATTACTGAGAGGTGTTTTGCTTCATGATGGGTTCGTATTCTTCTGAGAACCTCAAGTCCATCCATCCGCGGTAATCTGAGATCAAGGAGCACTAATTTTGGAGCTGGATAACAAAGAGATGTTCCGTTTACTGAACCAAAAAGATATTCTACAGCTTCGATACCATCGTAAACAAAATCGAGGATATGGCCCATTTCGTTTTTCTGAAACGCTTCTACAATCAGGTTTACATCAGTTGGGTTATCTTCAACGAGAAGAATCGGTTTGTATTCTTTATTAGCCATAATCTTCCTTGAAGAGTATATGTGTTATGTTATTGAAATAATGTTCGCTCTTAATTGTTTTTAATCATTAAAAAATGTTTACAAAGATGATGATAGTGGGCCCGTTGCGATTTGAACGCAAGTCACTAGCACCCCAAGCTAGAAGGATACCAAGCTACCCCACGGGCCCTTAAAGTGGGAAACGTACATATCTATTATCCTACAAAAACTTATTTGTTCCTGGTTTTTGGAAACATTTAATATCTACTCATCTATGAATCCATCTTGTATGGAGTTTGATTTTATTACTCTTATTGGGTTTGCCGCAGGAACAATCACCTCAATTGGATTTATTCCTCAACTCATCAGAGGACATAGAACAAAAAAACTCGATGACGTCTCATATTTTATGCCTGTTGTGTTGGCAGTAGGGATGACGTTGTGGTTGATATATGGGCTCCTCAGACAGGACCTTGCGATAATTATTGCTAATGGTTTTGGGATCAGCTGTAATCTTTCGCTTCTTTTTTTGAAGATTCGGTATTCGCATGCCGGTTCATCGTAAAACTAATCCGGGGTTTTGGGAAAAATTGTACTTTCATTACGCACGTTTTTTTGAGAAGAGAAGAATCAAGTTCTATTATTTTTCCGATCCCCTGTGGTGGTTTGAGAAGAGTGATACTAAGTGAGTTATGGCCAAGTTTTGATATTTGTCGTTGGGGTTCCAGTTTGCACATCCCATTGAGTGGAATTGTTTCTTTTCCATCTGAATAATATCCTTGAATGGTCCCGGGTGCTTCAGCAATTAAAAATCCTTGCCAGAATTTTTCGTTTATGAATTTTCGTGTATGTTCATAGGGCTCATCGGTCATTGTTACTGTGAGGTGAAGTGTCTCTTTTTTGTTTGTTGCAGTCATCTCTATTCCTGTTGGGTACATGACATTAAATTCTTTTGCATGTCGCATGGCTGAATAGCGGAAAGAGACGTTACAGAACTCCGTGTATGTTTTTCCATCTTTGGAAAATATTAGTGATCCTGCGATTGGCCCTTGCATAATCCAGAAAAGGATATTTCCATAAAACAGCGTCCATCCGTTGTCAAGAAGTCCCCACATCCAGTCGTATCCCAGTGGGTTGTTGCTGGTACTAAGGGTCAGTTTCTCAGGGATATGAAACGTATGATTTCTGAGCCACCATCCAACAAGTTTACTATATGTAGAAAATGATTTTTGTAACCCAGCATGTTCTGTACCAAGGCGATGATATGAGAAATCACCGTAGACATGTTCAATATATCCTTCACCAGTGATTAGAGTTGTTGTATCGCGAATGCGAAGATTTCCTGTGAGAGTATTTTTTGGGATGAAACCATATCGGTAGAACCCCAATCCCGCAGGTAGAAAACCTCCTGTGATATCCTGAGCAACCCAATGAGGGTACGAGGAAGAATTGCATGATAAATCTAAAGCGATATCGTTTTTTTGATCAACACAATGAATCGTATATGTTGGAAAGGATCCTTGAAAGAATGATTCTTGAAACGAAGCGGAAAACGGGTTGTTTGTTATGTGTAATTTTTGTGTTTCATTTCTTGCATCGAAGATGTAGTGTTTGCTGGTTTGAAGATCAAACAACCGCAGATTATACATAGATCCATGAACACCGGTTTTTGTGCGCCATTGCATGAAATCAGCTTTAACACTCCATTTTTTTTTATCAAGAGCCGAACAAAAAAACGCTTCTGCACACCACCATTCCATGGAGCTTTTAGGGTGTTCACCTTCATCATCCATTGTCCAAGGGTTAAAAGGATCTGTTTTCGCAAGCATTCTTCAGATGGTTATATTTTCAGGGGTTATTAAATAGTTTAGGATGGGAAAACATCATGCGGGTTATAGGTTTAAATTCCATCAGCTGTTTTCTTTTTGTAAACAGGTGCCTCCTGCGATGACAACACAATCAATTGTTGGAAAACTAAAACAGAAGATTTTTGCTCATATTGAAACCATGCGGTTGTACACAGTCATATGGTGTGGTCTCGTGAGTCTTGTTGGTGCTAGTCTTGCCTATGGCAACAATCTATCATTTACTATTGACCAAGAAATACGTTTGTTCTTATCGTTTCTTATTCCCATCCTCGGGTGGATCGCTGCATTGTATCTCTCTGACTTCCTTGATAGAAAACTTGATGCAATCCAGAAACCACACAGACCAATTCCTTCAGGAAGAATAAAACCAAAGGAGGCGCTTGGCGTTGGGGGAATCTATGTTATTGTTGGGTTTCTTCTTTGTTTTCTCCTCAGTCCTTGGAACGTTTTACTTGTTTTTGTCGTAGCAGCACTCGTATTTGCTTATTCAAAAATTTCTAAATCACGCGGTATCTTTGGGAACATCAACAGAGGAATCGTCATCATCGCAGCCTACGTGTTTGGCGTATTTGCTACTGGCATCTCACCAGAATCTATCCCCCTATCAATCTGGCTGCTCTCCATAGTTTTCCTTATCCATGATATCACCAGCAACCTTGTCGGCACAATCCGAGACAGGGAAGGGGATCAAAAAGGAGGATACAATACAATACCCGTGAAATACGGAGTCAAAACATCGTTTACAATCGCAGCTTGTCTTAGCAGTCTCTGCATACTATTAATCATCGGCTTCATTGTTTTTTCACCGTTGATACGATATTTGGATCGGTTCATCATCGTCTTTGCATGTGCAGTTCTCATTCTTTGTATCATGTATCTTCGCATGTTCACCGCAAGAGAGATTGATCGAGTACGTGCATTGCAAGCACATGAGTTTTTTGTTGCAGAACGAGTGACTCTTGCATCTGCGTTTCTCTTCGGCGTGATTTCATCATGGTGGATTGCAGCTCTAATTTTTACGGTCTCGTTGGGTCTTGCTCTGTCGACCCAGCGATTGTTACGAAAACGATATGAGTTTGTGAGGGAAACATGAAATACGCAGTAGTAGGACTTGGGGCTGTAGGAAGCATTATTGCTCGACATCTGATGGAGACACAGGACTATGTGGTTCTTCTTGGAAAAAACGATCATGTGGATAATATCAAAAAACAGGGTCTGATCATCGATGAAAAACAATACTTTAATGATACTCTGAAAATTACAAATGATTATGCGAAGGTATCTGATGTTGACGTCGTGTTTGTATGTGTGAAATCGCAGGATACTGAGCCTGTTGCCCATCTGATGCAAAAACATCTAAAAAAAAACACATTGATTATTTCTCTTCAGAACGGGGTACATAATGCGCAGATTCTAAGGGATATCACAAAGGTCAAAGCGATTTCTGGTGTGGTATTGTTTAACGCTGTCTCATCTTCACCAGGTGTTGCGTCGCTCACGATGAAAGGCGGTCTTGTTCTTGAGTTTTCCAACGAGCATGCATCATCGTTGTCAGAGATAAAAAATCATTTCAAATCTCAGGGGCTGGATGTGCGTTTTGTTTTTGATATAGAACCTGTTCTTTGGAGTAAGTTGATAGTAAACACCCAGATTGCGGTGACCGCACTCACTGGTCAAACCATCAGACAGTCGATGAAAAACCGGGATTCACGAATCATCATTCTTGCAACACTACGGGAGGCGCTTTCTATTGTGAAACAAGTAAAGATCCCGCTGCGTTCTCTTCCAGGGATTGATCCAAAGCGTATCATCCGGGTACTTCGTTTTCTTGGTTCGTTTTCCGCGCTGTTAAGCAAGGTTGCGCTTGGGATGAAAGACGATGCGAGAAATTCGATGTGGCAGAGTCTTTCACAAGGAAAAACAACGGAGATTGATTACATCAATGGTGAGATTGTTCGTCTTGCTGACCAAAAATATCTTAAGGCGCCGGTGAACACGAAACTTGTAGAGCTTGTGAAAAAAACAGAGACGCGTATTTTTGAGAAACCATTTCTGCCCCATGATTTAAGAAAGATTCTGAAGCTGTAACATGATTTATTCTTCTTTTATGGCGAGCATGCGAAAACCCGCTTTGATGAAATGAAAATCCTTTTTTCTGATAGCGTCACATAGTTGCCGTAGGATGAATCGTGGGTTGAAATATACACTGCGATGGGCTTTTATGCAGAAGTTTTTCAGTTCATCTTCAGTGAAATTTCCAAGTCCTCGTCTGATATCCGCAGGTACTGCGAATTCATCTGGTTGTATTTTTCCTGATGCGACTGCTTCTTTCCATAGGGGTGAACCGTAGAGATACCCCAGTGCAACAAAATGCGCGACATCAAGCGGGAGTGACTGTGCAAGTTTGATGGTTTGTTTAATCTGTTTTTTACTTTCGACGGGGGCACCAAGAACGAAACTACCTGATGTGGTAAACCCCATGTCTTTGCTGAGTCGTACTGCATGGTGTATCTGAGCAAGCGTGGTGTGTTTTTTGTAGAAATTGAGGATGTCTTGGTTTCCTGATTCAAGCCCAAGAGATATGCAGGTGACACCTGCTTTTTTCATTTTTTCGTAGAGTCGTTTATGTGCGAGATCAACGCGTGATCCTTCAATCCATATGGTAAAATCATATTTTTTTTGGATGATGCCGTCGAGGATTTGTTCATCGCGTTTTTTGTTGACGAGGAAATTATTATCAACGATCATGATGGATTTATATCCTTGTCTTTTTATTTCGTCGAGTTCGCAAAGAACATTTTCTGCTGATCGCATGTTGAATCCTGGTCGCACGCTGGTATATCCGCAGAATGTGCATTGATATGGGCATCCTCTGGAGGTGACAATGGACGTGGTTTTTCCCTTGGTCATTTTTTCTTTAAGCATGTAGCCGTAGTCGTATTTTTCTACGAGGTGACGTGCGGGAAAGAGCAGTTCATCGAGGTTATCGAGTGGTTTGAGCGGCGTTGTGTAACGTATGATGTCATTTTCTTTGTAGTAGATCCCTGGGATGTTTGACAGGTTTTGTTTTCCTTCAAGTGCTGATGCGATCTGGGAGATGATTGGTTCTGCTTCTCCTTGGACGCAAATGTCCGCTGAGAAATTCAATAGGGTTTGTCGTGGAACAAGTGAGCAGTGGGGTCCACCGAGAAGAAGTGGAATCTCAGGGTCTGTTTGTTTGATGAACTCTGCAAGGTTTTTTGCGTTGGAAAGAGAGCCCGTGCAGATAGTGATTCCGACCGCATCTGCAGAGGAGAGCTTGTGCGCTAATGCAGTGTGGTCTTGCTGTTCTGCGGTATAATCAATAACTTCGACGGTGTGGCCGTCGTTTTCAAGGACTGCCGCAAGATATAGGAGACCAAGTGGTGGAGAATAAGGGTTTACTGGAAAATGTTTTCTATCAGCGATTTGAAACCCTTTATGTGATGGGAAAATAAACAAAAATTTCATCGTATGCTCATGGTGATGTATGGCATCTTTTGTATTTAATCCCTGGTTTGATTGTTCATATTCTTTTGAATCGTTTTCATCAAAATGGTTTATTAACAAATAATCTATTCGTCTTCTTGGAAGAAGCTGATGAGTAATTTCGCGTTGATCTGTAGTTTTATTGCATCGAAGCTTCATGAAAAAAAAACTCGAGAGGGTATGCTTCGTCTGCGTGAAAAAAAATTCCGCAAGATCCTTAAATATGCGTACAATCACTCAAAATTTTACCATGAATTCTACACCTTAAAAGGAATAACAGAAAAAGAGCTTGATACAATAAAGATTCAGGATCTTCCCGTAGTTAATAAAGAATTGATCATGGATCATTTTGATGAGGTTTTGACTACTAATGATATCTCGAAAAAAGATGTGGTTTATTTCCTTGATAAAAGCAAAAACCCGGATGATCTTTTGTATAATAAATATCATGTGATTCACTCATCAGGTTCATCTGGGAAAATCGGTATTTTTGTGTATAGTACACGTGATTGGGATTGTTTTTTCCCATATAGTACAAAAACGTTTGATTTTAGGTTTTCAAAAAATAAATCTGTGTTTTTTGGTGCCGCAGATGGTCATTATGCAGGGGCGAGTTTTTCCTCCTGGACAAATCATGGGATCACGAGTTGGTTTTGTGATCAGTTGATTCTTGATATCAAAAAACCGATTGAAGAGCATATAAAACTATTGAATCGTTTTCAGCCGGATGTTCTTGGCGGGTATTTCACGGGGCTAAAGATTCTTTCTGAGAAACAAGAACAAGGAGAACTTCATATTAATCCTCGGTTTCTTGTGAATGCTGGGGAGGGTATTATTCCTGAGGAGAAAAAAAAGGTTGAACGTGTGTTTCATCTGCCGATGGCTAATTTATATGGTGTCGCAGAGTGCGTAATCATGGGAATCGGCAGAGAAGAGTATGGTGGCATCTACTTGTTTGATGATCTTGCGTATGTTGAGATTTTTGATGATCATATTCTGTTGACGAATCTTTTTAATAAAACCCAGCCGTTGATCAGGTATCGGATTAATGATTATCTCAAAGTGAAAGAAGATACTAAAAAGATGCTTCCCTACACTTTGGTTGAGAGTGTAATTGGGCGAGACGAGATGGTTATCTGGCTTGAGAATCGCAAGGGGAAACTTGATTTTATTCATCCGATTGTGATCGCAGAGTTTTATGTAAAAGGACTTGATAAACTACAGATTGTTGTCAAAGATAAGAGATCGTTTGAGTTTTTTGCTGTGATTGATAAATCGGAGAAACAGGGTGAAGTTGTGCAGAAAATCAAGGAGAAACTCGATGATTTGTTGAAGGCAAAGGATTTCACAGATGTCACTTATTCAGTCAGAGTAGTCGATGAACTTACAATTGATAAAAAAACCGGGAAGTTTAAGTTGATAATTTCTGCATCATAAAAAAAATGATTTAGGTAGTCCCAAAGGTTAAAGACTAACAAAAGATATTCTCTTGAATGACTGTGCTATGATGAATCGAAGGATGGAGATGCTTCTATTATTTATTCCTCATTTTATGTTTAAGATGATTGGTCCGAAGTTGCATCCTGGCTCGTTTAAACATGTGATGGATGTGTGTTTTATTGTCTTTGAAAAAATGGCTGAGAATTTCGATGTGGTTGCATCGTTGTATCTTGAAATGTATGAAGAGATTGTTGAAAAGGAAATTGCTTTAGCTGCAATTTCAGATAGTGATCGTGTTCTTGTGATTGGGTGTGGCTCTCTTCCTGTGACGCCGTTGCTTCTTTCAATGAAAACCAAGGCACAGGTTCATGCGATTGATTGTGATGAAAAAGCTGTTACCGATGGTTTGAAGTTCCTTACTAGGAAAAATCTAAAGGATGCCATCACGCTGGAATATGCTGATGGATCCGGTTTTCCTGCAGGAAATTTTGATGTGATTGTTGTATTGTATGGTGTACGAGGTCAGGAGCTGGTGTTTGACACTCTTTCAAAAACTATGAAGCCGTCTGTACGGATTGTATATCGCACCGTGTTGAAAAACGATGGAAAACCACTGATCAACATTTCATCATTTTTTACAATGAAAGATTCTGTACGATCATATTCTCTTGGGGTTCTTGATTCATTGCTGCTAGTGAAAAAATAATGTGTTAGGCATGTGGTACTTTTGAGATGCAGACCTTGACATAGCCACCTTTTGGGTCTTTTTCTATGGTTTTTGTCTCGGTGATTTGTACATTGATGTTAGATCCAAGGCGTTCTGAGAATCGTTTCTGTAGTTCTTGTAGCATTGTTTCAACTGGGACTCCAATTGTTCGTAGTTGCTCGTCGATCACAATGAGGATTTCGATGCGATTTTTTGTGTGTTGGATGATCTGGAATTGTTTTATCTTATAGGTATTGTATTCATCCATGACTTTCGCAGGAATCCCAGTGATGGTAAATGGCGACAGCGTAGTTCCATCAGGTAGGACAATAAGATCGGTTGAACGTCCTTCTATTTTTTTGATCATCTGCGTAGTGATTCCCGACTTGCAGGTTCGAATGGGGAGTTGGACGACGATATCATCAAATCCGGTATAGCGGATAATCGGTGTTCCCCCTGTTGAGAATCTGGTGACGACAAGATGCCCTGGGGACCCAAAAGAGACTGGTTTTTGTTGTTCATCGAGAAATTCAAGGTAAACGTAATCTGACTGCACATGGTACTCTCCACCGTCAACACATTCAAACGCAAGTGGTCCTGCCTCGGTTGTACCATAGATGTCCATGATTTTAGAGTTGAACGCATGCTCGATGTATTGTTTTGTGTAGGCGTCAATGATGGTACCGCCGGAGAACATGACTTTAGGTTTGATGTTGTTTCCTTTTCCGCTGAGTTTAAGATACGCTAGCTCTCTGAGCATGTTTGGGTCTGAGCCAAGAAACTCTGGTTGGAACTGATTTATTTTTTCGATAAGGCTTTCAGGGTCTTCGTCGATGTGCAGGTATTGGATGTTACCAAGAGGCATGAAGCGTTTAAGAAACGGGGACATGCTTTCTGTGAAGAATGCGTGTTCTGCGCTTCCCGGGGTGATGTCGATGATGATACAGATTTTTGATTTGTTCCAGCTGCCGCCGTAAGATCGTAGTGCGCGGACGAATCCTTCAAGGCTTTGGATTGCTGAAAACAGGTCGTTGTAGACAAACACAGGCTTTCCTGTAGAGCCGGAGGTGGAAAGGAGAAATCCGTGTTGTAGGTCAAAACCTGATGGGATTATTCCTTTGGGGTAATTCTCACGAAGATCATCTTTTGTGGTAAACGGGAGTTTTTGGAGATCATCGATCCCTTGGATATCACTAGGGTGGATTCCTAAGGCATCATATTTTTTTTGGTACATTGGGACGGTGTATGCGTATTTGATGGTTTTTCTCAGCAATGTATCTTGGTGTGTTCGTAGTTTTTTTTCGTTGGTTTTCCAGATGTAATTGATGCCGATGAGGTAACTTTTTAGGACGCGGAATAGAAACAGTGGGTTGTGAAAAGGATTCATGAACATCATCTCCAATTCTTTGGTTGTCCTGAATATATTTGGTGTACATATAAATACTCTGCCGTTGATTATCAATTGAGTTGGCATGAGTAGTTTGACGATGGTTCGTTCGTTTCTTCAATCAAGATATTATGAACATCTGAGTAGAAGACGATTGTTGAAGATTCAGCAGAGAAAATTCAGAAGGATCGTTCGTTACGCCTTTGATCATTCTTCTTTTTATCGTGAGTTGTATAAGTCTGAGGGGATCACAAGAGCTGATTTGAAGTCGATTCCGTTTGATAAACTCCCAAGTATCACTAAAAATATGGTGATGGAACGTTTTGATGATGTGCTAACAGATTCTAACGTGACAAAATCTGAGGTGCTTGATTTTTTAGCACAAAGCAAAGATCCAAATGAGTTGTTCAAGGGAAAATACCATGTGGTTCATACATCAGGTTCCTCTGGAAAGATCGGGGTATTTTTGTATAATAAACGTGAATGGGATTATCTGTTTCCATATATCACAACATCATATGATTTTCGGTTTTCGAAAAAGAAATCCGTGTTTCTTGGTGCAACCGGCGGGCATTTTGCAGGGGTGAGTTTTTCCTCCTGGATGAATAAAGGTTTTTCGAGATTATTTACTGAAACATTGGTGGTAGATATCAATGAGCCGACGGAGAGGCTTGTTGAGAAGTTGAATGCGTTTCAACCGGATATCGTCGGCGGGTATTTCACTGGACTAAAAGTTCTTGCGGAGCAGCAGGAGAAAGGTAATCTGCGGATTCATCCGTCGCTACTCGTGAATTGCGCAGAGGGAAATATCATTTTGCATCAGAAGGAGTATATCACAGGTGTGTTTCATGCACCGATGAACAATAACTATGGGTTTGCTGAATGTATCATTGTGGGTGTGGGGCGGGATGAGTATGGTGGGATTCTGTTGCGTGATGATCTTGTTTTGATTGAGTTTTTTGAGGATTATATCCTTGTGACGAATTTGTTTAACAAAACGGAGCCGCTTATTCGGTATCGGATTGATGATTGTTTGAAGCAGAAGAAATCATCGCTTCGATATCCGTTTACTCTTGTGGACAATGTTGTTGGTCGCTCTGAGTTTATCATCAATTTAGAAAACGATTTTGGAGAGATAGATTATATTCATCCACTTATTTTCACAGATTTTTATGTGAAAGGTCTTTCTGGTCTGCAGTTTGTTCTCAAGGATAAAAAATCGTTTGATGTGCGTGTGATGATTGCAGAAAAAGAAAGAGAACATGTGATTCAAGCAATTAAAAAGAAACTTGATGAGTGGCTTGCGATAAAACATTTCACCAGTGTTTCATATACCATTCAGGTTGTCGAAAAGCTTCCTGTAGACCAAAAAACAGGGAAGTTTAAATTGATTGTGAAACAGTAACAGGAAAAAAGGATGTAAATGAGATTAACCCCTTTTGGTTATTGTAATGCATCTGGTGGTACATCTATTGTAACAGGTATGTCGTAATCATAGCAAAGCAAAGTTATATCTTGAATGGAAAGAGCGCTTGTTGCATCTTGAAACATACCCATCCAATTTAGATCCATTGTTACCTTCAATGTTGCTTTTTTAAGCTGATACGTATCTTTGTCAATCCAATATTTTATATCCATTTCTTTCATCATATCAGCAAAGCCATCAACAGGCAGCACTGTATTATCACTACTGGAACTGGATGCTGATAGATTTAATGTGATGTTTAATACATAATATGAAACACCTTCAATAACATCATCTGCCAATTGTTCAACACTCGCATTTTCCAGAATGAGCATTTGTCTTTCTAATTGGGAAAGTGCCATCCATGTTTGTTCAGAATCTGTCAGACTCGTATTGATATGTGTCCATGTGATCTGTCCGTTTGTCTCTGTCCCGGTATACAGAATTTTATTAACAAGGTAATAAAGAATATGCTGTGTAGTTGATGTTTTTGTTTCCGTACTTGTTTGATCGATCTTTAATTTTTTATTAGTCACATCAACTTCGCTAAGTTGAATAATTGTCGTTTCAGTAGTATTTACTCCTGAAGCATTTGTAATACTCATAGTAATTGTTCCTTCTGTTGAATATTTGTATGATGACACATTTTTTATTGCTTGTAAAATGTTTGATTTTATTTTCTCTGCAGTGATATTCTCTGTGGAAGTACAACCTGAAATCACTATAATTGCTGCTATGAAAATTATACCAACCATCATTTTCCATCCGTTCATTTCACTCACCTTTTTTATAAACTATATCAGCTAATCCTTTTTTATCTTTTTATTAATATCACATATCATATGGAAAATGCTAGAAACCAAAATCTTTTTTATAATACCGTCTGAAGGTATAATTGGTTCCTGCTGGAAGTAAACCAAAAAGTTTTCGTGTCCGTAGAAACACCTTTGTCGCCCGAGTGATCACGTTTGGCATTGTGTAATATGCTTTTGCAACTTTACGTGCACCTTCGAAGAGTTCTTTCTCAGTCATTTGTTTTGGTTTGAAGACAACATCTATTTGGTTAAACTTAGACCAGTCCCGTGTGAGAAGTCTTCCTTCTTTTTCCAGCCGATCAAAAAGCGGCGTCCCAGGATACGGGGTGAGAACGTTGATTTCCACTGCATCAAGCTCCCATTCATACATTTTCTCAAGAGTGTTATCAAAGACATCAGAGGTATCCTGATCAAATCCAAAAATGATACCGCCTTGGACCGTCATCCCATGTTTATGGATGCGTGTAATCATTTTTTTGAAGTCTTCAACCTTGTTTACGGTTTTTTTTATTCCATCAAGCGATGCCTGGCTTACTGATTCAAAGCCGACGAACCATTCGACACACCCGGATTTTCGTGCAAGATCCAAGAAATCGTCATCGATTTTTCCAAGAACGTTAGCGTTCCCGTTTGCAACCCAGCCTTTATGGATTTTTTGACGAATCAGCTCCTTAAAAAATTCTCTAGCATATGGTGGATTCACCGTAAGGCTTGGATCGTGGATAACAAACATGCGATTCGGCATCTGTTTAATTTCATCTACCACGTTTTTTATAGGACGTTGTTTCACCCCGTGTTTACAGAAGCTTGCGATCGCGCAGAACTCACATTGATTCGGACAACCCCTGGTTGATTGTACGGCACCCATGATTGGGTTATGAATAATTAAATCTCTTCGTATAGGGGGAATTGCAGCCATATCAAAATCAGGGTTTGGACCATAAAACTGTTTTAATTTTCCTTTTTCTGCGTCAGAGAGAAGTTCAGGCCAAGTCGCCTCTGCCTCACCTAGTAAGATGCTGTCAGCATGTTGTTTTGCCTCATCAGGCATCGCAGTCGGATGATATCCACCAAGAACAACTTTTTTTCCTCGTCTGCGGAACTCATCAGCTATTTCGTAGACACGTGGTGCAGTCATCGTATAACTTGTGATCCCAACAACATCTGCATCGTCGTTGAAATCGATATCCTCATAGTTTTCGTTGACTAATTTTATTGAATATTTTTTTGGGGTAATCGCAGCAAGATGAGGTAGTGTAATAATTGGATATCCAAAGAGAATAGAACTCCACGATCCTTTATCACTATGGGTTGCTGCACCATGTTCAATTCTGGGAAATACGAGGAGGATTTTCATATGTGATATTGATATCTTCTGCGTAGGTATTTAATAGTTTGTATAAAAAAATGTTTCGTTCCCAAAAATTAAATAATGATGCCCTCCAGATCCTACGGTTTAGCTGTGATAATCTCTATATACGTTAACACCTATCAAAACCTGTATGAGGATCGCATTGAAATTTGCTTATGATGGACAAAAATTCGATGGATACGCACGACAACCCAATCGTAAAACAGTAGAAGGAGAATTACTGAACGCTTTGATTACGCAGGGGTTTATTGATGGAGCGAAAACATCTTGTTTTCGGTCAGCAAGTAGAACTGATAAAGGAGTATCAGCGCTTGGAAATGTGATAGCTGTCAATACCGATACCTCAAAAGAGCGCGTGATACAAGAACTCAAAGAAAAAATTCCCCATATTTTTGTTTATGGGATTCAGAATGTTGATAGTGATTTTTATCCGAGATACGCAAAACTGCGAATATACCGTTACTATTTAGAAAACAAGGGTTTTGTTGTTGATGATGTTCTCTCAGCTGCAGCTATCTTTACTGGTGAACATAATTTTAAAAATTTCGCACGCGTCGAAGAAGGAAAAAACCCAAAAAGAACCATTGATGCAATTGTTGTCTCTGATGAGAACAAGTTTTTGGTTTTTGATTTTTATGCACAGAATTATCTTTGGAATCAGATCAGACGACTGATCTCATCAATCGAAAAAGTTGGATTAAAAAAACTCACTAATAAACATCTTAGTGATGCTCTAAATGACCCCGAAAAAAAAGTTGATTTTGGGCTTTCACCTGCAGAACCATTGATCCTCAAAGACATCGTATATGATTTTGGGTTTGAATACAACAAAAATACAGAGCAACGACTCTGTGATTTTGAAAGAGCAATCATCTCGTCTCTGTCATCAGAAAAACTATGAATATGTCAGAGTTTATATTATCAATATTGTTGCACCTATAATGATTATTGCAAAAAATGTTGTCAAACAATATGGTAAGCTAGTTGCTTTGAACAATGTCACTTTTTCGTTTGAAAATGAACAAGTCACTGCGATCATGGGGGAAAACGGTGCAGGGAAAAGCACGCTTCTGAAAATCCTAGTAGGAATCCTGCCGTTTAACCAAGGCGAAATCAGTGTAGATGGATTCTCCATCGTCAAAGATTCAATTAAGGTGCGGGAACGCATTGGTTATCTTCCTGAGACACCGACGATGTATGATCGGCTCACCGGACGCGAGTTCCTCGTGTACATTGCATCGTTACGCAAATTCACAGAAGCAGAACCGCGAATACGTGAACTGTCAACGCTTCTAGGGGTTGATCGATTTCTTGATTATGAGTTGGGGACGTATTCTAAAGGTATGAAACAAAAAATCTCGATCATCTCCGCTATCATGCATTCGCCTGCGAATCTTTTGCTTGATGAACCGGTATGGGGGCTTGATCCGCTTACTGCTCGGGCATTGCAGAAATTTATAGTCGATCGAAAAGGGACTACGATTCTTGCAACCCATTCCCCGCAGTTGGTTGAACAAACCGCGCATCAGGTGTACATCATGAAACGTGGACAGGTTGTCGCATCAGGTTCGGTTGATATGTTCATGCAGAAATACGGGAGCATCGAAGAAGCGTATTTCCAGACCGAGGGTACCTAGATATGTTTGATACCTATACGACGCTGCTTACTGATGCGGGACGCAATTTACAGCGAAACATCCGGGACAGCCCTGTTCTGTACATATGGTTTGGGTTTATGCTTGTGTTCTCTGTTGCGATGACTGCGATGCTTACGATGTTCATGTTGAAAAACCAGGTGAACATGAGTATCGACGATGTCGTGTTTTCTTTTTTCTTTGTTTTTCTTATGAAATCATCTGCGGATTTTCATAAGTATTTTGTGCAATCACCAGGAGTTACGTATGCGCTTTCATCTGCGGTAAGTCACCAAAGAACAGTCGGTGAAATAGCGCTGATGATTTTCTGGACGAATCTTGGGTTGTGGGTGTTTTTCTCATCATTGTTTAGTGTTTTTCTCTCGGTCGCAGGTGTTTCCCTTGGATATCCTATTGAATACCTCAAGTTTACCACAGGTGTTGTGCTTGGTTGCATCCTTGGGGTTGCGACGTCTCTGCATTTCTTCAGTCCGCATAAACTTCGGCTTCTGCCAGCTGGGGCGATAATCGGTGTGTTTCTTTATGTTCGAAACCTTGAGATTATCGTTGTTCTCATCGGTTTTTCGTTGTGTTATCTTGCTTGGAGCGTACGATATGCACTTGATTCCTATCAATATGTGAATAGGAAAGATCGACAGAAAGAAAACAAGAAAGCTATAATGCGAACTGAACGATCCGCGATTTTTTTTAAGGAGACAACAGTGCTCTGGAGGGATCGTCTGCTATCAAGTTTTGTTTTCACGTCTGTGGCAACTGGTGGGTTTATCGGTTATCTCGCAGTTTTTGGAAAAGATTTGTTCATCCCTGAGTCGCTTCGTATACAGGCCGAACAGTTTCTGCCGTCGGTGTACGTCTCGCTTGGCATCTATATCGTGATCATTTTCACGGCTGTGTTTCCTGCAATCAACATGTTTCTTATCGAAGAACAGACGATGTGGGTGGTAAGGCATCTTCCTGTATCTGAAAAAACGTTTGTTACAGGAAAAGTCTATGCCCTAGTTATTCCTTTTTTGTGTTCGATTCCGTTTCTTGCGTATTATATCGCGTTTGCTGGTACGAGGTTTCTTGCATTTTCCATCTGGTTTCTTGTGTTTTCTTATCTTGCGGGTGTTATTATTTCTCTTCCGTTTGGCGCAAAATATATTGGGAAAAAATCAGATGTGTTGGTTTTGTATAGTGTTTCACTACTTGTGTTTGGTGTTGTCTCAGTTGCTGCAGGACTCGATGCGATTGTCGGGAGATTTTTTTCTGCGTATCATGTGTTGTTCTATGTTGTAACAATCATATTTGAAATAGTGCTTCTTTTGGCATCGATTGAAATTGCTGCTCATGTTATGGCTATGAAACAGAAGTATTCCTGGTTTACAGGCAAACCTAAACTTTAATTACGGTACTCGTATTTTCGTTTTCCGTGTGCAGGGGTAGCCAAGCCTGGTCAACGGCGACAGACTCAAGATCTGTTCCTGCAGAGGTTCGGGAGTTCGAATCTCCTCCCCTGCACTTTTTTACTATTTTTTACAGGAGAAAATCGTATTCTTTTGCAAAAATTTATTTTAACTCATATTTACTAGTAAAATCATGCAACATTCCTGTTGAACTTCTGATTGAAGATGATACTGTATAATGGGCTGTTGAAAAATTAAATGAGCCCTCCTAAGAGTCATTTGTTTTGGATGCACAAATGAAAAACAATGGGGGGGCAAGCCTCAGAAAGATAATCTCAAGTATGGATTTTTCGGAAGTAGAAACGATACTGAAAAACTGCTACAAATATTCACCGCATGCTATGAATGAATTCATCATCTAATGTTCTCTATGAAAGACATTTTTATTCTACTTTATATATTTTTATAATAAAGTTTATCAATAGCGGCTGGAAATACTGCGCGGTCTGAAGCATACGCGTAAGACCCACCGATGAAAAACCCCATCTCCTTTTTGAGTTATTCAAACTATTATTGTGTTCTTGTCACGCGACAGGAAAAAGTATCCTCGTTAGATTCGTTCGATAATCAAATCAATGATTTCTTCAGGTCCCCGAATCTTCTTTAACTCTTTTTTACGGATAATCGGAGTTCCTTCCAAGTTTTTCTTCTCCGTGTCTGTATCAGTGAACAACACCGCATGTTTCTCGGTGATTCGCGAAATACTGCTCACAAGCTGCGCTTTCTGAATCAATTTCTTATTATACGTATGCACACAGGTGAGAAGAACCCGCTCTTTTTCTTTACTAACTGCTTCAAACGGACAGCGTTCCATGCGAACGATCTCATATCCCAGGCGTTTCAACAACGAAAAAACCTCCTGCTCAAAATTCTTCGAATCATCCGGCTTTTTTAGATTCTTACCTTCAGTCTTTTGATCATTCTGAGTTATATCAAAAAGATCCATAGGCAGACATACCGGACTATTAAACAATTCTTCAATCCGTGAAGCAATCTCGATTCGCGCGTTCATCCCTTTTTCATACAACTGAGCAGTTTTCCGAGACACGCGAACAAACCTGGCAAACTCCCCAAGCGAAACACCCTGCTGCTGGCGAAGCACCTGGATTTTTTTCTCATCAAGAGTCACATACAAACCACCCTGCGCAGCATACGCAGCAATAGGGATACCCTCGAGCAAATGATCCTGCAATGTGTTCAGAGTAATTGCACGAATACCAAAACGGAAATACACAACATTATCTTCAAGGTCGCCAAGACCTGTTTTTTCACCAACAAGCAAAGGACATCCTTTCAAAAGAGACGACAACGTGATAATCTCCTTTGCAACATCTTCAGAGAGCGCATCAATATTTGTTAGGATTTTCACAAACAAAAGAGTGTTATCTCTTCGAGCAACAAGATCAAAACCAGCGAGCCGAATTGAACATAAATCTGAGACTGAGAACCCTGCACGACTCAATGTTTCCCTAATATTTCGAACTAGATCTGATCGTTCCATAACGAATGAAGTTAAAATACTGCTTCTATAATAATGTTTTGCGGGTGAACATCATCTGGATAGGCATTGACGACACAGACTCTGTTTCAGGGGGATGCACAACGTACGTAATCTACAGTCTCATTCAAAAACTCGTGGAACAGGAGTACGATATCATCGGATATCCAAGGCTTGTTCGCTTAAATCCTAATATCCCGTGGAAGACCCGGGGAAATGGCGCCCTTGCGTTACAAATAGGAAGGAGTATCGGGAAAACAATCAGAATCGGTAGCACACATAACCAAAACATTGTTGCGTGTTCCATTCTGAAAAAAGACCTTTCATCATCAGAATATACAGCGGTTAAATCACTTGTTCAGAGCATTATTGAACGCTATGCAAAAACCGATGACCAAAACACAAACCCTGGTTTTGTTCTTTTGAACAAAAAACCATCACAAAGACTCTACACAACCGCAGTTCAAGAAATCGTACATCTTACGGATGTCGTCTCCTTGTTGAAATCTCATGATGCACTGTACAAAGGATACAAAAACAAACGAGGGCTCATCGGAGCAACCGCAGCAATCGCATGGTCTCCTAGATCCGATAAAACCTTTGAGCTGATCACCTACCGAGAACAAGATCGATGGGGAACGAAACGCATCGTTGACAATGATTCAGTACAACAGATGGATAAAGCGTGTACAAACACATTTGACAACTACGATTACACAAACAAACATAACCGGCTTGTGCCACATTCTCCATGTCCGATCCTCTACGGAATACGAGGAGAACACCCCACGGATCTTATTTCTGCAAAATCAATGATTATCTCTGAACAAACAATGGGTTTTTTACTTTTTGAGACCAACCAGGGAACCGATGATCATCTCCAAAAGAAAACCATCCAAGACATCCAACCGTACCAATCCGTAATCGTTTCAGGAACTGTTGTTTCACCGCCGCGAACCATACCTGGCGGCCATGTCCTTTTCTCAATTGATGATGCCACAGGAACAATAGACTGTGCAGCGTATGAACCAACAAAACAATTCAGAAACGTTATTCGAGAACTAACAATTGGTGATCGCGTTGATGTTTACGGTGGCGTTCGAGAACAACCAATTACCGTGAATCTTGAAAAAATCAATATCAGATCACTTATACAGATTCGAGAAAAAACAGAAAACCCGGTCTGTTCACGATGCGGGAAACACATGAAATCACGAGGGACCAATCAAGGATACAAATGTAAACGCTGTGGAACCACCAAAAATAAACCAAAAACAAAACCAAGGAAAAGATCGATCAAAACAGGATTCTACGAAGTCCCAGTCTGTGCACGACGCCATCTCAGCAAACCATTAAAAAGAATGTAACACAACGGTTTTTTTATCGGAACCTGACGAACTCTGCGATTTCTTTTTGATCAACAAGCTCAGTTTTTCCATCAATCGTAACTGAACCTAGACAATGAACATGGTACCGCCAGTAGGTGATTGTTCCCACTTTCACATGATGTATAGTTTCGACGGTCATTGTCAGGGAAACAGATACAGTATCTGTTGTTGCATGCAGCACAAATTTATGCGGGATCATTTTGCCGTTTTCTAAAAAGATTTCATCAGCGGTGAATCGAATAGCTGACGGATCAATGGATTGATATTCCTGCGCTCCTATATTGATTACCAGGATCGGTTGTCCTTCAAACCGAGTATCTAGGATAGAAGACCACACGACAGTCACAGAACCTGTGGAGATTTTTCCCCAGAGCCAACCAAAGTATTTTCCTGCTTGTGCGTTGAGCTCCCAGTTATGATCATGATATCCGGTCCCCATGACATTTTGTTTCTGATTATTGATGGTAATCATGCCTTGAACATCTGCTTTCGGCAAGATGACCGCCCATTTACTTACAGGGGCGTCTCCTTTCCAACCACAGGTAGTACCAACAAAACACAGATCAACAGCAACATCGTTGATATCAACTGAGACATCGTATATCCACTGTCCATGATCGATTTCTCCGTTCATCACTTGTTTCCCGTTTATTGTGATTAACGGTGTTTCTTTTGAGATAAAGAATTCATCAGGGAGAAATATTTTTTCTGCGTTTGCAACTAACTTGCCATTCTGATACATATTGATTTTTGTAGACAGTACATTTCGATCCAAAAGACTAATCACCTGAAAGATCAGTTGAATACTGTATCCGTCGTTGAGTATTGCATCAAAATACCACCATTCAGTGAAATCAATGGTATCCGCACCATGAAACGCATCATCAGAAAGATTAACTGGCTTTGGTGAAAACACAAACCCGTGCTCATTTGTGAGTGGTTTTTGCATCAAACGATTATAGAGCTTTTGATACAGATGATTTTTTTCATATAGTTCATGTAAAATATAAATAATGGGGGGAATTCTAGGTTTTTGTTGTTCGGAAAACACATATGGTGCCACTGTTGATTTTCCTATGGGAATAATACCTGAGGCTGATACTGTGGCAAAAAATAGAATACCGATAGCAACAATCGCAATTTTTTTCATATCTCCCAAAGTTATATATTGTCATTATTATTTATTATGTTTTCTATACTAACCAACAAATACCTACGTCTGTTATTGAAGAGAAAAAAACCATAGCGCAATCCTTTTTAATAGGTTCCTGCTTCTTGATTTTTAATTCCAAGATGCGGGTGTGGTGTAGTCTGGTATCACATAAGCTTGCCAAGCTTATAACTCGGGTTCAAATCCCGGCGCCCGCACTCACCAACCCTTTTTTTTATTGTGCTTCTCAAAAAAATTATTTTCGTTTCACAAGCACACTTGTTGCCGTGAGCGTACGCGTATCGATAACCCCTTCCACGCATCTGATTTTATTGACGATAATATGACCAAGCGTCTCAAAATCTTTTGTTTCAATTTTCGCTATCAGATCGTATTCCCCAAATAACGAATGCAGTTCGACGATCTCCTCAACTTTTGCGAGTTTATCATGTACCTCATATTCGTGCGAAGGAGCAACGCTGATCAGGACGAATCCTATTGCCTCTTTCATTTCATTTGGTTTCTTTTCCTTCCCAAAAATTTTATCCATCTCGATTCCACCACATTTTCTTTTTAATGTTCTAACTACTTATAACATCTGATTCTTTATAAATTCTATCCTATGAAATTTATCTGCAATTGATACAAGAAACCAAGGGTGATAAAAACATTTATATTCTTAAACATTAGTTCTGTATTCGGGGAGAAATCTTATGGCAATAAAAGTTGAAGTAGTAGAAAAGATAGCTGCGTTGATGACTGCGGCGTTTGGATTAGTAGCTGCATTAGCCTGGAACGAAGCAATAGGTGGCTTATTCAAAGTAGGTGGCCCACTATATTTCCTTGCAACATATGGTGTGTGGGCATACGCAATATTTGTCACCTTACTTGCAGTTGTCATGACAATCTGGATTGGAAGAATTGCTGCAAAAACAAAGCAATAAACTTTCTATCTTTTTTTTCTTTTAACAGATTCTTGTTCTATCTTGATTATTTTCTAAAAACCATGAAGAAACCATATATACTTATTTACTGCAAAGACACAGAAAAAGCAAAAAAACCATAAAAATAGCTAAAAAGACGATATATTTATATACTAAAAGCGAAAATACATAATCAATAAATAATTTTTTAGATAGGGGAAAGAAAGTCATGCGAAATCCTAAAAAAATTGGAATAATTTTGGAGCGAATACCACTTCTCAGTATATTTCCATCGAAGATAAAAAACCATCTAAAGGTCCTTACGTCACTTACGATCATTTTATTGATGGTGATCCCACCGAGCATAGGCAATGCAAGTCAAGATAACCAACCTCCGATGAGGCCATGGAAAACA
The DNA here is from genome assembly GCA_026394495.1 of Methanobacteriota archaeon. GTDB lineage: Archaea > Thermoplasmatota > E2 > DHVEG-1 > DHVEG-1 > CAIYYQ01. The sequence goes on along the minus strand of JAPKYE010000056.1, from coordinate 14,738 downwards.
TATCCCTATTATCCACCAGGAACAAACATTACGTTTCCCACCGATGAGGGCGCACATGACACCTATGAATATCCGATTGAATGGTGGTATGTGAATTTCCATCTCACAGGCAATATGACGGGTAATGAATACGGATCAATGGTCTGTTATTTTCAGCTTCACCGAGCTCAACATGATAACATAGAATTACGATTATTTACCATCTCTGATATCGCGGAAGGGCAAACCTACACCAATAGGAAATTCGGAGACTTGTCAGCAAGTGCTGATCATCTTGATTTAACATTTGCACCTTTTGATGATAACTATTTGAACAATCTCGACTTCAATCAATATATCGCTTCAAATAATCAAGCAGTTTATGCACTGAGTAAAACTATGGATACAAAGGCAACATCCATGAACTTACAACTGATGCCACGGATTGCAGCTACACCTATTCAGTCAACCCCGGTCATCGCTGACGATGATGGTGGCGGTGGGACGATACAAAATGACGTTTGGTGTACCAAAACCAGTGGTGATGATCTTCTTCCCTTCCAGTACACCCTTCTTGTCAGCGGAGATGCCCAACAGGAGGACAATCAACCAATGCAACTATCAGTTGATATGGATTGTGTGAAACCTCCATTAATAGTGAGTGGTGATGGGGTTGTTGATTTTGGAAATGATTCCTCTTGGTATTATACTCTGACAAAACTTGCAGTTGAAGGTATGATAACGGTCGATGGAATCAACGAAAAGGTAACTGGATCTGCATGGATCGATCACCAATGGGGCAATTTTATCAACTTCGACCCAGCTCAACCCCCCTTAGGTCTTCGAGTGAATTGGGAGTGGTTCTCAATAAAACTTAATGACTACCAGGAGATCATGGTCGGTGATTTATGGGATAGAGCTGGACATAGACTAGGATCATATTCTGGTGGATTGAATTTAGTCGATATCAATGGATCTTTAGATCTTTTAGATGATTATACAATTACGCAATTAGGCTATTGGCGGGACCCGATCAGCCAAAAGATTTTTTCGAATCAGTGGAATATCATAGAACCTTCACACTCAATTAACCTTATTATTACCCCATACTATGACGACCAAATGATGCGTTTATTCGAGAATTTACCGCCTTGGGCTCAACAGTTTATTGTATATTTTGTCCCATGTACCTGTTTTTGGGAAGGTGCGTGTACAGTTTCTGGAACCATTAATGGTAGTCCAGTAACAGGGAGCGCTTACGTTGAGCTTACGCACACATATAATTAAAAAAAAAACATATCTTACCATTGAATAGATACACTCCGGTTATATCTAGATAACAGTACTACGAGGTTTATATAATCTACAAGTTTTAGGCCATGTCATCTTGTAATGATTGGCCAGTTTTTTTCTCCCATTCTTCAACTGAAATGGAATATTTTTTCTGAATTTTATCGCCATACCCAAGAATATTGTAGGTGCAGAAAGGGATGATTCCTTCAAAGGTTGTATAATGAATAACACATCGTTGTAAGCGATCGATGTTGAGATTCCAAAGATCTTGATACCACATCATGCCAATAAATAAGCTGTTATGATGTAACTTTCGAAGGGCATACTCGTTTCCGACAGTTACAGAATCCCTCGCTATCTGTTTCATATCAAAACTCTGCGGTGCTTTTTCGGTATTGATAAACGTATTAATGTTTTTCACGATAGCTGAGGCGAGACGAAGTTTTCTCAAAGGACCTGTTTTCGCTGCTTGTTCATTCATAAATTTGATATAGGTTTCTACATTAATAAATCGAGTGATTGGGATCGGTTTTCCTTCATTCATCACGATAAATGTCGACCCACCACATCCTGGATGCGGGGTGAACTCCACATGATGTTCCCGCGTTACACTTTCAGTAAGTTGTGAAATCGGGAAGAGAATAGATATCGGGTAGAAATCATCACGTGATATCAATCCAGAAAACTCTTGTTCAATAGCTTCTATCAACTGGATATACTCAACACGCTGACTTTTCCGTTCATTCTCTTTTAAAGTTGTTGCTCTGCCACAGAAGGAAATCGGCTGGAAATGTACACCCCGGACAACATCTATATTGTCAATAGCAAAACGTACAATCTTACCTGTCTCATGAATATTTTTACCACCGATCAAAACCGGAACCAAAACAACATTGACATTCACTTTTCGAAGATTTTCCAAAGCACGTTTATTTTGTTCTAACAATGGATTCGTTTCTTTCGATACTCCATTGAAACTCATATAAATAGTGTTGACTTTTTCGTCTTTCAATCGTTGACAGTATTCGATATTTTCAGCGAGTTTCAACCCGTTCGTATGAACCTGAACATGCAAAAAACCAACCGCCTTAGCTAATCGAATAATATCGAAAAAATCACTACGAAGTGTTGGTTCACCACCTGTTATTTGAATGGATTTCGAACCTAAGGGTTTTTCATTTCTTGTTTGCTGCATTAATGTTCTCAGTTGATTGAACGATGGCTCATAGACAGAACCTGCTGCCCCTGCATTAATAAAACAATAACTACATCGTAGATTACACCTGTTTGTCACAACGAGATTTGTTAAAATTGTTTGAGACGTGTGATCCGCATATAATGTAGGGTCATCAAACAAACTTGTTTTCACGTCAGAAACAGGATGCCCAGTCACCTTATATTTCATCCATCTCTTGTACAAATTCACATCGCCAAAATACAACTCCTTAAAAGAACCATGTTTCTCACAATTTTTAATGATCCATACTTTCTTATTTTCTTCGATAACTTGGGCATCGATCTTCTGGATTATTCCCTCAATATAACACGTAGGACAAACAGATTCGATATTCTCCAACACCATCATTAACGATAACCAAACAATGGAATTTACGATATATACTTTTGTTTCGGTTTTAACGTAGACATTATAGGAAAATATATATAAAATCATTAACACTACAATGATTTTATAATGCAAAATAATACCAGTCTGGATTTAAAAAGAAGACGGGAAATCTATGAGTTTATCGCGCAAAACTCAGGATTACATATGCGTGATATCTCAAGAAAAATGAATATTCCCTTTACTTCTTTAAAATATCATTTACAGTACCTTGAAAAAAAAGGACTCATCATATCAAGAGTAGATGGTAAATATAGTCGATATTTTATTTCACTTGATATTGGTGAAAAAGAAAAAAAAATACTCAACTGTTTTCGAAAACGAACAACGCTCCATATTCTTCTCTGGTTTTTCATCGCTGCGCAATGTTCACAAAAAGATCTAAGCAGATTTCTTGAAAAACATCCTGCCACAATTGGTTTTCATTTGCGTAAAATGATACATGCAGGGATCATTGAACAGGTACCAATTGATAAAGGAGCCATCCGTAAAGAAACGCTGCCGAGCATCATTAAACGGCCTCAAGTATCAAGCGAGAAAATATATGTGTTAAAAGATCCCTGGATGACTTACGATTTACTGATAAAACATAAAGAACATCTGGATGATAAAACCATTGTTGCAGGTATCATAGAGTTTGTTGAGTTTTATATATCAGATGGCATTCCAAATCAAATCCAAAATAGAAATGATACTCTCGATTCAATCCTGAGTACATTATATGGATACTTTTTTCCTCCATCTTTTTGTTCATAAATAATTATTATTTTTTTTGTCATATGTTAAAGATTGGATGATTGCACTATAAAGTTTATATATCTGGTGAGAACATACTTTTTCATAGCTTGAATATAACAAGCAAAGAACGGAGGAAAAAGAAATGAAAGGAAATGGAAAGAAATATTTTGGAATAGGGGCCGCTGTTATCCTGGTGTTGCTGATAGCATTACCAGCAACTAGTGCAGTAACTCGAACGACCACTCCCGGGGTATTCACTCCAGTCGAAATAATACATGCTGAAGCGACACCCGGAATTGTTGTGGAACAATCAGCCTATGAACAATATCAACAATTATTCGCACAATATCAAACACAACTCAACGCAATAAACCAATATATCACAGAGTATGCGGCTACACATGGTGATTCACTCAATGGAATGGTCCTAACACCGACACTACAAGGATATTTTGATACCATTGAAACACAATTAACTTCTCTTTATCAAACGGTTGGTCTTCCATCAAGTGGATATCAGTTAATACGAGAAGATTCTACACCAGTATTAACCATGGGTGAAAGCCATGAGACACCAGAGTATCTCTTCTACGGTATCACTGGTGTATGGCACAAACACTATTACGACAGCCACGGAGACCCATGCATTGAAAGATTAGTAGATTTAAACAATGCATTAACAAAAGCACTTCGATTAGTTCTCTTGAACTTTGGTGTCCCTGCGGCTGCAATATTTATCGGTGTCATGCTTGCAGCTCACATACAAGATCCTTGGTCAGCGACAATACGAATTATTTTCGTCTGGGAGTTAGCAAAATGGATCGTAACGCATGCACCTGAGATAAACCAGGGTTACGGAATTCTGATATATTCCTGGTGGGCACCTGATGTCTTCCCGCTTCAAGGTTTCCTAGTTGAGGCACAAACACCAGGACAAACACCACCGATACCTCCATGGCAAACTGGATGGGGATAAATAACCCCCCTTTTTTTCTTTTTTTATTGAGATTTTATCATCTCAAAAATCATTTTTTTCAGTTCATCAATACCCGCATGACTCTCACAGGAAATCTTCAGAGACGCTGAATCCGTACTCATCAAATCAGATTTGTTTTCAACGATAATAAACGGGATATCTGGAAAAATTTTTTTCATCTGCACAAGCAAACCATCCTGATCCTTAATAGAATACCCGCTTGTCTCAGACGGATCAAGAATAAACACGATAAGATCCGCAAGATGCTGTAACGCAGCAATCGCCTGTTTCTCGATATCGTTTCTTGATGACAACGGACGATCCAGAAGACCAGGCGTATCAATCACCTGATACAACTGTTTCACATAATGCACAGTCTTCTCCATATGACCTATATAGATCTCTTTAGTCGTAAAAGGATACAGAGCAACCAACGGACGTGCACGAGACAAACACCTAAGTAACGAGGATTTCCCCACATTTGGATACCCAGCTATCACAACTGTTGGAACATCCTGGATATCAGGAAACTGCCTTAGGGTTTTCTGTGCAGCGGCAAGCATCAGCAGATTACTATCAATCTGTTTCACCACCGATGATATCCGACCATAGATTTCCTTTTGCTTCAACGTCAAAAAATCTATTTTTCCAGTTCTCTCCAACAAGCCACTTTGTTTTGTGTAGATATCCATACAGAGCTTCCGCGCCCAATCCACAGCACCAAGTGATTTTTTGAATTGATTCCTATCAACCCTGATGTCAAGAAGCTCCTGATAAAACGGTGGAAGCTGCTCCACAGAAGGAAATCCTTTCACATATTTTTCTAACGTGGTAATAATTGATCCCGCAAAAACCTCGGTTTTTTTTATGATGATCTTCCGACGCCTATAGAAAGGGTCTCGATCTTGTATCTGGATGTTTTTTGCGTTCTTGAATGCTTGATCCAATATTTTTTCTGCAGATTGCACTTGGGGGAGCTTGCTGAACAAAGACATTGAAAAGCTTTATGTGAGACCTGTAAATTAAGATGTTGGTGCTCTATGGATGAAGGATACATCCTCTCAAACAAGTATCGCAGAGTGATCTTTGATGATCTTACATCAGGAGAAACAAACTTTGATCAGATAGCGAAAAAACATCATATAGTACGTCGAGTTGTCCAACGAGTAATCGACGAGTTTATGAACAACGGCATCATTGAGAAAAAAGAAAACACATATATATTAACCGAAAAAGGAAAAAAAATTGCGCAAAACATAGGATGAACAAAAGGAAGAAAACTATGAAATCATATCTGTTGGAAACCTTAAAAGAACTTGCGCTGTTCGGTGCGATGAGCAGCAAAATCGAGATATCCTCATTTGAGCTTGCACAACAACTCAACACCAGTCAACAGACGGCATCCCGGTACCTCTTAGAACTTGATGCAGAAGAACTCATCACTCGAGAACTTGGGATAAAAAAACAGTTGATACTCATCACAGATCAAGGAGTTGAGGCACTTCAACATGAGTTTGCACAGTACAAACAGATATTTGAGTTACAGACCAGGGTGCATTTCAAAGGAAAAATCATCTCAGGCATGGGCGAAGGAAAATACTACACCGCCCAAAAAGGATACGTCGAACAATTCCAACAGAAACTAGGTTTTACCCCATACCCTGGAACACTTAATGTCGAGATCCAACCACTGGAACGAAATAAACTTCGCCTGTTGAAAAACTATGGTGGAATCCTCATTGATGCGTTCACAACAGAGAATCGAACATTCGGCAAGGTACAATGTTTTCATGCAACCATCAAAGACGTCGAAGCAGCGATTGTTCTACCGCTACGTAGTCATTATGCCACGGTTCTAGAGATTATCTCACCAATTTATCTGCGTGACAAATTACATTTGAACGACGATGATGAGGTAGACATTGTTGTTTCCCTAAGTAAATAAAAAAAGATTTGAGGGAGAGGCAGGGTATGGACAATCAACATGTTGCAAGTATCTTATACAATATTGCTGATCTTCTTGATTTGAAAGGAGAAAATTTTTTTAAGATCCGGGCGTACCGAATCGCAGCGCAAACCATTGAAACACATGGTGAAGATGTTGAGACTCTTGTCAGACAGAAACGCCTTGAATCAATTCCTGGTATAGGAGATGCGCTTGCACAAAAAATAGCGGAACTCATTGAAACAGGAAAAATCGAATACCTTGAACGTTTGAAAAAAGAAATACCTATAGGCCTTTTGGATTTACTTGAAATCCCAGGTCTTGGTCCAAGAAAAGTTGCTGCGCTATATCAAAACTTTGGTATCACCACAGTTAAAGCACTGAAACAAGCATGCATTTCTGGTACTCTTCGTACTCTTGATGGATTTGGGGAGATAACAGAACGCAACATTTTACGAGGCATTGAACTGCGAGAAAAAACCAGTGGACGGGTTCTACTGAACGTTGCGTACGCATGCGGACAACGATATCTTGAGTATTTGAAACAAAACAAAAAAATTGATTCTTTGCATCTAGCGGGAAGTCTGCGTCGGATGAAAGAAACCATCGGAGATATTGACATCCTTGCGTCTTCAAAACACCCTGATGAAGTGATGGCGTATTTCGTAAAATACCCTTATGTAGAAAGAGTACTTGTACAGGGATCTACCAAATCAAGTGTACTATTACAAGATAACATTCAGGTTGATCTGCGTGTCGTGGAACAGAAAAGCTATGGTGCAGCACTACAATATTTCACCGGGTCAAAAGAACATAATGTCTCCTTACGCGGCCTAGCGATACGTAAAGGATACAAATTAAACGAATACGGTTTATATAAAAAAGATACTGATGAATATGTTGCAGGGAAAACCGAAGAAGAAATCTACAAAACACTAGGGCTTTCTTATATTGAACCTGAGATGCGGGAAAACCACGGAGAGATCGAAGCTGCAAAAAAACATTCGCTTCCCAGTCTTGTACAAGATCAAGACATCCATGGGGATTTCCATATTCATTCCCAGTGGAGCGACGGCAACGATACGCTTGAGAGTCTTGCAACTGCTGCACAGAAACTTGGATATTCCTTTATGGGAAGTACGGATCATTCACAATCACTCAAAATCGCAAATGGCCTCTCCGAAGAAAAATTACAAAAAAAACTTTTAGAAATACAGAAACTCAACAAGAAATATACAGATTTCCGTATTCTTTTTGGTACCGAATGCGACATTAAACCAGATGGATCACTTGACTACAGCGACAAAATCCTTAAACAATTTGATTTTGTGTACGCAGCAATACATACTGCTTTTAAAATGAATAAAGCAGAGATGACCAAACGAATCATCAGAGGAATCGAAAACGAACACGTGGATTTCTTTGCACATCCCACCGGTCGATTAATTGGGAAACGAGATCCCTACGAGGCAGACATCGAAAAAATCATTGATACCGCAAAAGAAACAAAGACATATCTTGAAATCAACGCATTTCCCGATCGACTGGATTTTGACGATATCCATGCGCATTCTGCAAAAAAACTTGGTGTCCAATTTGTTCTTGGGACTGATTCCCATAGCGTTTCACATCTTCCTTTTATGCGATTTGGTGTTGCTACCGCACGCAGAGGCTGGCTTGAAAAAAAAGATATCCTCAATACGCATACACTAAAAGAAATAGAAAAACTTCTTGGGGGATAAATAATGAACAAACAAGAAGCAAAAAAAGAGATCACAAAGCTTTGTGAACAGATCAACTATCATAACTACAAATACTATGGTGAGAACAACCCAGTGATTGCAGATTACGAATACGATCAACTCTTAAAAAAACTTGAAGATTTAGAAAAAAAGTTTCCTGATTTGGTTACATCTGATTCTCCGACGCAGCGGGTTGGCGGCGAACCACTTGAGGGTTTTACTTCTGTTGTCCATAAAGTACCAATGCTTTCACTTGATAACGCATATTCCTACGATGAACTCAGAGAGTTTGATACACGGGTTCAGAAAAACACAGGACCTGTGGAATACGTTGTTGAACCGAAAATCGATGGACTCAGCATCGCCCTCATCTACGAAAAAGGAATGTTTGTCAGAGGAGCTACCCGTGGCGATGGAATAAAAGGCGATGATGTCACTGTTAATCTTCGAACTATACGTAGTATTCCTTTACGACTTCGCGGGAACCTTCTTCAAAATGTTGAGGTTCGCGGTGAAGTCTACTTCCCCATCGATGGGTTCAAAAAAATGAACAAAGAACAAGAAAAAAAAGGAGAACAGGTGTTTGCAAACCCACGCAACGCCGCAGCCGGTTCACTTCGACAGCTTGACCCAAAGATTGTTGCTCAACGGCCTCTTGATGTTTATCTTTATTATATCTCTCATTCTGACAAAGAGTTTTTTAGTCAGGATCAGGCGCTCCAAATACTTCGGGACTCTGGTTTTCGTGTTAATCCACTCATCAAAAAAGTTCAAAACATTGAAGAAGCAATCAAATACTGTGAAGATATTGAAAAGAAACGAGAGACATTAAACTACGAGATTGATGGAGCAGTCCTGAAAGTAAATTCTATAGCGCAGCAGAAAGAACTCGGATCGACAAATAAACATCCGCGATGGGCGATCGCGTTTAAGTTCTCTGCCAAACAAGCAACGACAAAACTTCTAAATATCGCAGTGCAAGTGGGACGAACCGGTGTACTTACCCCTGTCGCAGAGCTTGAATCGGTTCAAGTTGGTGGCGTAACAGTCTCACGAGCGACACTACATAATTTTGATGAGTTGAAACGCAAAGACATACGCATCGGCGACACAGTACTTGTAGAACGAAGCGGAGATGTGATTCCTCAAGTTGTGAAAAGCATAACTGAGAAACGAATTGAGAAGACAAAACCATTCAAAATCCCCCAGTCATGCCCTGTATGCAAATCCAGTGTTGTTCAAAAAGAGGATGAAGTCGCAGTCCGCTGCCCAAACAAGATGTGTCCAGCGCGGTTGAAATGGCGGATAAAATATTATGCGTCACGAGATGCGATGGATATCGAAAATCTTGGGGAATCAACGATCGATAAACTCATTGATAAAGGTTTAATCGACAGCATCGATGATTTGTATCGACTGAAAAAAGAAGATATCCTAACACTGGAAGGTTTTAAGGAGAAATCCGCACAGAACCTCTTGAATTCGATTGAACAGAGCAAACAGCAGAGCCTCTCACGACTACTCTATGGCCTTGGGATTCGTCATGTGGGAAAATATGCTGCACAAATCCTTGCAGCAACGTATCATTCATTGGATGAAGTTGCCTCTGCAACTGTTGAGGAACTCGGTCAGATTTTTGGTCTGGGCGAGAAAACCGCTGAGGCAATCGCAACGTTTTTTGCTACCGAAGAAAACCAACTGCTCATCGAAAAACTCAAAAACATAGGGATTCAAACCAAAGAAAAAACTTCAAAAGAAGAACTGCCGTTGAAAGGCAAAAAGTTTGTGTTCACTGGTGGACTACTGACGTTGTCTCGCCCAGATGCATCAGAACTTGTAGAGCAAAAAGGAGGACTTGTTGCTTCGTCAGTAAGTAAAGACATTGATTACGTGGTGGCTGGGATTGATCCAGGGTCAAAATACGAAAAAGCGAAAAAAATCGGTGTGAAGATCATCGATGAAACTGAGTTTAAAAAATTGGTTGGTGTATAGGAAGGGGGTTGTTGGTATGGTTGAGTGTAAAGTGAGAGAAAACAAGATGGTCTGTAATTGTAGTTATTCTTGTAATAGGAAAGGGTTGTGTTGTGCGTGTCTTCGGTATCATCGTGACCGTGAGGAGTTGCCTGCGTGTTATTTTCCAGGTGATACAGAAAAGACATATGATCGAAGCATTGAGAATTATTTGAGAACAATTCGCTGATGAGAAAAAATAACGATTCATACTGATTATAACGATTTTTCTTTATAAAAAAATATTTAAATATATATTGTATACTAATCTTTGTTAGTTTATATCAAGGGGAGGCAAAAAAGTATGGATAGAATCCTATCAAAAAAAGCTGTGGTCGTAGGAATATTTATGCTGCTTGTTGGCGTGGGTTCTTTACTGAGCGCATCAAGTAGTATCGATGGTGTTAATCATGTAATTACTAGCGAACATCTACAGAAGATATCACACGCCACAACAACTTCACAAACTTTTACTGGTGAATTAGATGATGATTGTTGTGGAATTATTGCAACTGGTACATGTGTGAAAGATAATAGGAGTATCTTCTGGAAAACAAGGCATTCTGATGATTCTTCAAATAAACCCTATTACAATGATGATTACACCTATACGTTTTATAGTTGTGGACCATCCGATGCTCATTATAAAGCAGGGATAAACGAGGTAGGTTTAGCATTAGGGAGTTTTACTGCGGATTCCCCTGGATTTATTAGTCTGGCAAATAGACAATTTAATTCTTCGAGAACAGCGAGTCCAGAAAGATGTCGGAGGTGGGCTCTTGGTCATTATTCCACGGTACGAGACGCAGCAGTCTATATCGCTCAAAATATAGAGATTGAGGCAGGGAGTGGTGATAATATCGGCATCGTAAGCGCAGAGTTCGGTGTTGGTGCTGTTGTATCCTCCTTTAATCAAAGCGGTTACGTGTACTCTCATATCACCTGGGTGAATAATACATGGCAGCCGATCGATAATTATCTACATTGTGAAGGTCTTCATAGCGATCCTGATGGAACAGGGGACACTGTCCAAGCCATCTGGGAAGATATTACAGATACAGGTTCAACAAAAAGCAGTGATGGCGATAACAAAGTCACGTGGAAAGATGTCTGCCATCTAGGTGGAAAAAATGTCAGTGGTCAGGAATGGGGAACAGGCACTATTGACACCACTGATGAAATTTCCCGAAGTGCAAGTGTTAATACATTTGTTGCAGTCAGTGGAAACAATAGTTATAATGGGGCTTTGAACTTAGCGTGGATTCAGATGGGCAGACAAGCGCTCGTTGGAATTTTTTTACCACTAGCTCCTTCATACTTAACATCTTCGAGCGATATTTTCCATAGTTGGACAGATGGAAACGGCATGGAAGACATCATGGCACCAAAAGTGATGTACGCAACCGGTGGCGGTGGATTTACAAGCGACTCGTATGATTGCTCAAAAACCAGAGAAATTCTGCATTATGCTAACAACAATGAAAATCACACCTTCGATGAATACAGCACGCTTATGAGTTCGATTATGACGTCAGCAAATGAGAATGATGCAGAAGCAAAAATGAAGTATTTTGTGAACGAAAACACAGAAACCCCGTTGTTTTATTATATAAAAAATCTCACTTTTGGTCCAGTGTATAATGTTGAAAAGAATGCTACCTATCAATCGTTACAGCAGGCAGTTGATGCCGCAGACCCAGGAAATACAATCAAAGTACTCGTGAACACAACCTTCAATGAACATGTGATTATTAATAAAGCGATTACGTTGATTGGTAAAAACAACACAAAAACTATTATTAATGGTTCGAGCGGAACTGGATCATACGACACTATAAAGATCACTGCAAACAATGTGACAATAAAAAATTTCACGATACAAGGGGCATACTATGCTGGGGTTTTATTATGGACTGGTGTCCGAGATTGTCGTATTGAGAATAATATCATTGCCAATAACTATGATGGAATAGAGTTGTGGGAATCTAATATCAATAATACGATTACTGGAAACAGTATAACAAATAATGCGTATAGAGGGGTATGGCTTCGGTCTTTGGATAATAATAACACTATCACTGGTAATACAATTAATTCAAATAGTTGGTCTGGAATCAGAGCTGAAGGTTCGAGCAACAATAATACGATCACAAATAATGTTCTGTCAAATAATCTATGCGGTATCAGTCTATATTCAATTAATGGTACCCTTGTTTCATACAATACAATTACCTATAACACAGAGGATGGGATGTACCTTGGTTCATCCAATAGTAATCGTATCATAAACAATACGATTAGCAACAATGCATACGATGGCGTCTACGTCTTTTATGACAACAGTAACAACCTCATTACCAACTGTACCATACGTTACAATGGACGAACCGGGATTTGGCTGGATCACTCAAATAACAATATCATATACAACAATTACTTTAATAATACTCAGAATGCGTACGATAACGGGACCAACAAATGGAACATTACGAAAACTCTGGGTATAAATATTTTCGGTGGATCGTATCTAGGGGGTAACTATTGGAATGATTACATAGGTGGTGATATCGATGCAGATGGGTTGGGTGACACTTTTTTACCGTATAACTCCTCTTCGAAGATAACCACTGGTGGGGATTATCACCCCTTAGCTGAACTTGATCATGCACCAAGCCAACCAGGAAATCCATTTCCACCTGATCAAACAACCGGGGTTTTGATCACCGCTGATCTCAGCTGGTCAGCTACTGATTCTGATCTTGGTGATTCAATCACATACGATGTGTATTTTGGAACAGCCATTCCTCCACCAAAAGTAGGAGCTGGTAACCAAACAGGGACATATGATCCTGGGATAATGAATTTCAATACACTTTACTACTGGAAGATTGTAGCCTGGGACAATCACGGTGCATCAACTGCAGGGCCTATTTGGAATTTTACCACGAGTATCAACAATCCACCAAACGCCTCGGGTAGCCCCAGTCCTGCAAATAGTTCAACAAATGTGCCAATTATACAGACATTGAGTTGGACTGGTGGAGACCCTGATGGCGACACTGTAAAGTATGATGTATATTTCGGGATGAATACTACTCCGTCTATGGCTGTGAATAATCAATCAGAGCTATCGTATGGTCCTTTGACCCTGCTGTATTATAAGACGTATTATTGGAGGATTGTTGCCTGGGATAATCATGGCGCATCAACCAATGGTTCACTATGGCATTTCACGACGAAACGCCCAACCACAGTATATGTTGATGATAATTTCAATGAAAACACGCCGGAGTGGAATAGCACACGTTTTGCGAGCATACAAAAAGGGATTGATCAGGTCGCTGATGGCGGCACTGTTTTTGTATGGGATGGAACATACTCTGAACTCTGCAGCGCAACAAGTAGGTCATTCAATCTGACGGGGAATAGTTCATCAACGACATTTATCAAAGGTGCGGGAAGTGGCACGTTACTCAATTTGCAATCGTCTCAATTGGTGAACATCTCTGGGTTCACTATCCAAAATGGTGGCGTCGGTATCGGTCTTGATGGCTGTTCATATATTCATATCATAAATACCGTTGTAACTAATAATACGAATTACGGGATTTATCTGCATACAAGCAGTTATAATAATATATCAGGAAACAACGTGAGCGCTAACAAAGGACAGGGGATTTATTTGTATGATGCATGTTCTTTCAATGATTTGTGGAGTAATACAGTACAGAATAACACTAATAGCGGCCTCTATCTTTTTTATGCTTCAGACAACATCCTTCATTTGAATACTGCCAACAATAACCAAGTAGGAATACAGGTTTCAAACAGTCAAAACAATGATCTGACCGGTAATATAGCAAATAATAATGCGCAACACGGGATTTACATTAGGTATAGCGGTCCAGATAATTACGTCATCGAAAATACAGTAAATTATAATGGACAAAATGGGGTTTATCTTGATCACAGCTCGAACAATAATATCTTTGATAACATCGTCAACGACAACACACAAAATGGTGTTTTGCTTGAATATGATTCGAACTCAAACGATATGAGTTCCAGTAATACAGTAAACAACAACGGCATCTACGGAGTCTACCTACGATACTGTACAGGGAATATGATAACACAAAACACCATCCAAGAAAATCAACAATATGATTTGTATGTCGACGGGAACGATGATTCTCAGTTTTTCCATTCCATCACAAATAACATTGGTTCCGGTGGCAGAAACATTGTGTATTTGATGAATTTTTTCAATAATTATTGGACGGGTACCTGCTCAGAGCTCTTCCTTTACAATGCAGATAATTCACGCTTTGATTACATAATATGCAGCGGATCAGACACAAAACAAAATAATGGGATTATCATCAGAAATACTGATCTAGCGACGTTCTCTCATGTAACTTCTTCTACGAA
>JAPKYE010000114.1 GCA_026394495.1 Methanobacteriota archaeon | reverse complement strand
CATATTCATTATCGTCGCCTGTACCTTGGTTTGATGCAATGCCGGTTCCGTTATGATACCAATCTGCCTGAAGTTGAGGGTATTTCTCGTAGTTAATGGTTCGTGTAACCTGGGTTTCAACATCACCAGTGGTTTCTGCAGAAAACCGTCCGACAAACACATCCGGATAATGATCATCTCCGACGATATACGAGTAACTGGGATCAGAAGCGTAGTTACTTACCATGATTGTTGGTACCTGTGCGGCATCACCGACAAGAAGCACATACGTGAGACCATAGGTATGATAATACTGAGCGATATAATTCTTTATCGCAGTAGCGTTCCCGATCTCAGAAACCTTCGCCATCTCGGTTTGGATACCTTTCATGTTTTTCCATTGCACAAAGGGTACCATCGCCGACCAAAAAGAATCGTTTGTAATGATGAGCATATGTCCGTGTTCTTCAAGAGGAGCGTACAGTGAGTAGAAATTTATAAACTGGTTTCCATAAATCTCTGTTAAATCTGCGTCTATTTTCAACTGATGCTCATCATATTGAAAATATTCACTCATTGTATCAGGTTCGACAGGGTATATCTCAATGATAATATCCGTATAAAATCGCAGTTGTTTCTGTACTGGGTTGTATTGAAATGGAGTGATTTTTACAACCTGACCGCAGAAATCACGGAAGATATAGGGTTCACCCAACTCTGCTATGTCCTGGGGATACCACGTGTTATCGGTATATATATCGTCAAATTCATAGGGGACGTCCTTGGGGTCTATCGTACGGAGTAAGTTGCCCTTTGAGGGCACAATCGCCATTTCGTCGTATTGTATATACTGAGCACTTACTATTTTGACATTCATTTTCACATTTTCTGGAACAATGATACTCCGACAGATACTTGGAAGGTCTGGCATGTCTTTCACTAGAATATTTGATCCTCCATCGAGGATAATATGTGAATACTTTTCACCCTCAATGGCAATGTTTTCCATGCTGAACTCATGGATATGATATTCTACTCTCGTTCCATGTTCAATATTGTTGATGGTGATCTCAACATTGGGGGAATCTTCTTGGTGATCACCTAGAGGTGCACCGAGTACATTGTACGGAACAGTAGTTCCCACAAAAAGCAACAGAATAGCGATTATGAATATTTTTTTTCGTATATCGTGTGGCATTGTATACTCTATCCTACTTCAAATGTTGAACTGATGTTTGATAATATAATATTTGTTTAATATATTTATATACTTTTCTATATTTTTTACAACGACAATCTGGTGGTATTTAAGATGTAAATAAAGTGATAAAATCTATCAGAATCCACTAGTCAACAGAAGGAGATGCGTTTTTCGTAGATGAAAAGTGAAAGGAGATTATCCATAAAAGCAATAGAGGATAACGAGATAATGGGCATCTGGTTCCATAGTGATATTAAATCTATTTCTTTCGTATTCTCCCATATCAAAAAAGAAAAAAAGGGGAGGGAGAAGGATCTAAAAAAATAGATCCTTTTTGCCTGTTTTATTTTGTCACTAGGCGAAATACGACTGGTTGCCGAACAGACGAATCATCGGATAGCATTTCGACAGGATGACAAATCCTTTCGCAGACCGAGAAACCTCTTTAGGCGAAGCATCGTTTGTCGAAGCGGTCACGGTGATATCCACCATGCCAAATCCGAAGAACGACCCACTTGTGACTGTTGCAGCATCCTGGTGGTCGTCACCATTTCGTTTCAGCTTTGCGATCGTCCCGTTTGATACGACATTTATCTTACCTTGCATTCCGCCTTTCACAGTTATCTTCCATTCGATGTTCTCTGCGGTTAGATTACCTGTGTTTTTGATCTCTGCGGAAACCCCTGAGCCATAGCCGATCTGTTTTATCGCTATCGTGGTCTTTGGGGTAATCTGCGGGACTGAGATGGTGATGTCATCAAGCCGGAACGTAGTTAAATCATTAACAGCCGATTCCTGATATCGCCAGGCAAGGTTGACGGAAGATCCAAGATACGATGTGAGATCAATGGTTTTCAAATACCAGGTGGACATATCCCAAAGAGGACCTTCATTTGCTAAATCCCAAACAACCTCAGTCTCTTGAAAACCATCCCCAGCCTTATCAATGTACAACTTTACATGGCCATTACCACCAATTGTCGGTTTTTCTCCACGAACCCAGAAGGTAAGCGTTGCGCTTGGCAATCCTGGTGTCGTCAGATCAACTGTCGGAGATTTCAACCATTCATTTTGTATTTTACTTCCGCTTGACAGAACCCTTGCAGCATACAGCCCTGTATGAACGAAAGTGGATTCAAGTGACCAGGTAGTTGTTGTTGCAGATTGTACTGTCCATGCTGGCGGTGGTACAACCCCTCCTTCAAACCCTTCGCTCAACACTGCAGTATTAAGTGTTTTTGTCTCAGATCCTGCAGCAAACCCAGGAAGCGATGAGACCATTAACGCAAGGGCGATCATCATGGTGATGGTTCCTTTCATCAGTTTCGTTTTCATGTTTTAGACCTCCTTTATACCAGTAACATAGAAGAGTAAGACTTTTGCCTCGTAGATTCCTGTCACGAGTGATTCACCACCGCATTTTGCGGTCACGGTGATCTTCACTTTGCCAAGGGCGAAGAACGCTGGTGTTGAGATTGATACAGTCGTCCCGGATTTGATGTACACCGTATCATTGTAATACCGCTGGACATGGAACCCAAGTAAACCACCGGATATCTGAATCGTGTAGTCCACGTATTTCGACGGGGCAAGCATGTTCTTGATGTTTGCAGTGACGCCGAAACCTCCAGCAATACCTGTAATGGTGAACATTGGACCTTCTGCTCCGATTGTGATGTTTAATACTGGTGGATCCAGTATGTGGTAAAGTTATCACTCCAGTTGAACAGGTAGAAGACATCATGACCATAGGGGGCTTTAATCGCAGGGATGTTGAACTCACATAACTGACCGATTGCTGCTGCTGTCGGCCCATCAGGCATCTGAGGTGTTTCAAGGTTCACGATGGTGATGTTCAAAGGTAATGAGAACGGGCTTGTATCGGCTGGTAATCCAGTGTCATAATCTCTCGCCTGGACCTTTACTTGATATGTACCGATAGATGTCCATTGATGGGATGCTACGACAGGACCTGCCCCTGAGGCAAATTTTCCAGTCCATGTGTTCGTTCCATCACCCCAGGAGAAGTTGTAAGAGACGTTATGTGAAGATGGATGGTAGACCGGGCTTACCGTAAACTCAAATGTTACATGATGACTACCTTCAGATGGTCCAGCTGGTCTCCCTGGTGTAACTGGGGCAATAGCGCTCACTGTTCCTACAAGTCCA
>JAPKYE010000054.1 GCA_026394495.1 Methanobacteriota archaeon | reverse complement strand
TAAAATCGTCAAAGGAGTCAATGAAACCCTTGATGCAGTCATTGGACCACTTAACGTCGCAGCTGAATATGTTGATCGTATCAGCAAAGGAGATCTTCCAGAGAAAATCACCAAAGAATACTTCGGCGACTTCAACGAAATCAAAAACAACCTCAACAACTGCATAGGCGCAGTCAACAACCTCGTTGCAGACGCCAATCTACTCGCCCAAGCGGCGATTGACGGACGTCTTGAGACCCGCGCAGATGCCACAAAACACCAAGGAGACTTCGCTAAAATCGTCAAAGGAGTCAATGAAACCCTTGATGCAGTCATCAAACCTGTCAACGAAGCAGCACAAGTATTAGAATACCTTGCACAAGGTGACCTTACACGACGTGTCGTTGGCGATTACGCAGGAGATCTTGCAAACATAAAGAACAGCCTGAACGGGACAATAGACAGTTTAACAACTAAAATTTCGGCTATATCAGAAAGTGCGGTCATGCTGTCATCATCCGCTGAAGAGATGTCTTCATCAGCTGAAGAAGTCAATGCTTCAGTTGAAGAAACATCATCAACAGTAGAACAAATGGCGACCGGAGCAAGCAACGCAGCAAACCAAACCAGTGTTGTCTTAGATGAAACAAAGAAAGCAGGCGAAGCAGCAAATGCAGGACAAAAAGCAGCAGGCGATGTCAGCACCAAGATGGGCGTCATCAAAACAACCACAAAAGAAGGAGCAATGAAGATTGCCGCACTCGGTGAAAAATCCAAAGAAATAGGGAAAATCGTCGATACCATCAACCAAATCAGCGAGCAAACCAACCTTCTTGCACTCAACGCAGCGATAGAAGCAGCACGTGCTGGTGAAGCCGGACGAGGATTTGCCGTTGTCGCAGATGAAGTACGAAAACTAGCGGAAGAATCAGGATCTGCAACACAACAAATACGCGATCTCATCGGTGGAATCCAAAAAGAAATCGAAGGCGCAGTCAAAAGCATGGACGAAAACACAAAACAGGTTGACGAAGGCAGCAAAGGAGTAGAAAACGCAGTCGCTTCATTTGAAGCTCTACCACCTATTGTCGATGCAGTGAATCGAGCCGCAAATGAAGTAAGCGCGGTTGCACAAGAAAACGCAGCAGGCGCTGAAGAAGCATCATCTGCCATGCAACAGATTTCTGCATCCATGCAACAAGTAGCAAGCGGAGCACAGCAACTCACCAACGTCGCAGAACAGCTCACCACCATCGTCAATGAGTTCAAAATTGACTCGTCGAAAAAATCACAAACCGCTGTCAAAAAAACAGCGGACTTTCAACCTAAAATGACTACCCATAAACAAGTAACACCTCAACAAAAAAAGAAACCTGATGCACCAAAACCAACTGTGACGGGAAAAGTAGAGCAAAAACCCGTAGTGAGGAAATAAGATTACAAGGAGTGAAACACAAAATGCCACTCGAAAACGAAAACCTGAAACAAACGGATAAAAAACAAGTTGGAATGCATGAACGACAACTTGTTATCTTCAAAATAGCCGAAGAAGAATTTGGTGTGGATATCAACAAAGTCAAAGAAATCATCCGTTGGGAAGACGTCACCCGTATTCCCAACACCGCCTCTCATATCAAAGGTGTCATCAACCTTCGAGGCAACATCATCGTTGTAAACGATCTTGCGATGAAACTTGGACTACCATCAAAACCAGTCGATGACGACACCAGAATACTTGTTGTTGAAGTAGCAAAAAACACCATTGGAATGATTGTCGACTCAGCAACAGAAGTCATGCGACTATCCGGTGAAAAAATCAGAGAAGCACCATCAATGATCACCACCAACATCAACCATAACTACATCGAAGGCGTAGGGCTCCTTAACGAAAAACGACTTCTTACACTGCTTGATTTAGCAAAAGTACTCGAATCAACAGAATATGAACAAATCCTAAAAGTACAGAAAACCGCAGAAGAAAACATCAAAAAAGATATTACTACGAATGAAAAATCTAGCAGCGAAACGAATACTTCATCGCCATCCACGATAAAAGAACATCAACCCACAAAAAAAGTGGAAATAAGCATTCCAACCCTAAACTAAAAGGTGGGAATTATCCGCTCATTATCTGCTCAAAATGAACGGGTATTTACCCCCTTTCTTTTTCTTTTTATCATATTAAAACTAAGGTAAACAGGTCAGAAGGCCATGGTCGAAACCTATCGAGCAATATGTCGCTCCTGCTCAGCTTCATTTACCGTACAATATGGCAGCAAAACCAACACAATAACCTATGAGATCTATTCATGCCCACAATGTAGAAACCTCTTTTCACTCACAAACCAAGAACCTTTCACTTGCCCCACATGTAAAAATCAACAACTCATCAGATATAACTTCCACAAAGAAGAAAACATGCTCTATTACAAAAAAATGCTTAAACAAAATCTTCTCTCAAAACAGAACTACGATCTGTTAGAAGCCTATTGGAAAAACACAAAGAACAACACCTGCCCAGTCTGCAACAATGAAACATTGGACTGGCATATCCTAAACGATGCTATCACCTGCGAACCACAAATATATCTCTAAAAAATAACATCAAAAGATATGAATATGAGGGATCATATCCCTTAAAAAAGCATATAAAAAAAATCTAATAAACGAAGTGTTAAAGAATTATACGAGGACAAGGCTATGGCAAAGAAACCAAACGACGACCCTACGCTTCAAGAAATTTTTTCGCATATAGAACAATTACTCGTTTCAAAGACCGAATCAAAACCAAGCATAAAAAATATTGACCTCCCTGCATTAAACCCAATTGAAATATCTATGACGTCCATCTCTATAGAAAAACAACTTCTTTCTCCATTGATAGAACATACAGATGATAATTCATCCCCTATTCCATTAACCAACCAGACAAACACTGAGATTTCAACAATGAAGCATTATTCAACAGTACCATGGAACGATGATTCATTTGGAGTATGCGACCTTTGCCATCAAGATATCCAACTTGGAAAGAACCTCTCAGGACTTGTCGTAGAAAATCAATACTTCGCTTGCGAAGAATGTTGTCGAAATACACCAAATGAAGAGTTAAAAAACTGGACAAAATCCAGAATGCATACATCAAATTCAATGCGACCAATAGGCCTTTGGCTCACCAGAGAAAAAACCAAGAACACAACTGTACTTTTCCGAAAGTGATATCCCGGTAACTACAATTTTTAGATATTGTTATTCAACGACTCCCTAACCATCTTTTTTACCCGCTCACCATCAATAGGTGGTCCATGACCGGGATATACCAACGTTATATCAAGTCGAATAAGTTTATGAAAAGACTCCACCACAAAATCCTCATATTTACAATTATTGGACAATTCAAGGTTCATATCCCCAGTAAATAAAATACCTTGTTTAGGCTCCCAGAGCGATATAGAATCAAAACTATGACCTGGTGTATAGATTACCTCTAACTGCCGGTCTCCTGCTTTTAGAAACATCCCTTCTTTTAAAAGAATATCCACGGATTCTTGTTCTTTACTATACGCAAGAATCTTTGCATTACAAATTTTCTTTAACTCAGGTGCTAACGCATTATGATCAAAATGACAGTGGGTAATAATGATTTGGTCAACCTGTTTTTTCCCAAGACCAGTATTGATCATAGTAATTTTATTAAAAATGCTAGAGTCCCTACCAGAATCGATAATGGTGTTCACATCATCAATACCATTGAAATCACCAAGGATAAGATACACATTAGACGTATATATCTTCGAACCCTCGGTCAGATTTGTTACTTTCATGCCCCACCTATTTTTTCCTAAAAACCTGCCCCATAGTCGTCACCTGTTCAAAAAGATGAGCTGTTTCCTTGGGCATCTCCTGGGTCCGTTCCATGATCAGAAACCCTTTTTCAACAAGCGCCCGAGCAAACATCTTAATGACCTCAACTCTTTGATCTTCATGAAAATGCAACAAGACATTCTTACACATGATGACATTCATCGCGCTTCGTATCTCCTGATACGAAAGCAGATCATGTTTTTGAAATTCAATCGCCTCTTTTATCTCGCTGACCAGTTGATATTCAGCTCCTTCGTTAATCGGCGTAAAATATTTGGATAAAATTTCAGGAGGAATCCTTTTTATTGTCTCACCATTATATCGCGCATTACGTATAATATTTCCAAAATTTTCAGAGGTGTTGTCAATATCTGACGCAAATATCTTCACCTTCTTGAAGGCAAAATATCCCATATTCTCCCGAAGTTTAATCGCCAACGTATACGGCTCTTGACCTTCTGAACAACCAGCACTCCAAACATTAATACGAGTATTATTAATCAATTCAGGTAACGCGTATTGAATAATCAAGTCCATCTCATTGACATCGCGAAAGAAGAACGAAAAACCCATACTGCATCACCATCTCTAATGGAACATCAAATACTTCGATAAAAATGTTTCTGTCATCTATTTTGTAACAAGACTTTTGCACTTTTAGGTAGGATGGGAAAGGAGCTTTGTCCTACCTTTAAATCTCTCAAGCATCCATCGTTTCAATCGTTGGCATGCCGTACCAACACTTTTAATCCCTTTCAAAACAGAGTTAAGAAAGGGATTGTTTCGAGCATTTTTTAACAGGGTATACGCAAAGAAAACGAGGTGTAGGTGTATAACTACAGCGTCAAGTTTTCTAATCTGGTATTCCCCTAATCCCAAATACTGTTTACAATCCCGATGAAACACCTCAATAGTCCAACGTTTTTTATAATAATCGAGAACTTGCAAAACTTGTAAATTAGTGTTATTAGAAACAAGAAAGGTAAGTTTCTTACTGTTCTTCCGTTGTTTCAGCACCACCAATTTTACGACTCCTACGTTCTTCATCACCACCGTGGTTTCCAAGTACCATTTGTATCGTTTCTCTTCCACCTCAGCAGAGATTCTTCTAAATGCAAAGTGGGAAAATGTCTTTGCATACCTGACAAGACCGACCCACTCGTCATCGACTTGAATGCATCGGTTGGTCTTCGCCTGGGAAACCCATGTGAACCTACGGTTGTTGATGAACTCTGTAAGCTCATGGCACATGTACCACTCATCGAATACGATTGCTACAGGGTTTACATGCGCCAGGGACTGTCACAGGAGATCCATAGCGATTTGGATTTTTGTACGAAACCATGTCTCGGCGGCTTCTGCAACTTATTTCTTCACATATGGTTCGAAATACAGCGGAAGCTGATCTGTGCTTGTACGATAGAACGTCAAAACAACATCGTGACAGAGTACATTTTTCTTCTGTGAGGAATCATATAGGTATCCGACACCACCCATCTCTTTTCCTGTCTTTTCGATGAGAGTATCATCAAGACTAAGAATGCCTCCCTTGCGATCGTGAAGGCATTCGTTCAATCGAAACGCGTTGAACCGACGGACATCCCAATGATGTCTTGTGACGAACCGATTCAAGGAGCTCTGATGCCCGCCATCCAGAAGATTCCCTGCAATGTCCTGGATGTTTTTTTCGCCCTTCTCACCGAACAGAAGACCCGCGAGGTAGGTGTTGAAATGATTCCATTGCGGTTTCGTAAAACAAGGCCTATACACATCAAGTGTGGCACCAAAAATATCCACTTCTTTCGTGAAGAACATCACACATCCCATCCATCCTCTGATGGGAACGATGTTCTCCT
>JAPKYE010000032.1 GCA_026394495.1 Methanobacteriota archaeon | reverse complement strand
GGTTTGGATGGATCCAATCGGAAAGGTCTTATTCTTATTTGGCTTTATTATGCTTAGTGTCTTCAGTGCTGTTTGCATTTTTCTGATCAAAAAATACAACCACTGAAGGCACTTTATATTTTTTCAAGTGCAAAACTCAGGATATGCCCTTAAAAAACCTTGGTCTCATCTGTGAAATCATCTAAAGAGTGACTGTTTTCAATACATCGGTCCTGCTGTTGTTACCACATTTTTTTCCATCAGATCAAGGACATGTTTCAGACTATCGTCTTTATCAACCGTGACAACGTCTTTTGTCATGATCTCTTCAACGATCATTTCAGGTCATCCTCGTTCAGATTTATGTATTTTCTTCAAATTTTAATGCTTCGATGCATTCCTCGCAGAGTAATCGGTCATCTACGGTTTTTAGACTTGGCGAGAGTTCACCGCAGTCTTCGCATTTCCCGGAGAACACCTGGGTTTTCAAGTATGATTCATCTCGAACGGTAATCTCATGCCATTCTTTTGATATCTCATGTAAAATTGGGGATATCCGCAGGATATCTTGTTGGGTGATGATGCCGACAAGCTCGTTGTTTTCCAGGACCGGTAATCGTCTGATGTTGCATTTCCCCATGGTTTTCATTGCGTCTTCTAAGGTAACATAAGGGTCGATGATAATGATAGGAGTGCTCATCACGTCGTCGACAAGGGCATCTCTAGGGTTTTTTCCTTCGGCAACCACTTTTTTTATGATATCGCTTTCGGTGAGAATACCGACCGGGTGTTTGTTTTCTCCGACGAGTACGTTTCCTATTTTATGTTTTTTCATAATTTGTGCTGCTTCAAATATGGTGATCATTGGGTTTACCATGATCGGGTTGCATTTCATTGCTTCTTTGACAAGTATCTCTGTTTTCATTTGTATCGCATCCATTGTTTTAATGTTGTGATCCTATTTTCTCCCAAACATTAAAGACCTTATGTGGTATTTTATTCTTTGCCTATGAGCAGTCAATACGAACGTGAATTAAAATACATATTGGAGGCAGATCCTGCGACTCTTGCTAAGGTCACCAAAACATGTTCCGTTGAAGAAAAAGAAAAATATGCAAGTATCAGTAAAAAACCGTTTATTGTTGTTCGTGCTGCTGGTTCACTAGGTGTTGATCTCGTTGCTTTGCGAGGTGATATCGCTTTTCTCATCGAGGTTAAGGCAAGCATCGAAGATACCTTGCATTTTAGTAGTGTGAGTGGAAAATTACAGCTGCAGGCGATGAAGATGCATGCTGAGTGCACAAAAACAAAAACCCTTCCGATTTATGCATTTCGATTGAAAGGGTTTCGTGGGGATTCGTGGCGGTTGTTCAGTCTTGATGTTCAAGGTTTAGAAGGGCGAGCTGGCGTCGTGCAGAAGCGTCTGCCGAAGCTTGACTCAAGCAAAAAAGGCAGTTTCATCATGCGATGGAGTGAGGGGTTTTCGTTGTCTGAGTTCATCGCGTATTTGTGTCGTTGACGGAAATGTATTTTAGAGCCCTCGGTGTTTACCTATGTTATTGATGTGTATGAAAAAGATACTTATTGCGTACGATGGATCTGACGCATCGAAAAAAGCGATTAATTTAACCATGCAATGTGTAGATAAAGACGACGAAATCTATATGTTGACGATTATTCCTGCAGAGTTGATTGAATCTTCGTTTACGAAGATGCTGTTGCCTACTCTTGATCTAGGGGATTTAGTTCGATCAGGTTCGTTTAAGGAGCGGGCGATGGAAACGATTTCAAAGGCAGCTAAAGAGCTTGAATCGCAGGTAAAAAAGGTAACTCCTCTTGTTGAGGCTGGGGATCCTGCTGATGAGATTTTGATGGTTGCAAAGAGATTCGATGTTGACATTATTGTGCTTGGGTACAAAGGATATGGAAAAGAAGGACGGTTTTTGCTTGGTAGTGTCACTGATAAAGTCGTTCGTCATGCGAGTAAATCTGTTCTTGTGGCACGGTAAAATAAAAAAGTATTTTTTGTGGTGACATGCATCCTGCAGATGATATCCGGGGGAGTGCAAGTAAGAAGCTCTCTGGGAAAAAGATTGTGTTGTGCGTAACGGGTAGTATCGCTGCGGTTGAGTCTGTGCGTCTTGCTCGTGAGCTTTTGCGTCATGATGCAGAAGTTATTCCGGTGATGACGTTGGCTGCGACTCGTATTTTGCATCCTGATGCGTTGTGGTTTGCTACGGGAAAAAAACCCATTGTTGAGCTTTCTGGTGATACGGAACATGTGAAGTATTGCGGTGTAACGAATAAATCTGCTCATCTTGTGTTGGTTTCTCCGTGTACTGCAAATACGATTTCTAAGATTGCTTTGGGTATTGATGATACTGCGGTTACGACGTTTGTGACGACTGCGATTGGGTCGAAGATTCCTATTGTTGTGGTTCCTGCGATGCATGGTTCGATGTATAATCATGGTGTTGTTCAGAAAAATATTGAGCGTTGTAAGAAGGAGGGAATCTGTTTTATTGATCCGTTTCTTTGTGAGGGAAAAGCGAAGATGGCGGATCTTGAGGAGATCGTTGAATCGGTGATACGACTTGTAGGGAAACGTGATCTTACAAAAAAAAGGATTCTTGTTGTTGGTGGTGCGACTGCGCAGCCGCTTGATGATATGCGGATTTTGACGAATCGTAGTTCTGGGAAGACTGCGGTAGCTCTTGCGAAATGTGCATTTGAGCGTGGCGCAATAATTGATCTTTGGTTTGGTTTTGGGCTAGAACGTATTCCGTCGTATCTGTCGGTGAAGCGTTTTATGACTGTATCTGATCTTCTTGGGTTTGTGACGGTAAAAGAATTGCGGAAATATGATGGGCTTATTGTGTGTGCTGCGATTGCTGATTATATTCCTGAGAAGCACAAAGGGAAAATTCCATCTGGAAAAGAGAAATTATTGCTTGAATTGTCTCCTGCACCAAAAGTTATTTCTAAGATTCGAAAGTGTGTTCCAAAAGCGGTTCTGGTTGGGTTTAAGGTTGAATCAAAAAAAGAGAAAGCGATTGAGCGAGCTGTTGAGCTTCTGAATAAAAATAAACTGGATTTTGTGATTGCGAACACATTGTCTGCGTTTGGGAGTACGGATAGTGAAATCTGGATTGTAAACAAGAAGGAAAAAGTTATTCATAAGCAAGGAACTAAGGATGTTTTGGCTGATGCGATTCTTGACCTTGTTTGTTAAGCAGTAGGAATATGTTTTTTTGGATCTTCGGATACCTGAAAGGTGCACGGGGTAACTTCATCGTGAGTCAATCAAATATATCCTCGACTCCTCAGGTGAAGTCATTCTTGATACCCTGGATGGTATTGGACTAGACATCCTTGAAGATCTTAATGAAGTACTTGATTACGAGATTATCGACCTGCTCTACGATCTTCTCCAAACACTCTATAATGAAAACAACATAAACATAGGTGACACGCTCCATCAACGCAACATCTTCCACAACCTCATGTAATAAATTAATAATAATTATATAATAAAATAATGAATAAATGTTAAATACCAGATAAAACATATATAAAATGAGGGAACGAAAAATGAAACGAAGAATGTGGGTGGTTTGGGGAAGTGTAGGAGCAGTTGTTTTACTGGTGTTGGCGATGTTTCCATCAGCTGTCGGGACTCAAATAGTAAAATCAAATGAAAAAAGAATTAATCTTATCCAAAGTATTCGCGATAGGATTTCAAAGCATGAATGGGCACCAGGCGATATAATAATGGCGATAATTTTGTTTATAGTCATAACAATAGGATTTTTAAAAGGTGAAATTTTTTTTTAATATACTTATAAAAATCAAATAATCTAATATTAAAAAGAAGGAGGAGGTAAAAAATGAGGAAAATTGCTGCCATATCTTTAGTCATAATCCTGTTTCTGGGTGGTATTGCAATTAAACCAACAGATAATACAGTGAAAGCTGACACAGAAAGTCAAGGAAATTTGCATCTGGACACACAATATGTCTGGAATATTACGTCTAATTTAAGCGATATCATATTTCAATCGTATAATACTAGTGAACTACAAAAGGGTCGGGAATTCGGATCAAAAGGGGAACAACAAGCTGCGAATCTAGTTTATAATATTATGCAGAGCTTGGATATGAATCCAATAAAAGAACGAATACAGACATATCCTACTGATCAAATTGATGACAAACTTGAAGTACTCTCAAAAGGAGTTAAAATAAATGGAATTGAAGCTGACAATTACATAAGTCCTCGATGGAACGACGCCTTTGTGTATAGAGATACTTCTGAACAATTAAACCTAGAGTTTGATAAAAATCAATTGAATTCTAATTTTTCATATTTTGGATTGCATGTTCTACAAAGACCGTCAATTTTAAATTTTAAAGATTTTTATGAAGATATTATCATTGATCTCCTGCATTAATGGGAAGAAAATTTAGTAGAAAATAAAGAATTTTCCTTTGTGAAATATTTATTTGATAGATATCAAGCAATCAACTATTTTTTCTTTAAAAATTTGACACAAGAACAAGCTAGAGAGACCTTTCCATGGTTTGATGATTTTCTAGACAACGTAAACGGTGATTATGTATTAATTGATGAAGATCCTTGGAATAACCCCAATGCTCCCGAAGACTTAGCACCACATGCCTCATTTTTTAATTATTTTTCTCCATTAAGCTACCCAATGCTTGCATATCCAAATTATGTTCTATTAAATCAATTGATGATTATGAGAACAAATTCTTCGTGCAAGGGTATTATCCTTTATGATTTTAACAATAATGTTCATGATATGAACCCCCTCATCGATTATCCACTACCAGTGATATTCATCAAC
The DNA here is from genome assembly GCA_026394495.1 of Methanobacteriota archaeon. Taxonomy (GTDB): domain Archaea; phylum Thermoplasmatota; class E2; order DHVEG-1; family DHVEG-1; genus CAIYYQ01. The sequence goes on along the minus strand of JAPKYE010000032.1, from coordinate 1,062 downwards.
AAATCTGATGGCCTCATAATAAAAAACAACATGGCTACAACAACGATTGATTTCTACGTCAACCAAAATTATAATGAATCTGTGGAAAGCTATAACGTCATCGGCACCATTCCTGGAGAAGATACCACTAAAACTTTCATTGTGTCTTCACTAATGGACAGCTGGTGGAACCAGGGCACAGCAGACTCAGCTATCGGTATGGGTATGATGCTTGCGATTGCGAAATACTTCAAAGACAATGACATAACACCAAAATACAACCTAAAGTTTATCGCGTTCGGCGGGGAAGAATACGGATATCTTGGTGCGCAATCTTATCAATCTAGACATTCTAGTGAGACTATTGTCGGTGTCATCGACCTAAACCAGCTTGGATTCACGCAAGACGACCCGCCGTTAACTATGGATCTCTGTACGAATAAGTTCACTCTGAAATATATATTAAATACTATTGCGGAAAAGTCAGATTATTCAGATGTTACTGGTACCGATGTGGATACGTGGCATTTGCCCTATGGTTCTCCTAGTAATGATAATCCGATTGCTTATGCACGGAGATGGCAAATACCTCGTTGTAGAACCGTTGGTTTCATCAAAGACCGAGCCTGGGTTCTTCATCATCGAGACGGACTTAACCACACCGAAGGCGACGTCATGAAATACTTTGACTGGAACGACGTGAACGCAACCAGTGATCTTGTGTATAATACCGTGAAATATCTTGCTGTCGATCCCGAATGCGGGTTCTCTAATATCGATCACGAAGTTTTTGACTCACCTGACTCCATCGATTATAACACCGATCCTGATGCGGTCAACATCACTTACACCCTACACACCAATATGCCGCAGGACCAAGTCACGGTAAAAGCAATCCTGTTTCCCAAACCAACACTTCTGCATCCGTTCTTCCCGATCCGATACCGGTTCCGCAATGAACAAACCTACACGATCACCGCCGGGGAAGGCATCACCGACAGCCTCATCATACGCATCCCGGCATACGCTCCCGCAGGCGATTACTACCTTCGCGTCTACATCCTCGATTCCTCAGGTGAAGTC
>JAPKYE010000055.1 GCA_026394495.1 Methanobacteriota archaeon | reverse complement strand
TGGAAAAAGCAGAAAAAAAATCCAGAACAATAAAAATTTCCATTATAGTAAGTGTTGTGATGAGTATTGCAATCATTTTGATTATTCTAAAACTTACCGTTGATTCCACAACAATAGATCGCCTGATGCATGCAAATATTCACTACGAATATTTTCTATTGGCTGTTCTTCTGAATGTACTTACTCTTTTTATATGGGGTGCCAGACTAAAAGTATTGAGTAATGCCATTGACAAAAACGTACATGTTGGTTTGTGGGAAAGCACGAAAATAGTCATCGCAAATCTTTTTTTGGCAGGTATTACTCCTTCAATGGCCGGTGGAGAACCTGTGCGAATTTATCTGCTAAACAAGGATGGTATGAGCCTGGGGGGAGCAACCGCCTCAGTGCTTGGTGAACGATTGATTGATGCGATATTCATTCTTGCATGCATTCCATTTGCACTCTTTATTTTCAAGGATCGCATAGATGATAAAATTCTGAACACCGGATTATTAATAGGCGTAGTTGTGTTCATAATATTTGTAGCATTATTTCTATATGCCATTAAATATCCTGATAAAGTTAAGTCTTTTTTGAATTCTATGGAACTTAAACTTTCTAGATTGTTTAAGAAAAAAGAAAGAACAAAAATTACTGATTTTATAAATAGAGAAGTAGATAACTTTCACAACAGCATGGTTTTTTTTGCAAGAGATGGAAAAAAAGCATTTTTTATTGGTGGTGTTTTAACGGCTGCATATTGGTTCACAGGATTCTTGATTCCATCAGCGCTTCTAGTGGGACTGGGATTACCACCATATATAATTGAATCATTTGCTGCACAAATATTGTTACTTGTTATTGTCATGATGCCTACTACTCCGGGTAGCAGCGGTATTGCCGAAGGAGGCATGGCCGGTCTTTATAGCGTGATAATTGGAATTGGCTCGCCACAACTTTATCTTCTCGGAGTATTTGTTATCCTCTTCCGGTTTATCACCTATCATATGAATCTTATTGCCGGTGGTATATTTCAATATCGTATCTTTAAGTCGATTACCTCGTTTTCATTGGAAACCGTTGAAAAACACCGGGAACACGAACAGAAATAACGACAGTAGTTCCGAAGATAAAAATCTATGAAGGAATGCTTTTTGCACTGATTTCAAAAAATATTATTAACTGTAATACGGTAATTCCAACCCTACGCTCAGATCTGCATAGGAACTGGAATCGTCAACATCTTGGAATCTAATCGTTGAGCCGCGATCAAGTATTGGTTCTTCATAATAGCTAGGTGTTGATTCGCCATACATCATTGTTGAAATCGTAACAGTAGTTTCGCCAGGTCCTCCTGAATTTGGGCAGACTGACCAGTATCTTGAAAACTCTGCTACCGTATCAAAACACCTTCCCGTACCAGAACCTGTTGCATAATCAATATTCCAGGATACCGTTGAAGAAACGACAACAGTAGCTGAAACCTCGCAAGGGTCATTGAAACAGATCCTCCCCTGTACAATCAGAGAATCTGGGTTGACCGTGATCGCCGGCTCAATAACATTCAGCGAAGTTTGGACGCAACACTGATGTTCACCCTGGTCAACTGCACAAACAGTAAAAATCCTTTCTCCAGCTATTGTAGGAGTACCCATTAACAACCCGTTCGGGAAAAGAGTTAAGCCAAACGGTGGAAATCCACTACCTGAATCAAGCTGAAAATGATAAGGCTCGTTTCCACCACTGGGATTATCACATGGATTAACAGAGGAACCACAGAGATCATTTTCATCAGTACGATCAGGATTACAGAAAGAATAGACATAGGGCTCGCCAACCGTCGCGTCAGGAAGTTGTGTGGGCGCAGTAAATTGAAACGAAGAAGGAGGCCCTGAAGTTTGATTTTGCTGATCCGTGCATCCACTCATAAAAACGACTGCAACAAACAAAATAGAAATTATTATAGCGAATATTTCTTTCATCATCCTTTATCCCCTCATAAATAAAGATTAATGATTTATCCCTTTATAATCATATTTCTACTATCTACCATAGTTTTGACATCAACCTAAAACTCGCTCCTGTCTGCTCTGTTTTAAAGAATTCATCATCATCCACAAAATCAAATAGACTCCTTTGAATCAATCGTCTGTAGTCTCAGTACTGGGCATGTTTTCTCTTGTATTTTTCAGTATTCAATCGTATTTTTACTCTGTAAATCCATCCTTTTCCTGTGAAAATTGACAAAAGAGACGTTTTCTGATAGTAATTTTGCCTGTTTGGAGGTTCCCATACCCTACTTTCGGAGCTACTGAACGAGACGTCACATTTAAAAACAAGAACCATATTCAGCAAATCCTATGAGAAAAGCTGAAACCTGCATTACCTGTGGAAAAGGACTACTGGAGAAAGGGTCAACTACGTTGCCCTGTCCAACATGCGAAATTGTAATTGGCCGATGCAGCGGTTGCCGTGAACAAAGCATAAAATACGTCTGTCCGAAATGCGGATGCACAGGACCATAAAACACAGGGAGGAATAAACCAATGGGGGAAGTTATTGCATTAATCCGTCTTATGCCTGATGGTGTTATTAAAGACAAGGATATTCAACAGATCATGGATGAAATAAAAAAAGTCATAAAAAAACCCGTGAAACTTGGTCGCGTTGAAGTAAAAGAAATCGCATTTGGGTTACGCAGCGTCGATGTAACAGTAATAGTCCCGGATTCCGAAGGTGGACTAGATCCAGTTGTCGAAATCCTTGGGAAAATAAAAAAGATTGAAGGCGTCGAAGTCGTTGACGTCGGTCGTATCTAAATAAAACGTTACGATGCGATTTTTATTACCTTTTTTGTTGGATCACAAAAGTTTTCTACGGCCTCATATCCAACATCCGTAGGATAATACACAGGGTATGCAGAGTTGCTTGTGTCACCCTCAACAAGTTCAGCCTCATACATTTTTTTCAGATGCCATTTCACCACATGATGATTAAGTCCAAGTGCTTGAGATATCTCAAGTAAATGTTTTCCAGGGTGACTAGCGAGAAAATCCATGATGCTTTTTGCATTTTCGTTGCGCAGAATTGATTCAGCGATAGCAAGGTTCCGGGTTTCGATTCCACCTTCAACAAGATAAAAAACCTTTTTTCCCCCAATCAGTCTACTGCGAATAAGATTGGTTTGCTCTAGTTTTCTCAGATGCCAAGCTGCGTTACTTGGTTTTAAATTAAGCTCACGTGCGATCTCACGCAGATGAGAACCAGGAAATTCATCAAGATATTCGTAAAGATTTTTCCTCACAACTGTCTCCAGAACATTTTCCGGAGTCACATATTTTATACCACCTGAAAAAAAGAAAAACGCGATGAAAAGTGCAAACGCTGCTAGAACAGCCCCAACTGTTAAACCTGTGGTGACATCTGTCGCTGATGATGCAGCGGCCGTCTCTGCAAACAAACACAGTCCACACAAACAAAACACCAAAGCTACCATTATTTTTCTAAATATTTGCATCGTTTATCCCATCCTTGTTTCTGCATCCCTGCAACATATCTTAATTACACGAGAGCTTAAAAAGTTTGCCGATGCGAAATAAAAAAAATCGCCATGGAAATTTACTCGATATACAGTAACGTTTTTCTCCAGATATCCTTTGAATAAGATTCACCATTACCTGCTTTTTATAAGATTATAAATCAGTAGATGCCATTTCGTTATATAGTAACTGACTTAAACATTTTCGAGATACCTTACAATCATGGAACGGGATGTACGAGAGATAAAATATTTTGAAATGCTGATAAAAAACGAGAAAGATCCTCTAGTGAAAGATAGATTACGAGGGATTCTCCTTCTGAAGAAAAACTACAACCGTATTGAAGTCGCAAAGATTCTTGGAGTCACTGATCGGACGTTGTACAACTGGAAGTATAGATACGCTGAAAAAAGATATGAAGGTCTCCTATCAAAACCTATACCTGGGCGGAGCACGTTCCTTGATGATGAGGATATGGCGAAACTCAAAGAACTCCTGAAGAAACGACAGTATTGGACTGCAAAAGGGGCACAGATGCTGATCAACGAGGAGTTCGGTAGAATGTTTGTTCTGCGACAGGTTCATCGGATTCTCCGGAAACTGGGTATGCATTGTGCGAAACCCAATGTAAATGACTACCGACGACCGCCTGATGCTGAGGAGATTTTAAAAAAAGACTTCAGAAAACGCCATTGGAGAACAATGCAATAATTGGTTTTGGGGATGGATCCTGCCAATATGCAAACGTGAACACTACTCGACTTTGGCCTTTTGGAAAATTACGAATCAAAAAGAACACCAGTCGTGGTGAACACGTGAATTCTCTCGGTTTTTATGCGTTAAATGGAAAGAGTGTATACCATGATACAGAGACTGCAAAAAGAGGACATCGCAAGGTTTCTCCGCGTAATCAGAAAGAAAAATCCTTCTGATGACATCATCCTTATCTGGGATGCCCGTGCTCATCTGAGTAGACTGGTGCAAAGAACTGCACGTCTTCTCAACAGTATCCTTGTGTTTCTTCCGTCGTATTCCCCTGATTTGAACCCGATTTAGTTCATCAGGAAAAGCATCAAGAAAGAACTCTCTAATAAATGCTTGATGACCAATGCAGAGATACGAGATGCTGTAGAATAAATGTTCTACAAGTTCTCATCATCCCTTAGTTTTGCAAAATCCTGGATACAAAAATTTCTCAAACCATCATCATCCACTACATCGAATTAATTCGAAAATCATTCAGTCAAAGACTATAAAACCAATACTGCATTAAAACATTAATTTATAAATGTATAAAGTAGCAATGAAAATAATGACAATAGTAAGTATGTTTTCCATCATCAAATGAAAACAAAAAAAAATATAAAAAATAAATAGGTAAACTTTTTTTACAAAAAATAAGACATATCTTATTTCTTTTTCTTTTTAACTATTTTTTTCTTTGTTGTTTTAGCTTTCTTTGCTGGCATTACCTTTTTCCCTCCTTTGTTTACCTGATACTTGGTATCATGTATGCGATTATAAAGGTATGTGTTAAAAAGTATTTTTTTCAAGTACAATTTTAATTCGTATACAAAAAAACAAGTTAAAAAAAAAGAAAAAAATTATCAATGAACAACTTGAATTATTGAGCATTCTCTAAATAATACCATTGATAATCACGTTCTTCAATTCTTCCAAGGATCACAATAACGTCGCTTTTTGTTGCCATACGTTGAACATCGTGTTTCAGTTCCTTTATATTTTGAGCTTTGGAAAAATACTTTGGAAGAATTTTACGCATGTGAAGTATGCCTCTTCGTTCACCGTAATGAATACAAAGTTCTTGCGTATGTTTTAGACAGATATTCTTCTTTTCCTGAAGAGCTGGAGATGAAAACGATTCCTCGAAGAGTGCACAGCGTATTTCAGACACAATCCATGGATTTCCTATGAGTCCTCGTCCAGGCATGACTGCAGCAGCACCTGTTTTAAAAAGAACGTTTTTTGCATCATCGCCCGTGAAAATTCCACCATTTGCAATTATGGGAACAGAAACCTTTTGGACAACATCTTTGATGGTTGGAAGATCGATCGGGGAAGCGAATTTTTTTTCTCCGGTGCGTCCATGAATAGTTAATGCAACAGCACCGGCAGCAATTACTTTTTCTGATAACGATGAAATTGTGATTTTATTTTTTGATGGTCCTATGCGAAGTTTGACGGTTATTGGAAGATTCACTGCTTGAAAAACAGCGTGTACAATATCGTAGGCACGTTGTTCATCATTCATAAGAGAAACCCCTTCGCCGCGGGAAGTTACTTTTCGCGAAGTACATCCCATGTTGATATCTATGTAATCAAAGTCAAGGTCCTCGATGATTTTTGCTGCTTTTGCCATACTTGTTGGATCATTTCCTAGAAGTTGAACGCCTTGTATATGTGATCCTTCAACGCGTCGTATCATCTGAAGTGTGCGTTGATTTTGTTGTAAGAGCGCTCGTGCGTTGATCATTTCTGTAGTGAGAAATGGCGGGTCGAAATCAGCAAGTATGGTTCGGTATGGATAATCGGTGAATCCGGTGAGTGGCGGGAGCATGAGTTTTGTTTCTCGGAGACGCTTGATGAAGAGAGTTGTTTTCATAGTCATATGGAGATAAAGGAAGTAGTAGTTCTTTTTTTTCTTTTTATTTTCCAATGAAATGAATTAGAGAAAAAGGAGATATGTGCCTCGTATTAATAAGTATGATTTGAATGATTTGTATGAAAAAGTATAAATATCATTTCATGTTATCCCTGCTCTTCTCCTTGAGTGAAACAATGAACAAAAAAACAATATTTTATGGCAGCACGACAGTCGGCGAACGCGGACAAATCGTCTTGCCTGTAAAATTACGTAAAGATTTCGAAATTAAAAAAGGTGACAAACTGTTAGTCATTGTCGATCCTCATGGATCTCGCATTAACTTAGTCAACCCTGATACGATGAACAAATTTCTTGATATAATGAGCGAAAACATCAATGAGATAAAATCAAAAATAAAGAAAAAGTGATTATCATGACAGAAAATACAACTGATAGACCACAAATTACAAAAAAATTCAAATGTCCTACTTGCGGGAACATTGCAACCTACGCAGGAGCGCCTGGCGAACGCATTATCGTAACCTGTACATCTTGTGGCTCAAAAGGCAGAGCAACTTTATCTGGGACCACAACCCCGACAATAGGTTTTTCAACAAACGGTAACGCCATCGAAGTGTCTCATCTCAAAAAAATGTTTGGGGATTTCGCTGCTGTCGACGACATTTCATTTTCTGTGAAAAAAGGAGAAATATTTGGTTTACTCGGGCCGAACGGCGCCGGAAAATCTACAATAATACGCGCACTCTGCACATTGAGCAGACCCAGTGCTGGTTCTGCAACTATCGCTGGATTTGACATTGTAAAAGAAGACAGTAAAGTACGGGAACACATCGGTCTTGTCTCAGAAAAAATGATTATGTATGAACAATTAACCGCGCGAGAAAACCTGAAACTTTTCGGGAAACTGTATAACCTCCCTAACGCCGCTTTGAATAAACGAATCGATGATCTGCTCGGTTTTGTACGTATGGAGAAATGGGCGGATCATAAGATAAGTACGTTTTCAACTGGTATGAAACAGCGGATTAATGTTATCCGTGCGCTCGTAAATGAGCCTGAAATTTTGTTTCTTGATGAACCAACGCTTGGACTAGACCCGCAATCAACCGCAGAGATACGAGAGCTTACTAGAAGAATTAATGTTGAAAATGGGACCACCATCATCCTGACGACACATATCATGGTTGAAGCGGATATTTTGTGTAAAAAGATCGGAATCATTGATCATGGGAAAATTGTCGCTCTTGATACGCCCGCTAACCTGAAAAAACTTGTTTCTGGTACAGATAGTACTGCATTTGAAATCGAGATATCAAATCTTGAACCTCATATGATGTCGTCGTTACAATCGTTAACTGCGGTGAAATCACTTCATCAGGAAGATCCTACACATATTATTGTTCGTGCGAACGGGAATGATTCCTTTGATGTAATCGTTGATACCTTGCGTAAAGACGGAGCGAAAATACTCATGGTAAAAAACCTTGAGCCTTCTTTAGAAGACGTGTTCTTACATCTTACGGGACGTGAAGCAAGGGAAAAAGTAACAGAAAATGCGCCTAGTCAAATGGGTGGACACGGACCGCATGGGCGAAGAAAAGCAAAAAGAATACGGTAGGTGAAGATAATGAGTGCAAAAAATATAGCTCGTCATAGTTTTTGGATTTGCTGGAAGGATCTACTTGAGTTCAGTAGAAGTAAACTGCGACTCGTCATGCTTATTGCAATGCCGTTGTTTATGATGCTGATGGTTGGTTTTATTTTCCCATCAGGTAGTTCCATTAGCGATACGCCGATCGCACTTGCAAATCAGGATACTGGTTCGCAGGGCAATACATTTGTGATGGTACTTAATACGATTAATAACAACACAGGGATGATGGATCTTCATACTGCAACAGATTTTGATGATATCAAAAATATGCTCCAAAATGCTGAAGTCAATGGTGGAATTATTATTCCGGAGAACTTCACATCAGATATTCTTTCTGGGAAACAGGGCACTATCATCATTGTTATTGACCAGTCAAATCCTCAGATGTCCGCGACGATTCAAGCGGTGCTATCGAAAACTATTGAAGCGATGGGCCAACAAATGGCGGTCCAAAAACTCAACATCACCTACCAATTATCTGAAACCCAGGCAACAAGCATGGTAACACCCTATAAAGTCCAATCCAAAGGAATCATCCCTGGGGATTCAACAAACTATTTCCAGTTTGTCGCACCCGGTATCGTCGCAATGATCGTTATGATGGCGCTCATGACCGGACTACCGCATGCGATTTCTTACGAAAAAGACATGGGTACGCTTGATGGAATGCTTGCTGCACCAATCAACCGTCTGTCAATCATCCTGGGAAAAGTCATGGCTCAGACGATTCGAGGCATGATTCAAGGATTTCTCATTCTCATCCTGGCCGTGCTTCTCTTCGGGGTTGTTATCGAAGGAAGTATTCTGCTTGTCATATTCCTCATTTTATTATCGGTCTTTAGCTTCGTCGGTCTTGGAATTCTCATCACATCATTTACTGAAAATGAAGAAACCGCGACCATGGTCATGATGACACTGATGTTTCCCATGATGTTTCTCTCCGGTGTATTTTTCCCCCTGCAACAGATGCCGTGGTACATGCAAGGCATTGCGAAATTCCTTCCATTAACGTATGCGACAACCGCTTTACGAAAAGTAATGGTCCTTGGTGCTGACGCTTCAGCAGTAGGAACTGAAATCGTAATCCTTGTTGCATTTGGTATAATACTTCTTCTGATTGCAGTACCAATGTTCAAACGAGCGATGAGTAAGTAAGAAAGAAAACAGCATCTCTTTTTTTTCTTCTTCTTCCTTTTTTTATTCCATGAGTCTTTTCAGACCCCATGCTCCCGCGAGAACAAAAAACGTGGTAATCAACAATAAGATACCGATGTCTAAAGGAACATTTGTTAAATCATTTGTGATTAGAAGGGATCGAAGAGCATCCACAACATAGTACAGTGGGTTTATTTTTGTCACATATTGTAGGATCTGAGGCATAGTATCAACCGGGTAAAGAGCGTTACTCGCAAAAAAAAACGGCATGGTAATGAGCTGAATGACTCCCATGAAACGCTCTCTGCGTCGTAATAAAGATGCAAACACAATGGACAGACATGCAAAACATGTTGATGCAAGAATCACAATCACGATAGTACCGAGTATGTTTATGAGCCCAAAGACGAACGTTACACCAAGCAGAAGAGAGATAAAGATGATCATCACTGATTGTATCAGACCTCTAGTGTAATGACAATGTAATTATGTTACATAGTGTTTCGATAGTTTCTTATCTGCTTTATAGCGAGTGAACTTCCAATCGATCGTCATCTTTTGTTCATTCCTTTTTGTCGTCCAAGAATGAACAAGTTTTCTCAATTGTACTTTATCTCCAATCCGTCTCCTTGTGCATTGGGTATCCATAACTCCGATTTCTATCTCGGCTACATTCAACCAACTCGCATGTTCTGGAGTATAATGGAACTTGATCTTTTTCAATATCCTTTTTGCTTCCTTGACATCATTCGTTTCTAATATTGCGGATTCATTATGGGTGTTGAGATTATCGACCACAAAGTGCAATTTAGTGGCATCTGGATAAACTCGATCTACGAGATGTTTGATAAATTTAGCAAAGTCTCGTTTAGTTCTATGCGATGTGACGCGAGTAGTGCGTATTCCTCCTTTAAAATCTATTGCCATGAAGATGTTAGCGTTTCCGTTTCGAACGTATTCATAATCATATTTCTCCAATCGACCAGGTTTCATCAGTATTGATTTTCTGCTTTCCTCTAGAAGTTGTTTTGGTTTTTCATCTAAACCGATAATTGGGTTCTTTGGATCATAAGGTTTGCCATATAGATAGAGAATATGATACATACGCTTCCTGTATCTCACAGTTATTGCCGCGATACACCACATCTTCTTCAGCCAAGGTTTTGTC